>CALARU010000414.1 GCA_937888715.1 uncultured Planctomycetaceae bacterium | reverse complement strand
TTCTGCGTGAGATGTTGTTCAACATAATCAAAGTACCTTGAAGGTGATTAGTTATTAAGCAGTAGAGAATTAACTTACACTACCTTAAGCAGGTTGATAAGAGAAAACTTAAAAGAAGCGAGGATAAGGGGAGAGCTAAAGGGGAATAAAAAAAGCTCTGCATCTTAAAAAAGAAGAGCTTAAGTTGAAAGAGTCGGGGAGACAGGATTCGAACCTGCGACTTCTTGGTCCCAAACCAAGCGCTCTAGCCAAGCTGAGCTACACCCCGTGTATAGATGTTTTACCAATCTTAGGGCAGAATGGAAACCTCGATCTGGAAGGAATATGAAATCAGTTCAAATCTTTACCTGAACAAGCCAGAACTCCCAGTCACGCAAGGGGTTGTAAAGTGTAAAAATCCCTCTGTTTTTTATAGTTTGTCAACCTTATGAAGTTAAAATAGGAAGAGGTCCAAGTGAAATAAAAAAGGGAGCTATGCGTGTAGCCCCCTTTTTTGAACCCGAAGAATCCTGAGACAGGAGCCTTAGGTTAGCGTTTGAAGAACTCGCAAAGTTTTTCGAATTCGTCATTGTTATCGAAAGGTAAAACAATTTGCCCGCGCTCTTTTGCTTTCACTTTGATTTCGAGGCGCATACCGATCTTCTGGCACAATTCCTCTTCCACCAAGCGAACATGATTAGTTTTGTGATCCGCTTTTTCCTCGCCCAGATCTGCGGTGTAATTCACCGAGGCATCTGAAGGTTCTGTTGGAAGCTGTCTCGTAAGGGATTCGGTGGCATGAACAGAAAGGCCCTTGGCAATGATTTCCTTGCAGATTTGAATCTGTCTGGCTTTATCGGTGATGCCTTTCAAAACCTTGGCATGGCCTGTGGTAATCTGGCAAACTCGAATAGCTTCCTGAACTTCGGTTGCAAGCTCTAGTAAAGCAACAAGGTTGGTGATGGTGGTGCGAGCCATTCCTAATCTTTTTGCAAGTTGATCGTGGGTAACTTGATAGCGATCGAGATATTCTTTAAAGCCCTGTGCTTTTTCGATTGGGTTTAAATCCGACCTATGGATGTTTTCCACGAGTGCGGCTTCAACGACTTCCTGATCATTAAATTCGACGACATGCACAGGAACGGAAACAAGGCCTGCAGCACGGGAAGCCCGAAGCCTTCGCTCACCTGCAATTAGCTGATATTTCCCATCGACCTGCCTGACGACCAAAGGTTGCAAAACGCCATGATTGCGAATGCTTTCTTCGAGGGATGCAAGTTGATCTGGGTCGAAGGTTTTTCGGGGTTGGTTAGGATTGGTTTCAATTGAATCCACAGGTACTACATTTGACGAAGTCCCGGTGGTGTAGCCTTCATTGCCTGAATTAATAAGAGCGTCTAGCCCACGGCCCAATCTTGCTTTCTTATCCATCATGATTTAACTCCTGATACTTAAAACGAACTTGATCAGAGGGCGGGATATAACCACATAATTCAATCAAGGCAATACGAATGTTCCATGTAGAACAAGAATATTTTTAGAATGATGGAGGGTTGGTAATGTTCCATGTGGAACAAGAATATGTTTAGAATGATGGAGGGTTGGTGATGTTCCATGTGGAACAATAAAAAAAGCCCCAGAGATTAATCCGGGGCTTCTACCAATGTTCCATGTGGAACTAAGAACTAGTTTGCCTTTTTAGGAATGTCCGCGAGTTCTTCCTTCACTTCAGCGTAATGGCTGGGCTCCATGGTAAACGCTGCGGTACCGCTGGTTGCGCCACGCAAATCGGTGGTGTAACCAAACAGAGCTGCCAAAG
>CALARU010000413.1 GCA_937888715.1 uncultured Planctomycetaceae bacterium | reverse complement strand
TAAGAGTTGGAATATATGCTGGAATCGGGTGTCAGGATTTCTCCGATGAACTTACTACCCTTGCAGAGGTGCTGCAGGCCCCTGTTGCAACCAGTGTTTCAGGCAAGGGCGCAATCGATGAATGCCACCCCTTGGCAGTGGGCTGGGGCTATGGCCCACAGGGAACCCCCACTGCCGAAAAAGCCTTTATGGCTGTGGATTTGGTGCTTGCCAT
Organism: uncultured Planctomycetaceae bacterium; assembly: GCA_937888715.1. Classification (GTDB taxonomy): domain Bacteria; phylum Planctomycetota; class Planctomycetia; order Gemmatales; family Gemmataceae; genus UBA969. The sequence continues at coordinate 1,612 of CALARU010000413.1, read as the reverse complement.
CGGCGTCAAGTTCAGTGAAGTTTCCACCGCTTTTTATTCTCTCCCGCCCAAGCCGTACCTTATTCATGTTGATGCTAATGCAAATAACATCAACAAAATTAAAAAAGCGACCGTTGCCGTACATACCGATGCTGGCTTCTTTATGAGAAAGCTCTTGGAAAACGAATCCGCTATCCGAAGAAATAAAAGCGAAAAGCTAACCTCTTGCATTGCTTCATGGAAGGCCGACGATGCCCGGGCTAACGCTAAGCCCAATTCAAAGTGTGGCATTGATCCGATGCAATTCATATTGGCATTAAGGAAGTCGACCAAACCTGATGCCCTTACTTATGTTGATGTTACCTTAAGCGAGCATTGGGCAGCAGAGGCGTTTACCACACGCAGGCCCAGACACTATTTCAACCCAACCGATAATCAAGCGATGGGTTGGTCCATTCCTGCATCCATTGGTGGCCAGAAAGCTTTTCCAAACAGACAAGTGGTAACTATCACCGGCGATGGATGTTTCTTGATGAGTGCGATGGAAATTTCGACAACGGCACGAGAATGTTTGCCCGTGAAGTTTTTCGTGCTCGATGATCAGACATATCATTACATGCAAAAACTTCAGAAGCAGGCGTACTTGCGCACTACAGCAACTATTCTTGCACGCATGAATTATGAGGCTTTAGCAAAGGGATTTGGCGTGGATTACCACGAGATAAAACCTGGTGATGATCTCGAAGCTTCGATTCAGATTGCATTGGATAAAAAGGGGCCGGTGTTGACTCGGGTTATCACGGATTATGGTCAAAGACCAGTGCGCTGGATTGATGCGGTCAAGGATCGCTACACCAAAGAGCTTTCCGGCAGGCAGAAGTTGAAGTTCATGGCACGCATGGGCGCCCGTGCCCTCGACCTGAAAAAAGATAACGACTGATTTTTATAAAAGGCAAAGTCATTGTCCTAAGAATCATTCTTTAGGGGTTGGTGCATTACCGACCAGAGGTTATCATTTAATTAAAGTAGTTCTGTGGCATGGCAAGTAAAGGATTTCTCTGAAATGCTACAGGAAATAAAAAGCTTGGTTTTATCTGGGGATATTCGGATTTCGGAGCACGGATACGACCAAATTGCCGAGCATAGCCTAAATGTAGACGAGATAATTGCAGGGATTTCAGAAGGAGTTGTCGTTGAAGAATATCCCGATTATCCAAAGGGGAAGGCATTGTTGGTTTTGCAGAAAGATTCAAACGGTGCCTTTGTTCATGCTGTATGGGGAATCCCGCGAGGATTAGAAAAACCTGCAGTATTGATAACATCCTATAGGCCAGATCCAAAATTATGGGATTCGGCATTCAGACAAAGGGTTAAAAAATGAGCACAATCAAAAAGACCAAATTGATCCATGTAGGTCGGTATGCAGCAGAAGTTGCGGTGGAATTGATTAATGATGATACCGGCTGGGCCCCTTATCTCACTGTTGAAGACGCTAGAAAACTTGACAGGGTTAGAGAGTTGTTGCGTTACGAGCGGATTGGTGAAGCTCTAAAGTATGGGTCAGTGTTTGAATTACAGCCCGTGCCCTCGACCTGAAAAAAGATAACGACTGATTTGGTTTTAAGTACGACTA
>CALARU010000412.1 GCA_937888715.1 uncultured Planctomycetaceae bacterium | reverse complement strand
CTTATTCCCTGTTGGCCAATTAGGTAAATAATTTGGCATAAGCTGATGTGAGATATGACAAAAGGAAATTTGAAAGCTGATAAAATCTTTCTAGATGTTATGAAATTCTAAACTTCACGATAGAATTAATTGAAAAGACAGTATTTGACTTTAATTAATTTTTAGCTCAAACTAGAATTTGCTTGGTTGTGGCTGGGCTTTTGTCAAAAGACGATTCTAAAATTTGATCTCACTAGTTCATTCCATGCATTTTTATTGTTAAATGTTGAGTTAAATTTGAATACAAACCGTGAACAAAAAAACACATTAGTTAAAAGCGTTACCTTTACAATCGTGGGTGCCTTTTTTAATTTGATCTTGGGCTATTTAATTTTATCTGAAATGAAAACTTATTTCCCAAGCAACTTGGCTTATATCATTTTAATTTTCGTGCTTTTCCCATTTGCCTGTGTTTGGTTCTACGGTTCCTTGAGCAATATCATAAAAATCATGTGTCGAAAAACTTAATTGGTGAGATCGTCTAAGACAGTAAACTTTTATTAAATATTTCTAACTGTTGGAGTAGTACTTGGTTGCTCACTAAATTTTAAGAAATTGCAACATTACAATCCGAGAAAATGGCTTTGCAATTTAGGGTAGCGTGTGACCCCTTGGAGGTACTTTTAAAATAAGGTTTAAGAATTGATTAAAGCCTTCGGAGATTCTTGTATTTTATCTGAAATTACCGAAGAAATGAAAGGTAATCTAATGGGCGCTGAGGGATTCGAACCCCCGACCAACACGGTGTAAGCATGCCGCTCTACCAACTGAGCTAAGCGCCCTAATTGTCAATCTCGCTAAGGATATTTTGAAAATACTTGCTAGAGTTTAGGCAAAGCCTTATGTCTAGTAGAATCCTCTCCCGATCCTCATGCAATGAACATTTTAGTTGTTCAAAAAGAATTAACAATCTAACTTCGAAATTATTTAGTCGGGAAGTGAGTTTTTTTTTCAGTTCGTCAGATATTTCTGAGCTTTTTGCCTGCGATTCCAGCTCAAACCGAATATCCATCACTTCTTCTAAAATATCAGGCGGAACAGTCCGTATTTCTTCAGAATTCTTGCCATCTTCAAGCTTTAACAGGTATTCAGCCCTTTGAAATGGGTCTTTTAAGGTTGAATATGCTTGGTTGACCATAGCTGATAGCTTAAGTGCTTCGGTATCAAAAATCGCAGAATTTGAGAAGTCAGGGTGGTGTTTTTTGCTGGCAGCTAAATAATTCGCTTCAAGATTGATCAAATCAATCTTGTATTCACGAGCCAAAGATAATAATTCAAAATAATTCATGAAATTAAAAAAGGGAGCGATCTTATTTAAGAACGCCCCCTTTTAAGAAGGTAGCAAAATTACATGGAGAATGAACTGCCGCAGCCACAAGTGGTTTTGGCGGTGGGATTTGTAATACTGAAGCCCCGCTTGTTCAAATCATCATGGAAATCAACATTGGCATCAGAAAGATACATCAAGCTGCGCTTGTCAACAACAATAGGAACACCATCGATATCAAAAACTTCATCAAGTTTTTCGTTCATGTTTTCATCGAGGTCGAGTTTGTGCTGGAAGCCGGAGCAGCCGCCGCCAACTACGCGAAGACGGAGATAAACCTTTTCAGGGAAATCGCCGGTGGTGCGTTGGTCAGTAACGATGCGTTTAACTTCGCTAGAAGCTTTAGGGGACAAAGTAATCGGCATGATAAAATCTCCTTATGTGTAAAAGAATTCCTGTGAACTAAGAATTAACGGTCTGCGGTGCGTTAGCTTGTTTATCCTGAAGGTTCTTGATTGCAGCCTTGATTGCATCTTCAGCAAGCACGGAGCAATGAACTTTCACGGGTGGAAGAGCAAGCTCTTCAACTATTTCAGTATTGCGGATACCAAGGGCAGCGTCAAGGGATTTCCCTTTGACCCACTCGGTAGCAAGGCTACTGGAAGCTATGGCGCTGCCACAACCAAAAGTTTTGAATTTGGCATCTTCAATAAGGCCCGTAAGTGGGTTGACCTTGATCTGCAACTTCATGACGTCCCCACATTCGGGTGCGCCAACAATGCCTGTGCCGACCATTGGGTCATCTTTGTCGAAACTGCCGACATTGCGCGGGTTGCTAAAGTGTTCGAGAACCTTGGTACTGTATGCCATATATAAAATCCTCCTGAATAAACTGTAATAAAAGAAAATTTACTTTGCTTAATGCGCAGCCCACTGGACGGTTTTGAGGTCGATCCCTTGGCGGTGCATTTCGTAAAGCGGGCTCATGTCGCGCAGATGGTTGACAGCCCTGACCACATCGTTGATGACAAAATCAACTTCGTCTTCGGTATTGAATCGGCCCAAGCCGAAACGGATGCTGCTGTGGGCAAGTTCATCGCCCAACCCAAGAGCTTTAAGTACATAACTAGGTTCAAGGCTGGCGGAGGTGCATGCAGAACCTGAGCTAACTGCCACATCTTTGATGCCCATCATAAGGCCTTCACCTTCAACAAAAGCAAAGCTGATGTTGAGGTTGCCTGGCAGGCGATGAATGGGGTGGCCGTTTAAGTATGCATCTTCAAGCTTGGAGTTAATGCCTTCATGAAGCCTATTACGAAGTTTAAGCAACCTCTCGGATTCAGAATGAAGTTCTTTACGGCAGATTTCAGCAGCCATGCCCATGCCGACAATGCCGGTTACATTAAGGGTTCCGCTGCGCATACCGCGCTCGTGGCCGCCGCCATCAAGCATTGCATCAAGTCGAACGCGCGGGTCTTTTCTGCGGACATAAAGAGCGCCAACGCCTTTGGGGCCATACATTTTATGGGCGGTCATGCTAAGAAGATCGATGCCCATATCTTCAACATCCATTGGGATTTTCCCAACGGCTTGAGTTGCATCGGTATGGAAGAGCACGCCTTTAGCTTTGCAGATTGCGCCGATTTCTTTCATGGGATGAACGGTACCGATTTCATTATTGGCAGCCATAATGCTGACGATGATAGTTTTGTCGGTAATGGCATCAGCGACTTGCTGGGGTGAGACAATACCATATTTATCCACGGGAAGAAATGTGACCGTGCAACCATCACGCTCAAGGCGCATGCAAGTATCGATAACCGCCTTGTGTTCGGTTACGGCAGATATAATGTGGTTACCTTTTTTCTTGTACATCGCAGCAACGCCCTTGATAGCAAGGTTGTTGCTTTCGGTAGCACCACTGGTGAAAATGATTTCTTTGGAAGAAGCATTGATGATGCTAGCGACTTGTTCGCGAGCAAGATCAACCCCTTCTTCGGTTTCCCAGCCATAAGCGTGATTACGACTGGCAGAGTTCCCGAATTTTTCGGTGAAGTAAGGCATCATTGCCTCGAGAACGCGAGGATCAGTTCGAGTGGTTGAATTGTTATCCATGTAAACAGGTAGCTTGAACATATAAAAAAAGTCCTCCAGAGACCGGTGAAATTATTTGTGTGTTCCGTGAGAAACAAGTTCGAGTCCAAATTGACGAGAGATGCTGGGCCTGATTGTCGGGTCAAGAATCTCAGCAAGTGTCACATCTTTAAGTATAGTGCGAATGCGATCGTGAACCCCACTCATGCCGGTGCGAATCGGGCAGAAATTTCTGGCAGAGCAGGTTTGCTTTTCGATATCTTTGCTGCAATCCGTGAGATGAAAGGGTTCGTCAAGAGATTGCATAATATCTGCAAGTGCAATGTCTTCGGGTTTGCGGATTAAAACATACCCACCATGAACGCCCCGATGACTAGACAAATAGCCATGATGGCAAAGGGTTTTCATAATGTTGGCTAAGAAAGGCCTGCTGATGGAAAATTTAGCAGAAATTTCTCTAGCAGATGAGCCGTCGGGGTTGCCGTGCAGGTGCGAAAGCACCAACAAAGCATAATCCATTTTTCGGCTGAAGAAAGACATAAAAACCTTAAAGATAAAGATAAAGAATTACCTACACATTAATAATAGAACTAAATTAGTACCATTTCAATAGGAATGGGATTAAAATGGAAAAAGAAGTTGACAAGTAGTGGTGAAGGGGCCTAGACTTAATGATATTGGATCTCAATAAGAGGGTGTGATGAACCAAAACAATTGTACTTTAATTCTGGGCGAAGACCTGATTGTTTGCAAATGCCTAGGCATTACCGAAGTTGAGGTGATTGAGATTACGCGAATCAAAAAAATTGGGTGCCTAGCAGAGTTACAAAAGGAATCAGAAGCAGGCAGTGGGTGTACTGCCTGCCATAAGAAGTTGAATCAAATTATTCGTGAGAATGGTTCTTTATCAGACCGCCCAACTCATTAAGCGTTGGCCTCGGATTGCAAAAGAAGGAATTTGGGCAGGCCCAAAGTTTGAATCAAATGCAATTGGGTTTCCAACCAATCAACATGTTCTTCCGAATCGGTAAGAATAGGTGCCACGAGTTCGTGGGTGCCGTAATCTTTTACCTGCGCGCAAAGAGCAATCAAGTTGTTGTAGGCTAAAACGCCCTTTGTTTCGAGAGCAAGATCATTGGTAAATTGTTCGGGAATATCCGAACCAACGCGAATCACATCATACCTAGCGATTTCAGGAACCCCATCCAGAAAAAGAATGCGATCGATGAGTTTTTCAGCGTGTTTCATTTCGCCCATGGATTCTTCGTAATGTTTTGCAGCAAGTTTGCTGATGCCCCAATTCTTGCACATTTTGGCCTGAATGAAGTATTGGTTGATAGCGGTAAGTTCGATGGTGAGTGCTTGATTCAATCCTTCGATAATTTTGTCATTGCCCTTCATGATAATTAATCCTTGATAAAGAGGGGTTGGGTGTTGGTAATACCATGATTTAAACACAAGATTATTGTATGCGAGGGTGCAAAGAAAAAAACAAAATACATTGAAAAAGTTATTGCGATATAAATTATACCTGATATCTTGGATCTTTGGCATAGAATTGTTTTGTGCTTATTTCTAAAGGTTAGAAGTGGTTTTTAGGAGGACGCCCACATGCGTTTTAATTCGATGAAGTTGTTGTCTCTTTGTGTTTTTCTTTCTGCGATTTGCGTTTTAGCAGCAGCAGAAGACAAGTTGAAGGGACAACTTCCCGCCCAGTATAAGAAGCTTGGCCTGCGTGATGATCAAGTTCAGAGGATTTATAAAATCCAAACGGATTACCGCGGCAAGGGAGCCGACCTTGAAAAGCAGCTTAAAGAGCTGAAGGCCAAGGAAAAGACTGAAGTTGAAGGAGTCTTAAATGATGAGCAGAAAAACAGGCTGAAAGAAATTCGTACAGGCGAAAGTGCCGATCCGAAGAAAACCAGCAAGTAACTAGTTAATCTGTTTGCGCAGCCCGTGTGTAAAAGCACGGGCTGTTTTTATTTCTCTCAAATATTCTAAGGGAAATTAATATTCCATGTGAAACTATTGCAAAAACGAATAAAATGAATTAGCGGTTCCGAATTTGACTGAATGATATGATTTAAATTAAAGAGAGTTCCATGGATAATGCAGTAGAAGAGAAATTTAAAATCGTGGTAGGTTTAGAAGTTCATGTGCAGCTTTTGACCAAAACTAAATTGTTTTGCGGTTGCAGCACGAAATTCGGGCTAGCTCCTAATTCTTCGACTTGTCCGGTTTGCATTGGTATGCCTGGTGTCTTGCCCGTGATGAACAAACATGCCTTTGGGTTGGCAATGAAGGCTGCGTTAGCAATTAATTGCACCATAGCAACGTATACCAAGTGGGATAGGAAGAATTATTATTACCCTGACCTGCCCAAGAATTTCCAGATCAGCCAGTACGATCTACCGTTTTCAAGTGAAGGTCATTTGGAAATCGAAACATCGCTGGGAACAAGAAAGATTGGGATTTTTCGCGCTCATTTAGAAGAAGATGCGGGGAAATCGATTCACGATGAATCGGGCGGGGGCAGCGATTCAAAGGTTGATTTAAATCGTACCGGTACTCCCCTTTTGGAAATTGTAAGCAAGCCCGATATCAGGTCTGGCGAAGAAGCTCGATTATATCTTGAAGAGCTTAAGTTGCTTTTGAAGGAGTTGGAGATTTCTGATTGCGAAATGCAGGAAGGTAGCCTTCGTTGCGATGCCAATGTGAACATTCATATTACTATGCCCGATGGTACGGTAGCAGCTACTCCAATCGTAGAAGTAAAAAACCTGAATAGTTTTCGTGCGGTAGAGAAATCGATCAAGTACGAAGCGCAACGCCAGTATGATCAGTTTTTGAAAGATGGTAAAAGATTTGGTGAAGTGCCTAAGTGTACCGCGGGTTGGGATGATCAAAAAGGTGCAACTATTGTGCAAAGAAGAAAGGAAGAAGCTTCGGATTACCGATATTTTCCGGAGCCTGATTTGGTACCCGTGAAAGTGACTAATCAGGTGATTGAGCAGGTCAGAGCGGGCATGGGTGAATTACCTTCAGCCTGCAGGGAGCGCTTGGTGAAAGAATATTCTTTGAGCCGTTATGATTCATCCGTGTTGGTTTGTCAGGGTAGGAAGTTTACATCTTACTTTGAAGAGACTGCTAAAAAGTCGGGCGATGCGAAGGCTTCATGTAATTGGATCACCAATCAGGTTTTAAGCACCCTGAATGAGCAGAAGAAAGAGGTTCAAGACTTTGCCCTTTCTCCTGAAATGCTTGCAGGTCTTGTTACTGAGATCGCAAAAACAGGATTGAACATGCAAAGAGCGCGTGAAGTTTATGCCAGAATGCTCGAAACAGGCGAAGATCCAAAAGCTTGTATGGATGCCTTAGGTTTCAAAGTGGTAGGAGATGTAAATCAAATCATTGAAATCGTGCGCAAAGCAATTGCAGGCAATCCCAAAGCAGTTATTGATTTTAAAAACGGGAAAGTAAAAGCTGCAGATGCTATTAAGGGTGCAGTGATGCGCGAAACCAAAGGCATGGCGAAAATGGAAACGGTGCAAGAGATAGTGATGAAAGAACTAGCGGATGCAAAAGATCCTGTTTAAATAAACAATGCGGCTTCTGCGGCTAACCCAGGGCCGAAGCCTAGAGCCACGCAAGGTCTTGGTGCTTCGATTTCTGCCATCTTTTTCAGGATGAACAAAAGTGTAGCGCTCGACATATTGCCATGGTTTGAAAGTATTTCGCGTGAAATTTCGGAAGCTTGGGCTGGTAAAGAGAGAGCATCTTCGATAGCTGTAAGAATGCGTGGGCCTCCTGGGTGCAGGCCCCAGGATTTAATATCATCCAACTTCAATCCACTTTTTGCCAACCATTGTTCAAGCCATGGTTTGAGGTGTTTTTTTATCAGGCCAGGGACTTGTTTTGCGAGGGTCATTTCAAACCCATGATCGCCAATGTTCCAGGTCATTGCATTTGCGGAATCGGGAAGAATACAAGAACCCGAGGAAGCAAGCTTCCAAGTTTCTTTGGAAACATTATCTGAAGCACCGAGTACAACTGATGCTGCGCCATCTGCGAACAATGCGTTTGCAATAATCTTTTGTGGATCCCAACCATAATGAAAATGCGTGCTGCAAAGCTCAAGGGAAGAAAGCAGAACCTTGGCATCCGGTTGTGATTTTACAAACGCATGAGCTACCCGCAAACCATTGAGAGAACCATGGCAACCCATGAAACCGACCTGAGTTCGAGCAACCGATGGGGAAAGCGAAAGGTTCTGGATCAGGTGGTAATCGAAGCCTGGGGAAAAAAAACCGGTGCAGGTGACCGTGATCAAATGACTGAAGTTTTCTGGTGAAATCTTAGCGTTTTCTAAGGCTTGCTGACTGGCTAAAAGCGCAAGAGGCGGCCCGAGTGTTTGAAAATGCTCCATCCGTTGAGCCGTGGTTGGGCCAAGGTCATCAGGCTTTCCATTTGGAATAAAGGGCGACCCCGTTTCGTTTTTCTTTTGCAGGATATCATCAAGAACGGGCCGTCCTAGAATGATTCCACGGGTTTTAATCCCTGTTTGTGAGTACCACTTAGGCAGCCAGTTTAATTGCTCCTCAGATTGGGGGCAAAGTGATCGTGCCAGTTCCAATGCTTCTTCCTGAAATAATGTGCCCTCGGGAACCGCAGTTCCCCAACCCAAAAAAGCAAGATGCATGTTGATTCCTTAGATGCTTGTTGCAGCCTTGTTCGGTTTATCCAGCATTGCGACAACTGGTTTTGCCAGGAAAGGAAAGGCCTTTAAACCCATAAGAGCAAGTTTCACAAGCAAAGGCCACCTTAGCAGAAAAGCTGCGGCCTTGCAAACCCCTTGCCTATTGGTGATCAGAGATTTGTATTTTGATATCCACTGTTTTGCTAGTTCAGGTTCCCAGCAACCAACACCTTTGGCTATTAACGGGGCAACAAAGTTTGCTCCTGTAAACGCCCATGCCATACCCTCGCCGGTAAAAGGTTCGATATAGCCTGCAGCATCACCGATGACAAATAATCGTTCTGTAGCAACTTGTTCAATACGGCCGGTAAGTGCAGGCGTTCCCCGCCACGGTGCAATTTCGACATCCAACGGTAAAGGCCAGTCCATTTCCTTAAGGAGTGCTTTTGCAAGAGGGCCCATGCCACCATGCTTTTTAATAGCTATGGGATCAAAAGCAGCGGCGAGATCGAGTCTCCCATCTTCAAGTCGAACTAATCCGACATAACCCCCATTGCCTGAAGTCATAAACAAAGTGCCGTTTTTATAAAAGTCTGGAGGGTCAAGTAATGTGACCCCCGCTCCGATCCGTGTGTTATTGGATGCAAGGTGAGTGGTAATATTTTTGCGCACTAGAAGCCTGCCACCAAGGCCATCTGCGGCGGCTACAATTTTTGCTGTAGATAGGAATTGGAGTTCCCCTTGCTTAAGAAAAACTTCGCGGGATGAAGATGTTAGCTGGCCTAATTCTGCCAAAGTGGTGTCTAGGAAAAATGCGCCTTCAAGCATTGCTTCTTTGATAAGACTGGAATCTAAGCACTCTCTTGAAAGAACCATCTGTCTTTGTAAGGGAAAGGTGTGGTTGATTTTTTTGCTACCCAGGCACATTTCGTTCAAGGCGATGGCTTGATTTTCAGTAAGTAGATGATAGAGGCCAGTTTCTTTGAGGGTGGCTATAGCGTTTCCATTAAGGCAGCACCCACAAACTTTAGGCCTGGGAAACGCTTGTCTATCAACCAAGAGAACCCGCAGTTTTTTTCTGGCAAGCAAAATGGCAGCAAGCCCCCCTGCAGGGCCCGCACCAACAATGATCACATCCCAAATCTGAGATGCACATTCTTCAATGCTTATATTTGATTTTATCATTCTTTTTTCCACGATAGCAAAAACCTACAAGGCAATCGCGTTTCAACTTTTACATTCATAAGCCCAGCTTGTTTAGCCAACTCCAGCACTTCAGATTGATTAAATGCCCCTGCTACGGATCGCGGCCCATCCATATGAACCACCGGCGATCTCGTTAGTAAATGCGAAGCAATCCAAACCATATTCCAGTTAAGCCAGCTTCGTTCTAAATCATTGATCAGAATTGCAACCCTTGCAGATTTTGCCATACGTTTCATTAGAGTGATGGCTTCATCGTTATCAAGGTGATGAAGAAAAAGTGAACAGATAACCACATCATGAATAGGGAAGGGGGGCCCATCGAGAGCATCGGTTTCAAAGCATTGGATGGGTAAATTATATTGCTGTGCTTTTTCTCTGACTAGATTTAATGCGAATGCAGATTTATCGGTTACGCTAAATTTGATGTTGATGCCTGCTTGGTTTGCTTTTTTTGAGAGGGCGAGTGGTATGTCGCCACTTCCGGTTGCAACATCTAGGACTGAAAAATCTTGTGGGTTGGCCAGTGCAATTGCGCGAAGAGGTTTCCAGAGCAGACTTACGCTGTTGCTAAAGTAGTTAAGCCTTGAGAGCCCTTTAAGAGCGTGAAGGTGCAAAGCTGGATCAATATCAGGTTGATCCATCCATTCGGGCAAACGATTTCTTTTAGATAGATCTGGCATGAAACAAAGCGATTCCTAAATAATACTCATACTACACGGGTTTTTAATCATGATAGCAGGGAAAGCAAAAGAAGTAAAAACCTTGGGTCAAGGGTGGTTCGAATTCTGGTTTAGGTCATCTGTTTTGGGATGAACTTGCCTGCTGATATCTTTAAGCGAAAGGGTAGCTATTTTTCCTAGATAATAAAGCAGAATAAACATAGCGAGAATACCAACACCCATGAAAGCGAAGTACCAGAATCGGAAGTTTTGATCAGAAGAGTTTGCAAGATCAGAGGGTTTATTGCTTAGTACCAGCAGGTCCGATAAATTCTCAATCGAAGTTCCAATAAGAATGTAAAGTATGGAACCTGGAAGCATACCAATCATTGATCCGAGAACAAAAGTGCGAAGTGGAATTTTAGTCGCACTGAAAGCGTAATTCAAAATGCCATAGGGCATAAAGATTGCCAATCTTGCAAGTACGACAATTTTAAAGCCACGCTTTTCCATGAGAGTGTCAAAGTTTTTCAGGAAGCCTGATTTCTCAACCTGCCTTTCAACGAAGTCGCGAAACAGAAATCGACCGAGAATAAACATCGCTGCTGCCCCAAGGGTGCTTCCTAAGTTTGCGATAAGAACCCCAGGGAAAAACCCGAATAGAAATCCCGCTGAAATGGTGATTAGAGATGCAGGCAATGAAAATACACCAAGCAGGAAATAGAGTGATCCATATAAAAACATCCCTTTCCATCCAAGATCCTTGATCCACTGAGCCCCTGAGACAATAAATTCTCGAATATCAATCTGCGTGAATAGAAAAAAAGCAGTCGCCAACAACCCCAATAGAATCAGGATTTTAACTGAGCGTAAGTGCCGATGGCGGAGTCTTGGCGGAGTCTGCATAGTTTTCATTTCAAGCTTGGATAGTTTTGCCATCGAAGAGAAGTGGGAAGAATTGCCCGCTCAGCGATTGCCCTTTGGGAACTGGTGGGACGCCTTTAAGCAATGGTTCATCACTAGAAGAAAAAGTGCCATCAAGGAAAACATTAATAACAACAGCTCTGCGCGGGAAGGCGGAGCGATTTTCAAATGACCCATGTATGGTAAGTGGGTGATGAAAAGTGGCGTGACCTTTTTTAAGTGGAACAGGGGTGGGCGTGAACTTGTCATATTCCAAAGGCTTCAGAACAGATTTAATAGATTCCATGTCGCCCGCAAGCCCCGTGATGGGTAGTAAATCCCACTCATGGCTTTGGGGAATATAATGAAGGCAGCCATTTTCTTCGTTGGCATCATCGAGTGCGATCCAGCATGTGAGATGCTGCATTGGCTTTGTTCTTGTCCAGTAAGAATAATCCTGATGCCAGGCAACAATACCCCCGTGTCGGGCGGGTTTGCAGAAAAGCTGATCATGCCAGAAGCGAACAGCACCCCCCAGTAATTGGGAGGCAGGTATAAGGAACCCAGGCGCCCAAAGTATATCGTGGAAAGAGGGTTTGATTCGCCAAGCACCCAAAGCATGGAATAATATTTTGTTCGGGTCGGTGGATTCGTTGGAATGATACTCGTGAAAAAGTTCATTGCCAGGTGATTGGGGGTTGGAAAGGTCGGCCAGTTCTTCCAAGAGTTTATCTGCTTGGATGTCGCTAAGAACCTTAATGTCTGGTAAATACCCTTGGGAATTGAAGAATCGAATCTGGTCATCTGAAATTGAAAATGATGCTGGATTTTTTTCTAAGTCGGATTGAAAAAGATTTGAAACAGGTTTGGCAGCAAGTGAAAGATCTTGGGTCATGATAAAACCTTATGAAAAAGCTGTTGGAAACAAATATGTCAATTAGATAGAGTTTATTCGTTTCAATCGTAACTTTACCATGTCAAAGATAAGAAAAAAGTAGAACACTCATCAAGGTGGGGGGGATTCATGAAATATAATTGCATGACATTTGTTTTTAGAAAAAAGAAGTACCATGAAGCGAAGAATTATATTTTTTTCTGCCTGTTTGATATTTTGTACCCTTGATTGGGTTGAAGCAGGCCCGGGGTGGTATGGGGGTGGCGACTATACCGCAAATTATGCGTATGGCTGGGTGGGGCAGGGTTTGGGAGGCTACCCTGGACCATTCCCTGGAAAAATCCCAAAAGATCCAGATAGGGAATTCACAAAGAACCCCAGGCGCTTTTTTCGACAAAACTCTAGAGGTGTAACTCCGCCTCCCCCAATAAGTATTCCAACAACCCCGCCAGTTTCAAAGGTTCCAACCAATACCGATGGAGCGACGTTCTTGGTAATTCTCCCTGAAAATGCAGATTTATTTGTGGATGGTAAAAAGTCAGATCGCACTGGTAAAAAGCGTTTGATTTTTAGTCCTGAATTGGTTCCTGGAAGACTTTATTCTTACACATTCAAAGCCATTTGGAAGGATGCAGAGGAACCCAAAGAAGAAGCTAGGGAGGTGTTTTTCAGATTGGGAGATGAACTAAACGTCCCGCTGGGGGTGCAGAAATAATTTGCGTGGGGACTATACCTTGATATGATATTGGACAATCTGGTCTTGTTTTGCTTTGGAGGGCGCTTTTATGTCTCTTGATCGTACTGCAATTTGTAATTATTTCCTTTCGCTTCAAGATTTAATCGTTAGCAAATTGGAAAAAGAGGACGAAAAAAAGTTTCATGTTGATAGTTGGGAAAGGGTTGCCGGGGGTGGGGGCCGAACCAAAGTGCTATTGGATGGCTCTACCTTTGAAAAGGCTGGAGTTAATTTTTCTGATGTAAGTGGTGAATTTTCGGAAGAATTCGCCAAGCAGATCCCGGGCGATGGGCGTGCCTTTACTGCCTGTGGTATATCTTTGGTTCTTCACCCTAAAAATCCGTTTGTACCAACAGTGCATGCGAATTTTCGCTATTTGACTCGAGGTAATCGCGCTTGGTTTGGAGGAGGTGTTGATCTTACTCCCTATTATCCTTTTCGCGAAGATGTGATCGCATTTCACAAGGTATGGCATAAAGCCTGTACAACTCATTCGGATGTCGCTGATTACGATAAATTAAAATCTTGGTGTGATGAGTATTTTCATCTTCCACATAGGAATGAACCCCGGGGGGTGGGGGGAATATTTTTTGATTATCTGGATAAGAATTTGGATCAAGTTTGGAGTTTCGTGCAAGAGTGTGGCAATTCTTTTCTTTCTTCGTACCTACCTATTGTTCAGAAGCGTAAAACTCAATTTTTTAGTGAGGCACACAAAGAATTTCAAGAATATAGGCGCGGGCGCTATGTAGAGTTTAATTTACTTTACGATCGAGGAACGATTTTTGGGCTTAAAACCGGTGGTCGAATCGAATCTATTTTGATGTCGTTACCATTGAAAGTGCGCTGGTTGTACGATTATCAGCCTACGATAGGTTCAAAAGAAGCCGAGTTATATGAAATCTATTTAAAACCGCGAGACTGGGCACGCGAGGTTTAAAATAAGTTAAAATAACTATAAGCCCAGTAAATCAATACTAGGCTTTAAATGATTATTTTGGCAGTTAGGTGTAGTCTGGGTGACCAATTCTTACTTGCGGTGTCTAATTTTTGCGCGCATTCTTCGTTTTTTGCGCCCTACTTTTCTTCGACCTTTGCTAGTTCCCATATAATTCCTTAAAATTAAGATACTTACATTCAATAATCCTTAATCTAATATTATAAAAAAGTATCATCATATGGCAAGGTTTTGTTTTTTAGCCTATAAATTAAAGTGGCAGATGATGTTAGTTAGGGGAGTTTGATGGGATTGGATATTGTTTCAGGAACTGATCATATTGGTTTAATGCTAGCTTTGTTTGCGGTACCCGTGCTTGTATTTATAAATGGTTTTTTTGTTGCAGCTGAATTTGCTTTGGTTTCCGTACGTAAAACCAGAATAGAAGAAATGGTAAATGGGGGCGTTGCTGGTGCATCGAAAGTCCAAAAAATAATCGAAAACCTTGATCAGACTATTGCTGCAACCCAACTTGGCATTACTATTGCAAGCATTGGTCTAGGTTTTGTTGGTGAACCCGCCGCTGCCCGTATTGTTTTGCCTCTATTCCAATGGGTAATACATGACTGGAAAGAAGTAACCGTACATGGGATTGCGACGATAATTGCTTTTGTAGGTGTAACATTCATTCATGTGGTTTTTGGTGAACTAATTCCCAAAACTTTAGCATTGCGGGCACCGGAAAAAGCTTCGATCGCTGTTTCTTCCACCATGCTTTTATTCAATTTCTTTACTCTTCCCATTATTAAAATAATGAATGGAACAGCGTTGTTTGTAATTCGAAGAATGGGAATTTCAGTTTCCGAGGTTCCGGTAATCGTACATTCTGTGGAAGAATTGAAATTGTTAATCGAAGATACAGAAGAGGCTGGGATTTTAGAAGCAGAGCAGGCAACTTTTCTTCAAAATGTGTTCCAACTTTCCTCTAAGAAGGTTTCCGACTGTATGATTCCTCGCGAAAAAATGGGTATGATCGAATTGAGCTTACCTTTCGAGCGAGTCATGGAGCTGATTCGCGATGGTGGCCATACACGCATGCCTGTATTTGATAAAGAAATTGATAATGTCGTAGGCATTGTTAATACAAAGGATCTTTTTTATCTGATCAGTGCCAAGGGAGTTGTTGTTCTTGAAGACGCTTTGTATCCTGTGATTTTTATGAGGCCAGAATCTACCATTGCACATGCATTAAAAATTTTTAAGAATAGTCATCGGCATATGGCAGTGGTTCAGGATGAAGTTTCTCAGAAGGTGCTGGGCTTAATTACATTCGAAGATGTTTTAGAAGAAATTGTGGGCGAAATAGAAGATGAGCATGACAGGCCAGAAGGGGCGTCCAGAATATTCCGGGCCACCATTCGCAAGCGCCGAAATTAAGAGCGAACAGTGCGCCAGCACAAAAATGTTCCAATCAAAATTATTATTGTATCTGCAGCCCAAACCAAAGCGGTTGGGTCAATACGTCCTTCTTTTGCCATCCCCGTGCCACACAGCATCAACGGATAGTAGATAAGCACAATTGGCAGAAAGCATGTGATAAAGGAACTTAGGAAATCACTTTTACTTAACCATATCCCGACTGGGCAACCAACAAGGATAAAACAAAAGCACCCAAGGCTTAGTGCAGGTCTCATCAATAATTCCACATTCAAAAAGAGGTATTGCTGCTTGGAATGTTTTAGTTTGCTTTTCAAGTTTTCGACATGCTTGGGCAGATCTGGGTTTGCAGAGGCGGTGTTAAGCGCTATTGATGCTGTATCTATTTCGCTTAATACTTTTGTCATTTCTTCCTGGTATTCTACTCGTTTGTCGAGGATTTCTTGCCAAGTCATATCGCGTGCTCTTCGATTTGCATCGTTGTTCATATTCGTGGGTAAAGGAACTTCCCAAACACGATCTTCAAAATAACCCTTGCTACCATCTTCAAAGGTTGCGATGCCATGTTTCATATGGATCATCAATAATTTTCGTTCACGATCAACTGTAAGCTTGGCTTCCCTTGCTTGTGCAACTACATCAATTGCACCTTTCGCATCGCGTCTTTTAAAAGTTGGGTTAATCAGTTTTTTTCCCTGTACCCCTTTGACAAACATTGAGTATGGTATGTTCGAGTGATTGATCATGCCGTTCTTTTTGAGCATGGAGTAAAGCAATTCTTCTGCATCGTTAAACACCATTGCACGTAATAGATGATGCGTATGGGGAATGATTTGATAATACAAAACCATTGTAACGGTGCTCATGATTAGGCCCAGGCAAAGGCCGGGGAATATTATTTGCCCAAGATTAATTCCTGATGCACGAATCGCAAGTACTTCATTATCTGCAGATAATCTGCCATAAACTACGCAGGTTGCAAAAAGGGTGGTTGCCGGAATGGTGTAGGGCAGGGTGCTCGGGATTAAAAGTGGAATGGCGCCGAGGATTTGAGCTGGGCCCAATCCTTGCTGGGTCGCTTCTGCGACAATGCCCGCCATTAATAGAATTCCGGTAATTCCCACTAAGGCTAGGAAAAACACCTTAAAGAGTTCCCAAAAAACCATTCTTTGAAGTATTCCAAACACCGGTATATATCTCCAACCATTAATTGTTGCAAATACGCAATTCTTGATTAGTCTGATACAAGTTTTAGAAATTTAAGTCAAGACCCTCATGAGGCTTAAGTAACTTGATTTTGCACGGTGAAAGCGGAGCAGGTTGGGTTTCTGGGGCCTTATAGGTTTCTGGGGGACTGGCGATAGCGAGGAGACTTTCTTTCTCGAGGGTGATGGGGGTGTTAAAATAGCTAGTATTTAGCGTTACTTTAAATGCGCAGCACATTTTCGGTATGATTTTTCCTGTTTGTTTGATATGTTCGTAGCGAATGATCGATAAATAAAAATTGTCCCTGATGGCTAAAAATGAAAAGACTCCTTGGATTATTACTGGTGATTGGTTTCCTTAGTGCGTTATTTGTTAAGGCGCAGGGAGTGCAATCAGATAATGAATTAACGATCGACCTTGGTAAAGGTGTGAAATTGGAGATGGTGCTAATCCCTGCGGGGAAGTTTAAGATGGGCTCTACAAAAGTAGATATTCAGAAAGCTATTAGAAGGGATAGTTTTTATAAAGGGAAAAAAGAAAAAGAAATCAAGGCTTATATTGAGGATCGTTTTAATAATGAAAGGCAGCATGAGGTAACCATAACCAAGCCTTACTATATGGGGAAATATGAAGTTACTCAGGAGCAGTGGGAAGCAGTGATTGGAAGTAATCCAAGTGCGAAAACCAAAGGCCAAAAATTGCCAGTTACACATGTTTCATGGGAAGATTGCCAAGAGTTCATCAAGAAGCTTAATGCACTCACCAAGGGAGGGTATCGATTGCCCACGGAAGCCGATTGGGAGTATGCATGTCGAGGAAATCCCAAGCGGGCTACAGTTTATTCGTTTGGGGATAAGATCGCACCAAAGGATTTAAATTACTATGATTCAAATATAGGCACGCCTGTAGCAATAGAAAGTTACAAGCCGAATTCTTTTGGACTGTATGACATGCACGGGAATGTATGGGAATGGTGCCAGGATTGGCACGCAGTTTATAATGCGGAAGCGGTCACAGACCCGGTAGGGCCTGCAACAGGAGAACTTCGCATATTGCGAGGCGGTTCTTTCCTTAGTTATGTATCGGAAGGTCGCTCTGCTGCTCGGCACACCTTTGGACAATCTTTCCGCATTTCAGATTACGGCTTTCGTTTGGCAAAGACAAAGTGATTGTCAATTCGCCAATCTGATTCTTACTATTTCTTACTTTGAAAGTCGTGCTCGAAGGAGGGGAGTTGCTTGGTTTGTCAGATTTTTAACAGAGATGAAACTCGTCTGATTTTGAAAATAAAAAATATCGTTAATATCGCCCATTAGAATTATAGTATTTTCCTTGTATTTAAAATGTCTAGCAGTCATAATTAATTTATTGGTTTTTTAATTAAGTCAGCTCTCCAGTTTATATTTAAAGAAGTTTGAAAAATTCTGTATGTCTTTCAATTCTGAAAGGTAGGCAGTCATGGCAAATTGCAGAAAGTTTAATCAAAAAGGATTTACGCTAATAGAGTTGCTTGTGGTTATTGCAATCATAGGCATACTCGTGGGTTTGCTTTTGCCTGCGGTGCAAAAAGTTCGTGAAGCTGCTTCACGAACTCAATGTATTAATAGTTTAAAACAAATTGGTCTGGCCCTTCATGGCTACCATGATGTTAATGTTAAATTGCCCACTGGGCAATCGCCTTGGAGAAATGCTTCAAATACGGCGGATGTTTGGAATGTAACGCCATTTGAAGGATGTTGGTCGTTTTTAGTTTATATTCTTCCTTTCATCGAACAGGAAGCTATTTATAAGAAAGCCAAGGCTTATGGCTCGAGTGCTGCTACTGCGTATTCATGGAATAATCCTGTGTGTGCTCAAAACATGAAAATTTATAATTGCCCTGCTGATGCTCGTTGGGTTTTGGCAATGACTGCAGCAGCAGCAGGGACATCGGTTGACCAATCACTTACAGGTTATCTAGGAAACTCAGGGACAGCTTCTACCTCTATGGATGGTGTGCTTTTTATGAATTCCAAGGTTAGGTTTAGTGATATCACGGATGGCCTTAGTAATACCTTTGTGGTGGGTGAGCGTCCCCCAAATTCCAATTTGGAGTTTGGCTGGTGGTTCGCAGCTTATGGTTATGATGGCAAGGGCAATGGAGATTGTGTGATGACATCCAATGATCTTGCGATAGCTAATTACTTTATTGCGAACTATTCTGCTGCTCCCAATAGGCCATGCAATGGCACTGCATCTCAAAAAATTGGTTTGCAACCTGGTACCGCGGAAGTGGGTTGTGATGCTGCGCATTATTGGAGTTTTCATAACGGTGGTTCTATGTTTCTGATGGGAGACGGTTCCGCCCGATTGATTGTTAACTCCAGCAATTCTTTAATAGGGGCACTAAGTACGCGAGCTTCTGGCGAACTATCCAACATTCCATAATGTCAAAATAAGGTAATCAAAATGAGAAGTGCACTGCGAAATTTTGGAGTTATAGTGTTATTGTTCTCTTTGATTGGTTGTGGGGCTGAGCCTCCTGCCCCAGTACCCGTAGAAGGGCCGGTAACGCCCCCGCAAGATTCAGGTGCGGGAAAGAATATAAAGTCTAGGATTCCTCGCCAGCCAAGCAGTCAAACTCAAGGTAAATAATATCTCGAAGTTTTGTGTCTTCCCTTTTATGCAAGCGGTTTTAGGCTTTAGTAATTAAATTCACTTTAATTCGATTTCCACCTTTCCGATTTCCCTTTAAATTCTGGCTGAATAGGAGGCAGCACAATTCGGTTTTGCTTACTTGCAAGTTCCTCGGGTGAAGCCTGTGCATGTATTTGTAATGGAAGTTTCCAGAAGTTTGTAATATGTTGGCTAACAATTCCCGCAAAGATCAAAACCATTATGGGAAAAAGATATCTAGAATTCATGGTGGCTTTCATGATTAGGTTCGATTGCTTTAATAAAAGATTGATTAGCGGTATGAGTTTGACTGTTTATTAAAATAATTCCAACCTTTTTTACGGTTTATGAAAAATGGAAGCAAGAAGTGGTTTGGCAATTGAATGCATTGTGATGGGTTGGGACCCATAGAAAACGGTATGTTGTATTTTTTGATCGCAACATACCTTGTACCTTGATATAAAAAAAGCAGACAAAATAATTTTTGGAGGTATTTTCGTGCATATTCCAGCATTAACACTTGTGAAGCAAATTGCAAAGCAGCCTGAAGTTAAAGATGTTGCAGGGGAAACTCTGTTGCAGTGGAAAAACTCTGGTTTGCAGCAGAAAATCAAGCCGGGCGCCAATGTTGCCATTGGTGTTGGTAGTAGAGGTATTGCCAACCTTGCAGCAATTGTGAAAGCAACGGTCGAGTATTTTAAAGGGATTGGGGCCAAGCCTTTTATCGTTTCGGCGATGGGAAGTCATGGCGGAGCTAATGCGAAGGGGCAGAGAGAGTTGCTTGGAGAGTATGGGATTTCCGAAGAGAATCTTGGCGTTACGGTAAAGACGGACATGGATTCAGTTGTGATAGGAAAGAATTCTTGGAATGAGCCTGTTTATTGGGATAAAAACGCCTTGGGAGCGGATGCGGTCGTGACTATTTCGAGGATAAAGCCCCATACTGATTTTCGAGGCCGCTTTGAAAGTGGCATTGCCAAGATGCTTGTGATTGGGCTTGGAAAACGCGAAGGGGCATCTCAGCACCATCGGTGGGGTTTCAAGGGATTGCGCGATATGCTTCCCGAAACTGCCAAGGTTATTCTGGAGAAGACGAATTTTCTTGGCGGGTTGGCGGTGTTGGAAAATGCGCATGAACAAACCGCTAAGCTCGAGTTTGTATCAACCCAAAATCTGATGGAAGTTGAACCCAAATTGCTTGATGAGGCTCGCCAATTGCTTGGCAAACTTCCTTTCCATGACATTGATCTTCTGGTTGTGGGCGAGATAGGGAAGAATTACAGTGGCGCAGGAATTGATCCCAATGTAGTAGGAAGGCTTCTCATTGAAGGCCAAAATGATTTTGAAACCCCTAAAATTATTCGCATGTGTGCTTTGGATCTATCGCCAGAAAGCCATGGTAATGGTACGGGAGTTGGTATTGCAGACCTGACCACGGATAGATTGCTCGCCTCGATCGATCCGGTCCCTTTTCGTATGAACAACCTCACTGCATGTTTTCTTTTGCGTTCTAAATTGCCTATTGCTTTTCCTAGCGATAAGGAATGTATTCGCACTGGGTTGGAAACTTGCTGGCAGCCAGATTTGAACGCTATTCGCATGGTTGTTGTTCCTAACACCTTGGAACTTGCTGAATTGTATGTTTCAGCACCGTTACTAGAAGAGGTTAGAAAAAACAAGGATCTTGCAATCAGTGGGGATTCATTTGAGCTTCAATTTGATGGCAAGGGCAATTTAAATCAAAAGGCTCTTTTCCCTCATAGTGCCCAGGGCAGAAGAGTTCCTGGCCATCATTAATTCCGTTTGGTTAAGCAGGTTGGGATGTAGGGAATAGGCAGGAGTTGCAAAATGCTCCTGTCTTTTTGTTTTTAATGGCATTGTTCACTTCTTTCGCCCTGTTTTGTAAAAATTGATTCAAGAAACAGCTTGACCACTTTCGGTTTCGGGGTAAGAGTCCATTGGATATAGGTGGGGATCGTCTTTTCCTTTTTAAAGGGAAGGCTTTTGGGGGTTTTGAAATTCTATAGGCTGGATAGTTTCCCGCACGCTGGTATGGATGCAGGTCGCCTGACTTTTGGCGCATCGTGGGGATGAGGTGCTCGGCTGTGTTTCGTATTACATTGACAATGCTAGGTATGGCTCTTTTGTTGTCAGGCTGTAGTTCCTCTGGGAATAAAGCTGATTCAAAAGATCCAACGCAACCATCTTCACCTTTTGGTATGTTTCAGAAAAAACCTGATACCAAAAAGGATTCACCCACTAATTCTTCTGCTACTTCTTCCAATCCCACCAGTAAGCCAAGTGGAGTCCTTGCTGGCCAAGTTATGGATCGGAATAACCGCAGGCCTGCAGGTGTTATCATTCAAGTCGTTGATTTACAAAAAAACACTCCTGAAGGGAAATTTGATATCACTGCTGATTCACAAGGTTATTTTACCATCAACAACCTTCAACCAGGTAGAAACTATCAGCTTGTTGCCCGGGTGAAGGATGGGGAAAAGTTTTACAGCGGCACAATCTTGGCTACGCCTCCAAATCCAAGGGTTTCAATTTTCGTGAAAGAGGAGATTGGTGCATTCCCGGCCCCACAGAATCCCAATGATAAAACAGCAGGTGCCGAGTCTAATGCACCCGCAGCCTTAGACAGGCCAAAAGGTGCCGAATCTGCACAAGATGGCAATGGCCCCGCAAGTACAACCTCGTTACCTAATGCTGATAAAATCGCGCGGGATAATCTTGCGAGCAATTCGATTCCTGGAGCTATTTTGTCAATCCCGCCCCGAGGCAATGATCAGGGGGGATATTCATTGCCTGCGCCTCCCTCGTTGCCACAGATTGGCAATGTGATTTCGATTAATTCAGCGGGTGTGCAAAATCAGCCTGGGTTTTCTGGTATTGGGAATTATTCTGCATTGCCAACGCCTGTTCCATCCTGTGTTTTGGTGGGGCAAAAGCTCGACAACTTCAGCCTTTACGACATGAATGGTCAGGTATGGGAATACAAGAAAAATAAGACTGGTAGAATGGTTTTGCTCGATTTCTGGTTTAGTTCGTGTGGGCCATGTTTGCAATCGATTCCGCACCTTGTTGAATTGCAACGAAGGTATAAGAACTTTGGTTTGGAAGTGGTCGGCGTTGCATACGAAAAAGGCACGCCTGAAGAAAAGGTTGCTAAGGTTCGGCCGATAAGGGCTAGATATCACATGAATTATACGACCCTTTTTGGTGGATCTGGACCTGAACCATGTCCTGTGCGCACTCAGTTTGATGTCACCAGTTTTCCTTCGTTGGTACTTTTGGATGAAGAAGGAAACATTGTGTGGAAAAATCAAAAAGATGAGGGTGTGGATCAGAGGCAATTGGCTGAATTGGAGTTAGAAGTTCGCAGGGGATTAGGGATTCGCACCAAATAAACCGCAGTCCTATTTCCCCTTGTCCTCCCGTCTTGCCTGTTTTCTTTTCTCGTTCCTTCCACTGGATTATTTTAACCCCTTCCTGTTAATCTACCTTTCTTGAATTCTCAAGGAGGGTGAAAAATATGTGTGGAATCGTTGGCTATACTGGTTTGAAACAAGCCGATCTTGTTCTCGTTCCTGCTTTGCAAAGGCTTGAATATCGCGGTTACGATAGTGCAGGGCTTGCCACGATTTATCAGGGCCGCATTCAACTTCGAAAAAAAGCAGGTAAGATTCTCAACCTTGTGCAATCACTGCAAGATTTTCCCGTGCTTGGAACAACAGGGATTTCACACACCCGGTGGGCAACTCATGGCCCAGCAAACGATGTAAATGCTCACCCCCATTTGGGCGGAAGTTCCTCCATTGCTTTAGTGCATAATGGCGTGATTGAAAACTATTCCAGTTTAAAAACATTCCTTGAAGATATGGATTATCAGTTCAAAAGTGAAACGGATACCGAGGTGCTTGCTCATCTTGTTTCCTACCACTTTGATAAAATTTCGGGCGATACTCCCACCGTTGATAATTTGGTTCAAGCGGTCATAGCAGCTCTTTCTTTGGTTAAAGGCACCTATGGCATTGCCCTTGTATGCCCATTGTTTCCCAATTTGGTTATTGGTTCGCGCTTGGGAAGCCCTTTGGTTCTTGGCTTGGGTGATGGTGAACATTTTTTAGCGAGTGATCCGAGTGCGCTGATGGGTTTTTCTAACCGTGCAATTTATCTTGATGATCGCCAAATTTGCGTCCTTACCCCTGATACTTGGTCAATCCTGGATATGAAACAAGTTCAAATTAGCCCCGTTATCGAAGCCTTGAACCATGAGGTTTATTCGCCAGATAAAGCGGGGTTCGACCATTTTATGCTCAAGGAAATTCATGAACAGGCTGAATCTCTGGAGAATGCCCTTCGAGGCAGGCTTGATGAAGATGAGTGGACTTCACGTTTCGGAGGCTTAAATCTCGATTCCAAACAGCTTAGGAATATTGAGCGAATTATTCTTACTGGTTGTGGTACGAGTTATCATGCTGGCTTGGTTGGAGAATATTTGATTGAAGAACTTGCCCGAATTCCCGTTGAAGTGGAATATGCATCCGAGTTTCGCTATCGAAATTCCCCAATGAATGGCAGAAGCATAGTCATAGGCATCACCCAGTCAGGTGAAACTGCAGATACCCTTGCAGCCATTCGTGAACCAAAACTTAAAGGTATACCATCTTTGGCCATCTGTAATGTAGTAGGAAGTACGATAGCGCGCGAAGCTGATGGTGGTGTTTATCTTCATGCGGGGCAGGAGATTGGGGTTGCCAGTACCAAAGCTTTTACGAATCAAGTTGTTGTGCTTGCAATGTTAGCTCTGCATTTGGGGAGAATGAGGCACCTTTCTGCATTTCAAGGGGCCCAAGTTGTAGAGTCCTTAAAGGAATTACCAGAAGCTGTTCGTCAGGTATTGGCTATAGAATCCCAGGTTCGTGAAATTGCAATGCGATACTGCAATTCGCCTCAGATCTTGTTCATGGGTAGGCAGTATCTTTACCCGGTTGCACTTGAAGCAGCATTGAAAATGAAGGAAATTAGCTACATCCATTCAGAAGGATACCCTGCTGCAGAGATGAAGCATGGCCCGATTGCGCTTGTGGATCGAGATACACCTTCGGTGTTTTTAATTTCCCGTGGGTTGATGTTTAATAAAGTGATGAGCAATCTTGAAGAGGTAAAAGCAAGAGGTGGGCCTGTTATCGCAGTGGCATCAGAAAGAATTTCAGAGCTTTCGAGAAAAGCTGATGAAGTTATCGTTGTTCCAAAAGTTGCAGAATATCTTCAACCTGTTGTTAGCAATATCCCTATGCAATTGTTTGCATATCACATGGCTTTACTTCGTGGTTGTGATGTTGATAAGCCAAGAAATCTCGCTAAAAGCGTAACAGTGGAATAATTTTAAAGGGTATTGAAATCGTCGTAGGCAATATGGTCATTATTGCCTGCAGGTTTGTTGCCTGGTCTGATTAATAATCCAGTACCCATACCAGCATTTTTTGCAGCATCAAGTTCCTCGGTTACATCCGAAAGGAATAGAATTTCAGAAGCATCGGCACAAAGATTGTTGGCAATAATTTTGTAGCTTGAAGCGGTTCTTTTGGGGCCAGAGGTCGTATCGAAATGATGGGTTATCAGCGTCCCAAGATTTCCTGCAGTGGTGTTTGCGAAGTAAATCTTTTGAGCAAGGATGCTCCCCGATGAATAAATTGCAATGGTAAGGTTTGCATTTTTCCAACGATGGAAAGCGGTAGGAACATCGTTGTAAATGTGCCCCTTTAGTTCTCCGTTGTTGAATCCTTTTCGCCAAACCATGCCCTGAAGTGCTTTTAAACCCGTTGCTTTGCTATCTTCCTTCATACGCTGTGAAGCAAGATTAACGATGCGATCAATTTTTTCAGCCTTGGAAGAAGTGCCTACTAAAAAAGCTGCAAGGGAAGGTTGCTTTTCATCTTGGGCGAAAACTTCAAGGGCATCGATTGTTTCTTGGGTTTCAAAATTAGAATCTAGAAAATCTTCTAGGTTGTTGCGGGCATAATCAAACATTATGGTATGCACAAAATCAATCGCAGAAGTGGTTCCTTCGATATCGAGAAGAACCACTTTGTATTTTCCGCTAATCATACTGATAACTTGGTTTCCATGTTTCCTTCACCTGTCAAATAAGTGGGGCCCCAGCATAAGGGAGCATAATTCCCGTGGATCCCGCTATCAATGTATTGTGGTGCCCAGCCTGATTTATCTTGGAACAATCGTATTGCCCGTATGGTTCTATCTTCGCATAAACCGAACCAATGCTTTGTACCGCGAGGAACATTAATCAGGTCGCCCGCTTCAACTTGGATCGCAAAAATGGGTCCAGTTTGTGGGTGTATGTGAAAAAGCCCTTTTCCTTTTAAAATGAAACGAACTTCATCTTCAGAATGGGTGTGCTCCATCTTGTACTTTGCCATCATTTCGTCAAGGTTTGGTGTTTCGGGTGAAACATTCATGACATCTGCAGTCACATATCCACCTTTTTTCTTGAGTACTTCGATTTCTGGTGCATATGCCTTGAGTATATCTTCAGCATCCGCTTCAGGGTTGACTCTTTCAGCAAGCGGCCATTTTTCGTAAAAGATTCCATGCGGGTTAATGAATTCCTGAATTTCTTTTTCGGATTTCAATGCACGATTTTCATCAGGGATCAATACTACTGCCATTTTCTTCTCCTAAGAATTATTATTAGTCATGAATCAATAAGCTTCTACCCGTTACTTCAAAAAGAAATTCCAAAGTTTCAACATGCCTTTGCGCTTCTTCAAGGTTTGCGCCCCAAGCATAGAGCCCATGTTTTCGAATGAGAAACCCAAAGGGTACAAAATCTTTATTTGAAAAAGTGCGCTCATTCACTTTTTTTGCCAAGGCTGTTATATCTTGGCTATTAGGGTAAATATCAATCCAGATTCGACTTTCATGGCTTTTAATTCCAGAAAGGCCTTTAAGCATTTCGTAGCCTTCCACCCAGAATCCACCAGTCGACCCATACTTTTCAGATAGTATGGTTCCCCAAACCGAATGCACATGCAGCACCGAGTTTATGTTTTCTTTAGAGGTTAACAAAAGATGCAATGCTGTTTCCGCAGAGGGTTTCTCGTCTGTTTTTTCTAAGGGGGCACCTTTCTCGTTAAGTGTTAGAAAGTCATTCATTCCTAAATTTTCTTTGTGTTTTCCACTGGCAGTTATAAGCAATTGGTAAGGTTTTCTCGAGACTAGAGCACTGTAATTGCTGCTGGTTGCAAGCGACCAACCTCTGCGATGGAACTGCTTTCCAAGCGAGATTATTTTAGCCTTGGCTTTCTTGATATCTTTGTTTGGAGATACCTTGGTGGTTGCAAGATTCTTTGTTTTCTTCGGTGCTACATCTTTGGTGGTTTTTTTCATGATTAATCCAAATTCGTTTCTTAAAGAACTTATGTTTAATCTAATGGATAGGCATAAAAAATCAAAAGAAATGATGATGAAATAGTAAACCTTTGATGCATTGTAACTTATATCGATGCTGATTTTAAAGCTTTTTTTGCAGTGCTTCTTTTAATAAGCACCTCTCTTCGCCTGATTCTTCCCTGCGATATCGTGCCAGTAAGGTTTTAGATCGGTGTGCTAGCATTCGCCTTACTTCCCGTCTTTCGCCTTTTATTTTCGCAATACTCATCGAATCATATGCTGTGGTTTGGTGCCTCATCCATGCGATTACCGCAGCTTCCGCCCTTCGTTCCACAGGGATTCTTTTGGTTCGGGCGACAGTACCACTGCCAACGGGGGTTGCGTGATCTGCAACAACTTTTGCGAGTTTATTGGCTAACTCCGAATGAGTTGGGTGGAATGCCAGAAATGCAACCACAGCTCCGGTAAAATCTTCCACATATTCTAATTGAACTTTATCTCTTCGCTTGGCCGCGCTTTCTTTGCGTTTGCTATAACTTTCCGTTGATCTTTCTGCTTCCAATTCTAATCTGGTTTTTTCGATGGTAGTAGTAGCAGTCCAAATGCCTTTGGAAAATATCCTGCGGCCTTTCTTTTCTTGCACCACCCAATACTCCCCAGAAGCTTTTACCCGCCTAGTTAAACCGGCATCACCGGGGGGTAATAAGCTCCATCCTTCGGGAACTGCAATAATTATATCGTAGTCGTTTATGACACTATAAGGTCTTGGCCCTGGTCGGAATATCTTTTCGAGCATTCTTCTATCGCCTCCTTGCGATGATGATTTATTTTAAAAGTTCAATTGTTTCATTGATAAGTGAAGCATGAATAATAATAGCAAGGCCCAAACGGTGGCGAATTTTACTGGCACCATAAATTAGTTTTACATCTTCATCAAGAAATTGTTGGGCTGAAACCAATCCTAGAATAAGTCGTACATCTTCTTTGTTAGGTTCGGTGTTGCTTGTCCTGGATAGGGAAACTGGGCCGCCACTGTCCCCCTCGAAAATATTTCCACTTAAGAAAAAAGTCCTGGTTTTTGCTGTTGGATATAACGGAAACGTTGCTATTGAGCCGTGCCTGAGTATTGGAAAACCTGCGTTATTAGATTCAACTCGGTGTGGATAACCTAAGACGGAAACTAAATCTCCTGGGTGCACCTTGTGTTTTTGCAGTAAGGCATCGGAAGCAAGAAGATCGGTTGAAAGGTTTGATAAGTCTGCATTCTTCGGTGGGGTTACCCAAAGTACGGCAACATCTTCGGTAGGGTGTTTCGCCCAAAGTGGTTTGCCATCTTTTCGGATGGAAACTTTGATTGGTTCTTTGATGTATTCGCCTTCTGCTTTTTTTGTTCGGAATATGACGGAGGTTTCATCTCCAGGGGTGTTGTTTAAAACATGTGCCGCTGTTATTAATATGTATTTTTCTTCGTTGTTTTTCTTCAGAATGAAAACAGTTGCGGTCGATTTTTCATGGGTTATTTTGAATGTTGCCCGCATTAAGTGGGTGTTAAGATCATCATCCACCGCAAAAATTTTCGATGCATAAAATGTAAAACTTAGTATCAAGAAAAGATAGCGCGCCCGATTCATTGTAATTTTCCTGATAGCTATATTTGTGTGTAATTGTAATGAAAAATTCTACTTTTGTAAGCCGCTAAGTGGATGTGCCAGAACAGCTTCCCATGCTAATACTTGAAGTAACAGGTTTAGATTTTCTTCCTGATCCCCAAGCTTTGCACTTTTTAAAATTGCAGGCACAGGTAATCCCACTGGGCAACGGCGGTATACCACAGCATAATCAACATACCCTACCAAGGCTTGGAGAGGCGCTTTCCCATGTCCAAGAGCATCGGTAAACAAATCTTCTTGAACTTTCAACCCGGGGGCTTTGCCGGCAATAATTTTTTCACGCAATGCGATAACTGCCTGGGGTGCTGGCGCAATATATAGAACATTCCCATATTTTTGATTAAGTTCTGTGATATGAGCATCCATTTTTTTGAAGTGTTCTGCATGCCTTTCTCGCAGTTCTTCACCAGTAATTGCATTGTGATCTACTTTTTCAGGTCGTTTGGTTGTGGGTTCATAAATATCCCATCGCAACCAGATTGGCTGAACTATGATGCGAATGTTTTTGTTATGTTCCAATGCTAATTTTGTAAAATTTTCGATTCCTGCGTCGGGCAGAAAGATAGGAGACAATGTTAAAACATCTACCTTTCCAGTTTTCAATTCGTCCTTAGCTTTGTTTTTCTCTGGAGCGATATCCCAATGTTGTATCACCCGCGATCCACCAATCGAGGATAATCCAACCTGTAAATGATCAGTTATCCCCGCCTTTTTACAGAGGTCTGTTATTATCCCGGGTACCCAGACATGAAAACTATGGCCGCAGGTGAATACTCGAAGGCCTTTGGTGATTGGTTCTGTTGATTTAGTATCTGCTGACTTAGTTGATGGTTTTTCTTGAGCTATTGCCATTGTTGAGAGTATTGAAAATAAACCCACCGTGACTAAAAGTGCAAATGGTTTTAAGGTTCTTTGTAAGGAGGGTTTCATGCTAAAAAATCCTAGGTTGGGGAATAAAGAACGCATTATAATCCATTTTCTGTATTCGATGAGAAATTATGAAATTCAACCTTATGTATGGTATGCCTAAACGAATTGTTTTTCCAGAAATTTAATCGGAAGAATTGCTTGAAAAATATGAGGAACATTGTTTTTTAAGAAATTATTGCCCGCCGATAGGTGATAAAGATGGACCAAGAAAAAGGGAATAACGAAATGATTAAACCGGCTATGGCGCATTTTCCGAGCGCTACCCAATTTGCAAATTCGATACTCCTGTTTCCCCCGTGGTTTATTAAAACTAAGTATCCAATCATTGCACCAAATAAACTAATAAAGAACGGTAAGAATGATGTTAATAATAATTGGTGCCTGAGTTTTATATCGTTGGGGGATCTGGTAGCTCTAAAGCACTGAAAAAGAGAAAATCCGCCACTTAGCAGAATAAGGGGCCCAAATATTAATCCGGTTGTGTTAAACAAAAATAGTACTGCTTCAAGCATGGTGTTAAAACTTTCGTAACCTTATTTGTTTGAACATCTTCTTTTCTTTTATAAACTCATAGCATTTTATAATACCAGTAGAATCAAGTATTGCCATTAAAAGATGACATCGGAAAAATTTTTATAAATGTTTAAATAGTTTAAACTTTATTGTTTGTTTTGTATCCGCTAGACGTCTCAAATTTACAACGGAAAATTCACCATCGAATTCGGTATAAAAATATGAAATCCAATAGTAAAATTCTGTTGGAGTTGTTTTGTTAATAATATATTATTGCTTTAGATTTAAGGGAATTATGA
>CALARU010000411.1 GCA_937888715.1 uncultured Planctomycetaceae bacterium | reverse complement strand
ACACCAATAAAGTTACTTTCTCGCTCGAATTCTTCCCACCGAAAACCGAGGAAGGTGAACGCGTACTTTTTGAAGAAACTATCCCCAAACTTAAAACTCTAAATCCTACTTTTACCTCGGTTACCTATGGCGCAGGTGGCAGCACTCGCAACCAAACCCTTCGCATTATAAATCGGATCAAAAAAGAATTTAACATCGAAGCGATGCCACACCTCACCTGCGTGGGCTCCACCCGTGAAATGATTGGCGAAGTTCTTGAAGAAGCCCGAGGCATGGGGGTTGAAAACGTTCTCGCTCTTAGGGGCGATCCACCTAAAGGTGAAACCGAATTCAAACCAACTGCAGGAGGGTTTTCCCACAGCCTTGATCTCATCGAATACATCAAAGAAAAAAAGCACTTTGCAATCGGGGCATCAGGCTACCCAGAAGGCCATATCGAATGCTCGGATAAAATTCTCGATTGGGATCGCACTGCTGCCAAGGTTCATGCGGGTGCACAATTTATTATCACGCAACTGTTCTACGATGTGGATGCATTTCTTACTTTTCAGGATTACCTACGAACCAAGCATAAGGTGACAGTGCCAATCATACCGGGGGTTCTGCCCTTCTTAGGTGCAGAGCAGGTGAAAAGATTCACCTCAATGTGTGGCGCAAAGATTCCGCCAGCCATACTGCAAAAAATTGATGCTTGCAAAACCGATGAAGAAGTACGCAAGGTGGGCGTCGATGTTTGCACCGATATTTGCAGTCATCTAATCAAGCATGGCACCAAGGCAATTCACATTTACAGCCTTAACCGAGTGCCAAGCTCTGAAGAATTAGTTAAAAACCTTGGACTAATTTAAAGAATCATGGTAGATAACAATCTAGCGATTAGATAATTTGTTCTTAACCTTGGGGCTATCATGAATCATTTTTCAAAATCCATCTTAGGGTTTGTTCTAGGCATTTCATTTATTTGCATTAGCAATGTTGTTGCGCAGCAACCGGAAGATTTAAA
>CALARU010000410.1 GCA_937888715.1 uncultured Planctomycetaceae bacterium | reverse complement strand
TGTTGTTGCCAGCAGTGCAAAAAGTTCGGGAAGCTGCAGCCCGTATGAGTTGTACGAATAATCTTAAACAACTCGGGTTAGCGTTGCACGGAACCCATGATCAACAAGGTCAATTCCCTAAGGGTTGCGGGCGGTCTGATGTTAGTAAGTCGGATTGGGGTTCCTCTTGGAAGGTTTACATTCTTCCAAGCATCGAACAAGGTGCTATTTATACCAAGTGGCAGCATACCGGTAGCAGCGGCTACAACAATGCTAACAATATGGCTTTAGTAAACAAAGCGATGATTAAGACTTATCGTTGCCCTTCTTCGAGTATACCTGATTTTGATCCTCGACAGTCGAACGGTGGTGGTTTTACCTATATGTTTACATCCTACACGGGGATTGCTGGTTCATCTCGTACCTCCATCAGAAATACGAATAACGGCCCTGTAAGTGGGGGCGGCATTTTGTTCCCCAATAGTGCAGTTACCATTCCCAGTATTTCTGATGGAACTAGCAACACAATAATGGTTGGCGAGCAAAGCGATCACATTAGAGACGCAGCTGGCGTTGCGATTCCTGGAGGTGGTGCTATTACCAGTCAAGGGCCCCATGGTTGGGCTATGGGTTGTTCACAATCAGATTCAGTACCGCCTACATGGGCTGGTGATCGTGCTTTTAACACCAGCACCACAAGATGGTCGATTAATCAGAAAGGGCTAGGCGATAACGCGGGCAATGGTACAAATTCCAATACTGGAAATAACATTCCTTTATCCTCGCAGCACACGGGTGGTGCCAATGTGGCAATGGCTGATGGTTCTGTGAGGTTTATGTCTGCGAATATTCCGTTGCTTACCTTGCAGTATTTGTCTGATCGAGCAGATGGAAATGTTATACCTAGTTATGATTAGGTTTTGTTGTTTTTATTGGGTTTAGGCTCTGAATTTGTTTCAGAGCCTATTTTCTTAACAGGAACTATTATTTAGCTTACTAAGGATGTTTAAAATGATGCGGCTTCTAAATCTATTTTGTTTTTTGGTGATCGGACTAACTCTGGGTTGTGGCGGTTCTAACTCCCGGATTTCTATTGAAGAAACACCCGTAAAAGGCTCTGTAACGGTTGACGGTAAAGCTTTGGCTGAAGGAGAAATCTATTTTATAGTCAGTGGATATGCTCCTAATATTATTCCAATCGCGAATGGAGAATACGCAGGTAAGGCAAAAGTGGGAAGCAATCGAATTGAAATTCGATCTTGGAAAGAAGGCCCACCTTTATCAACAGACACTACCAAACAACCTACAAAGGTTAACACCATTCCAAGTGATTATAACGATTCCTCTAAACTCACCGCAGAAGTGCAATCAAAAGGTGAGAATAACTTTAAGTTTAATGCTCCTTAAGGGTTGTCTAATATTTTAAAGATGTGCCTTTTAGCGATTGAAGGTGCGCGTTTAATGATGAAATTGCCTTATTAGTAATACCTGTTTTTAAAATGAACCGTGGAAGAATTAGTTATTTGATGAAAGAAGCTCTTTCGATTTGCGAGTTTGTTTTAATAACAGGATTATTTGGTTTTTGCGGATATGCAACCTTAGTGATTTCATTTTCTCTTTGGGCTATTTCCCACTCTGCTACCGTATGACCCGCCAAAACCCCACCAACGCTGATTGCAGGCCTTAGATAAAAAGGCCCAAAAAACATCCCCACAATGGATGAACCATTAAGCATGGAGGGGTACATTTTTCGATAGGTTGCTTTTTCCAACTCCCAGTCTTGTTTTGATTTCGCGTAAGCAATCATCTCATTGATTTTTTGCTTCTGTGCCCAAATGGCTATAAAAGGCAGCTTTGAACCTAGGGCATACAAACCCGGATAATTTTGTCGTTGGCTTATTTTTGCGTGAGACAATTCAGCCAATATTTCGATGGGGTTATTCGAATTAATATGAAGGGTGTTGGTGTAAGGATCATAATAACTCTTGCCCCAAACGCTAGGGTTTATGATCATGTAACCAAACCAATTGGCAGAACCTAAAGAATATTTAAACAGAGGGTTAATGGCTGCATTTGCTTCTAATCTGTTCCAATCCTCTTTGGGGGTTTCTGTTTGAAACTCGATATTAAGCGCTTTTAGATCATTATCTTCAAGGTAATCATTCATTATTTTTAGAGTGGAGTGAGATAAAGGGGCCCGTGCTTGGTTCCAAGGGAAAGAGGCCCTGATGCGCTCCAATACCGTTTGCTTTACTGGAAGTTCTTCAGCATGTAAAAGCTCTGTACTTAATAATTTAGGGGTAGGGGAATCTGTTTCATTGCGTGTGACCTCTCTAGTTCTCATGGAAGAGCAACCAAGAAAAACCATCGAAATAATAACGAGAATCAATCGCATTTCATCAACCTTGAGTAAGGTCTGACTCATAATCTTTATCCTTTAAAAAGCAAGTGGTTTAGTAGCGAGAAGTTGGGTTAACTGGCAAAAGCTGGAAGGTGCATTTTAAATTGGATAACTGTTTATCCATGGAATTAACTCTGTCAATAACGTGTATTCATCCAATTTGTTAGTGGCCTGAATAGCCACATAATTTTT
>CALARU010000409.1 GCA_937888715.1 uncultured Planctomycetaceae bacterium | reverse complement strand
TGCAAGAAGGGTTTTTACCGACCGGTCACAAATGAGATAGCCTAGGCAAAGTTCTGGGAAAATGGCACACCAAAACCCCAAAGCCTTGAAAGGGCGAAAGATAGTGGTTACATGTCTTCTAGGAACAACCATCTCCTGATTGGCACTGTACTTTCCGCAAATCGAGGAATTGGCGCTCCCAATTGTAGAGAAATCGCTTTCGACACACCCTCTTTTCGTCATTCTCCGCGAAAGCGGGGAATCCAAAAAAACAGGCTACCAAGAATGGACCCCCGCATTCGCTGGGGGTGACGAATGCATGAGAACGAGTTTAATCCCGCAAATAAATGCGAATTAGACATAAGGCAACCCATCCAACGCAGTGGATGGACTTGAGGGCAATAATAAAGAATAAAAAAGAAGTCCACTTTGCGCACGGCAATAACAAAATTAAACCGTGCAAATTGAAACCCAAGCGAGAGAAGCAAAGTACCCTCTTCCCATCGGGAAGAGGGTTGGGAGTTCAGAAAAAGTAGAAAAAAGGAAAAGAGAATTCAAATTTCCACCGCAGTGGATCATCTTGAATAGTAAAATGAAAAATTAGAAGAACCTAAGTTTGACTAATTACATCATTCTTTGCCGAAGGGGTAGAAGTAGCCTGCCTGGGGGAAAGCATTAAAGGTAAGGGGTGGATCGAATCTAACCGGATTTCTTAAAGCCCACTCAAAATACTTTTCCCCTTTTTTACAATCAACAATTTCCACAGTGCCTACTAAAACTCCACGAGGCAACTTTAAAGGATCCAGTGGATCTTCATGCCCGGGAAGTAGCACAGGCGTCTTTGCTGCATATACATAAATCTTGCCCCGATGCGTAGTGGGCCAAGTTCGATACTCAATTTTCTTATCACCCCGCAATATCCGCTCTGCATATGGCTGCCTAATACTTAACGCTCTGATTTTTTCAGATTCTACGGATTTTACTTCGATCTTAGGGCTTACTTTACCACCAAGAAGCTTGGCAAGATTGATTGCTGTATTAGGTGAAAGTTCGCGAACACCTCTAAAGGTTTGAGGATCAGGTTTGAATTCGGAACCATCGCCTTTGAACTTTGGGGATGTGCCATCTGCAAACTGAAAAGAAGTAAGCACGCTTACGGGGACATCTAAATCAAACCGCATTCGGGTGTTGAGTGATCGATCATGAAAGACATAATCTTTGGCCCATGTATGAGCACCTTTAGGCAGCAGGTTTTTAGCTTCAACTGCGTTCAAGGTTCCAAATTCAACCTTTAGGCAGCCCATGAGATGCAATGTATCTGCAAAGCAAGCGACGATAAAGAGTTGATCGCCTTTGGTTAAGCCTCGTTGTTTAAATTGATTACTTGCAGCATAGATAAGTGGACTATTAGGTGCGGATTTCCAAACCTCGAACTCTGCACGAGTCCATAATTGGATAAAAGATCGGGTCATGGGCGAAATGACTCCAGCTCATTTTAAGTGAATTAGGGGATCGGAATAAACTGCACCGCATCGGCCACCACATGGCCATTGGTGTTAGTGTTAGTGATAAGTACAGTTGCAGCAGCATCTTTTTTGAACTCAAACTTACCAAGGGAGACAAAGCCAACCTTGTTAACTTTACGCTGGTCTACCAAAACAGTTTTAGAACCTGAAGCATGTTCGATGGTAACTGGAACATTAGTTGCGCGATTTGCATTAGAGTTATAATAAAATCGCACTTCGTAAGTTCCATCTGTAGGAAGCTTTGCTTGGAAGGAAACAGATTTGGAGCCATGCCCCTCATTACCATCATGGATGTAGCCATTGCCAACAAAGCCAGCGATGGTGGCACTTTCGCCCCAAGAACCTTTTTTGGTAGCTTGGATATCATCGATGACAACACCAGCCATTTTTTTTGGATCTAAAGCAGGAAGGCTTGGAACAGCATCTTTAGATTCAAGCACCTGTTTATCTTCCAACAATTTGGTTTTAAGTTTTTCGTAGGGAAGATCCTGTACATCAATTTTTGCATCGATAGCAAGGCATGCGGCGGTTGCAGCAGACTGACCTAGGATAAAGAAGACAGGTTCCATGCGAATGCTGCCATATGCCATGTGAGAGCAGGAAATGCAAACTGGGACGAGTAGATTAGTTGCGTGTTCCTTTTTTGGGGTGATTGATTTGTAACTGATTTTATAAGGGCCACCTGGGCTGACTTGGATATCGCCTTCGTTTTGCACTTTGCCATCAGGGGTGACATAGCGCATGCAGTTATGGGAATCCATGTTATAGGAACCCATGCCGATGGATTCTGGGGTTGCGCGAACTTTTCTGCAATCGAGTTCAGTCATGATATATTCGCCAATCATACGTCTGGCTTCACGCACATAGATCTGATGAGGCCAGTTGTTTGTATCAATGAATTCATCTTTAGCGAGTCCCCATTTTTTCATTTCATCGCGAACTTTTGCGGGAACACGCGGGTGATTACAAATGCTCCACATTAGGCCCTTTTGATACTGTTCATGATCAGCGATGATTTTTTCGCGATCTTTATAAGAGGCTTCGGGGTATTTATAATTGGCACCAATGTAGTCGGTGCTGACTGCGAAATTATTATTGGTATCGGTTTTGCCATTGGGCATCATGAGGATGCTAGTAGGAATTCGAAGATCTCCCGCTTCGAAGTTACGGAACAAAAGTTCGAAGTCTTTTTCGTTATAATTCTCGGGTTTGGGGAAGGGCACACGATTTTCAGGAATCAAACTCATACACATACGGAAGCAGTAAGCCTGCAGCCTATGATCTTCAGAACCATCGTCTGGGTGAGGGCCAGCTTCAATACCAAGAAGCAAGCCACTTTTAGGGTCGCCAGGGATTACATAAGGATCAACCTTGGCGGTAAAGCGATGGCCATGAGTGTTTTTTTGTTTCTGAATACCATTAAGAGTTTCATTATATTTTGCATTAGCTTCCCGCCCCACATGGAAGGGTATGCCTGCAGCAGCGAGAAGGTCACCTTCGTAGGTGGCATCGAGGAACATTTTACCTGTAAAGGTTTTGCCTGATTCCATTTTGATGGATTGAATAGCTGTGCCTTTTTTTACAACAGCAGTAGGGTTAGTGCGATCGAGTCTTTCATTTAGAACGAACTTGATTTTATGTTCATCAAGCATTTCGTGAAGAACTTTATGGGCAACCTTGGGTTCGAAAGCCCAAATTGCATCTTCATCTTTACGATAGCCTTTAAAGGAGTCACGTTTTTCGAGGTTCCAGCTTTCTGGCTTATCGTAATGTTTGCGAAGTCGTTGATAAAATTCGCGGGAGATTCCACCGATGACTGCTTTGCTGCCTGTATCGGTAGCGCCCAAACCGCCCGTGGTTAA
>CALARU010000408.1 GCA_937888715.1 uncultured Planctomycetaceae bacterium | reverse complement strand
TGAGTGCGTTTGTCTAACAATCAATTCAATTTCTTGCATTCCATTTTCTTACAAGGATACGATCCATTGCAAGTTTCATGAATATTCAGTGAATTATGCCGATTCTTGGATAATTAATGATCAAAACAGACTTCAAAGATTATAGTAATTTTCTTTAGCTGCTGGAATTCCACAACGCAAACTTTAAAGGCAATCCAATGTCAATATTCTTGATCCTTGCAACTTTATGGAATTCGACCCAGCAATTAGAAGTTCAATTATTAGGCAAAACTTCTATTTCTGGAACCGCATCCGATCTTTCGAGCATGAAAAATCTGCTGGAAGACAAATCGCCCAATAACAGACTCGGGGGCTTTGGTTCTGCAATCGCTTACACAGGACAGGGAAACAAGTATCTTTTATTACCCGATCGAGGCCCCGGTGATGGGGCCAATTCCTACTCCTGCAGATTTCATTTAGCTGAAATAACTGTTTTAACTTCTGGAAAAATCGATTTCAAACTGTTAAAAACGACCCTGCTCAAAACACCCGAAGGCAACCCCTTAACTGGATTATCCAAGGGCTTTGGCCCTTCGGGCAACAGGTTTGACCCCGAAGGTATTCGGGGGTTAAAAAATGGCTCTATTCTCATTAGTGATGAATATGGACCATCGGTGTGGCTCTTTGATTCCACCGGAAAATTAAAGCACAAGTTCATCATTCCAGAAAAGTTCCTCATCCAGAACAAATCGGATCACGCTGAAAAAGAATTCCCACCCTCTAATAAAAAAGGTAGGGTTACCAACAAAGGGTTTGAAGGCATCGCTATTTCACCAGACCAAAAGAAATGGCTCGCCGCTTTACAAGGCTCTCTCATTCAAGATCGTAACCCCAGTAATTCCGACCTGAAAACCAATGGCAACAACCTTCGCTTTTTAGAAACTTCCATCGAAGGAAAACACCTTCGCGAAATTGTTTACAAAATGGAAAGTGCAAAGAATGGCGTAAGTGAAATACTGGCAATCGGTGAAGAAGATTATTTGGTATTAGAGCGGGATGGCGATGCGGGTGAATCTGCAGGGTACAAAAAGATCTTTCGCATTAGCACAAAAAACGCAACTGATGTTTCAAAGATACTCGAACTTCCCGCACCAATGCTCCCTGTGGGCATCGTTCCCGTAACCAAAACCCTTTTTCTTGATTTACTCAATCCAAAATTTGGACTCAAGGGTAAAAACTTTCCCGCAAAGATTGAAGGCCTGGCTTTTGGCCCCGATCTTCCCGATGGCCGAAGATTGCTAATCATCACCACAGATAATGACTTTAAACCCGATGAACCCTCTTGGATTTACGCTTTTGCTGTAAAAATTGATTGATTAGCTTTTCATCATCGATCCGCACTGAGCTTTCCAGCGCATCCAATGGTCTGCAAGTACCAGGCAAATCATCGCCTCACCCATCGGTACAAACCTTGGTAACAAACAAGGATCATGCCTGCCTTTAGTTAGTATCTCTGTTTCAACGCCATGCTTGTCTACCGTTGGTTGTTTTTGGGGCAAGCTACTAGTTGGCTTGATCGCAACCCTACAAACAATCGGCTGACCACTCGAAATACCACCAAGCATTCCACCATGGTTATTGGTTTTGGTTCCAACTTTGCTCGGAAGCTTTTCATCCGCAATAAAATGATCATTGCACTGGCTGCCACGCATGCTAGCCACTTTAAACCCCGCACCATATTCAAAACCCAACACAGCAGGAAGAGACAATAATCCCTTGGCAATATCAGCCTTTAGTTTGTCAAATACCGGTTCGCCCAAGCCTGCTGGAACCCCAGTTGCTACCATTTCGCAAATACCACCAATCGAATCTCTTTCCAAACGCACCTGATCAATCAGAGCATACATTTTTTCTGCGATGACAGGATCTGGGCAGCGTACCGCATTGCTTTCAACTTGCTCTAAAGTAATTGCAGCGGGGTCTGTAGCTTCAAAACGAATATCACCAACCTGAGTTACATAACCTAAAACCCTAATACCTTGGGTCGCAAGTAATTTCCGAGCAATCGAACCAGCAGCCACCCTGCAAATAGTTTCTCGCGCACTCGAACGACCGCCGCCTCGATAATCTCTCAACCCATACTTGGCATCAAAAGTGTAATCCGCATGGCCCGGCCTGTATTTATCTTTGATATCGCCATAATCATGGCTTCGCTGATCGTTATTGCGGAATAAAATACCAATGGAAGTACCATCGGTGACTCCTTCAAAAACCCCTGAGAGGATTTCTGGTAGATCCTCTTCCTTGCGTTGGGTGGTGATTTTTGACTGCCCCGGCTTGCGCCTTTGCAAATCCGGAATCAAATCTTCAATTCCGAGCGTTAGCCCGGGTGGGCAACCATCAATAATTGCAACATAACCCGGGCCATGGCTTACGCCCGATGTTGTTACTCTGAACAATTCTCCGAATGAGTTTCCTGGCATGATGGTAGTATAACCGAAAATGAGTACAATG
>CALARU010000407.1 GCA_937888715.1 uncultured Planctomycetaceae bacterium | reverse complement strand
ATTCGATGGCCCGCGATCGCATTGCAACATTGTGTTCTTTGCTGCCTGTGAAATATGCCAGTGCAAAGGGAAATTCCTCGTCTTTAACCACCCTTAGGTCGGCTTGCATTTTAATCTTGCTGCCATTCACAAGGGCTTCAACAAAAATGCTGGATTTAGTTTCGCCATGCCCTAGCACTTGAATCACTCCCGGAGCGGTCACAAACTTTTCCATAATGGGGCCAGGGGTATTTGATGAAATGAGAACATCGATATCCTTGACCGTTTCCTTTCTTCTGCGCAAGCTGCCACACAATTCAATTCGAATGACTTCTTTCATGTCTTTTAAAAGATTAAGGAGGGAGTTTGCAACGGAGTCAGCTTCATCGAGCCTAACCCTTCCTGAAACAGAACCTAGGAATTCGATGCCTTCGAGTATTTTTTGCTGAGTCTTGGCACCAAAACCTTTGAGATCTGCAACCTTGCTTTCATCGCAAGCAATCTTAAGTTTTTCGAGCGAATCAATTTGAAGTTGATCGTATAGGGCTTTCACTTTCTTGGGCCCCAGGCCTTGAATTGCGAGCATTTTCACTAGGCCAGGTGGAACTTTAGCCCTCAATTCTTCGAGCAATTCGAGCTTCCCTGTTTTCACTAAAGAGGTAATTTTTTCTTTTAGCGATGCTCCGATTCCAGCTATTTCTCCGAGAGTGCCCTTGTTTACATGCGAGGCTATTTCATCCGTCAATTGGCTAATAGTTCGCGCCGCATTTACATAGGTGTTCACCTTGAAAGGATTTTCGCCTAGTAATTCCATCAAGGTTCCTACTTCTGCCAACGCTGCTGATACTTGTTGATTATCCATGGGCGAACCTCCCTTAAGAAATTAGTGAATGTTGAACCTAAGGTATTTGTGAGTGAATATCAAGCATGGCAGGGATAAAAAAAACAAGCCGTGCCTTATTAAGCACGGCTTGAAGTTTAGTTATAAGAAAAGGATTTATGCGGCTTCGCGAATTCTTTCCATTTGTTGGTAAGGATGCATCATAACTTCGAAAGCGGTTACGATTCGATCGTTACCCCTTCCATCGATAAGATACCTGCCACATCGCGACATGGATTGTCGTTCGAGGTTGTCATCAAGAAGATCAACAACAGCTTCACGCAGGATGGAAGGGTTGAGGGTTTCGTGCCAGCCTAGGCAGGCAGCAGCACCTTCTTCTTCCAATCTGGTAGCGGTTGGCCAATGAGCTTCATTTTGCACGATGATGAGCTGTGGCAAGCCAATGCACGCGAATTCGAGAGACCAAGAATTGCCTGCAGTGATTGCAAAGTGGGCACGGGAAAGTTTGGGAGGGATTTCCGAGGGTTCGGTGAACACCCCTATTTTTCCATCCGACTGTTCCGCAAGTTTTCGCAGTTCATCAATATTCGAATAATAAGACCTCGCAAGAATATCCACCCTGCTTACTTTAGGGGTGTTTATCAATTGCTTGGCGATTTCACCCGCTTGATTGTTCGGGTCGTAATCGCCGAGTGCAACCACAGCTTTGTAAGGTGGAAGTGGTTCTTGAGATCGTAACGCCCGGACCCTTCGGATTTCCGAGCGGACAAGTGCATAGCGCTCGCCTGCAAGGATTTGGGTGCCCTTGGGGATATCGTAGGCTTCGATGGATGGCCCTAGCAGTGGGTTGAAAACGATGTTTGAGGGGAAGTCGCCTTGGGCAAGGTGATCGACCGAAACAACCATAACGCCTGAATCTTTTAATGTTGTGAGGTATTCGCCTGTAGCGTTGGGGGAATCTACAAAAACAGCAGAGGCTTCAATTCTGCGTGATTCTTGTAATACTTCTGCCAAGTCTGCTGCAGAGCCTAGTGGTGCGCTTGCTTCCATCCATTCAAAGCCTGCGCGTTTGATTTGAAAACCAAGCGAGCCTGGGTTGAAAGAGGAAAGGAAAAAAGCTTGTCGCCTTCTTCTTTGTAGGGCTGCTGCTAAAACTAGGCATCGAGTCATTTGCTCGTAACCTTGTTCGGGGTTTGCATCAACTCGAATAATAACTGGTGCTCGGGTCATCTTCCTGTTCCATTGGAAAATTATGATGTAATGGTCGCTTAATGCGACCCCATTTACGCAATCTTCTTTGCAAAAATATGCCAAGAAGAATCACGACGGAAAAGGTGTCCAGCCTTTCCCGGCCTCATCTATGCCATTGAAAAGACGTATCTTTCCTTCTGACATTTCAAAAAATATCAACGGTGCAAATCTAGGTGGTCGACCTAGGGGAGCGGCCCCCCGGGTTGGGTAGGAACGGAAGAATTGTAGTTGCGGCTAGAAGCTGCTTCCATGCTCTTCTTTAATCCACGGCCAAGTCACAAGCATCATGCTTGATCCATCCCGGCCGCTGCCTACCGAAGTCATTGCTTTCACACTTTGACTCCCGACAATTTAGATATTACTTCACACGGCAGAGAAAAAAAAAGCCCAATCTGTCAGAGCAATTTTTGTGGTAATCGAGGTAAGGTGGGAAGGCGAAACCCTTGTTTTTGCCCTGTAATATTGCCTATTTTCATAGTCGTATATCTGTAGATTTGGTCTTGCTATTTCTGGATGGCGTGCAGGGGCGAAATTTACTTTCAGCCCTTTATTAAATTATGGCAATTGAAATCCCAAGCGGTAGAATATTGATTCTGGCCCTTGATAGGATTTGCATTCTATCTGGCCAAGTTGTTCCCACCCTTGGGGTTTTCCTTAACTTTTTGGAGATGTTTTATTATGAGAGCTCAATGGTTTCTGGGCGCAGTTTCAATTTGTTGGATGGGATTTGTTTCCTTTGCCAACGCTGAAGTTAAACTGCCTACGATTTTTAGCAACAGCATGGTTTTACAACGTGACAGGACTGTTCCTGTTTGGGGCTGGGATAACCCCGGTACCGAAGTTACTGTTTCCATCGGTGAAGCTTCCGCAAAGGCTAAAGCAGATGCTACTGGCAAATGGACCGTTCAACTTCCTGCAATGAAAGCAGGTGGGCCTTATATCGTTAAAGTTCAAGGTTCTTCCAAAGTTGAGTTTAGTGATGTTCTTTTTGGCGAAGTATGGCTTTGCTCAGGCCAATCCAACATGGAATGGACTGTCAACTCATCCTTGAATCCTAAAGAAGAAACCGCTGCTGCAAAATATCCCACCATTCGTCACATCAAAATCCCCCATGTTCCTGCTGATAAACCTCAAACAGATGTTAAAAGCGGTAGCTGGCAGGTTTGTTCCCCTGCAACTGCTGGTAACTTTACTGCAGTAGGTTATTTCTTTGCAGTGAATCTTCAAAAGGAATTGAATGTTCCCGTGGGTTTGATTGGTTCCAATTGGGGCGGCACCCGTATTGAACCTTGGACGAATCCAGAAGGCTTTAATAGCGTTCCTGCCCTAAGCGATATTTCCAGCAAGCTTGCTACTTTCCCTACAAAGAATGACAAAGGGGCGATTAATCACCAAACGCCATTGGCATTGTACAACGGCATGATTGCTCCACTTGTTCCTTACGCAATTCGTGGCGCACTTTGGTATCAGGGTGAATCCAATAATGGCGAAGGCATGCTTTACTACGAAAAGAAAAAGGCTTTGATCAATGGCTGGAGAAAAGTTTGGAATGATGAAGTTATGCCTTTCTATTTCGTTCAGCTTGCTCCTTATGATTACAACAGGGCCATGGTAGATGGCAAACCAGCTACTTCTGGCTTGCCAGGAATCTGGGAAGCACAAACTGCTACGCTT
Source organism: uncultured Planctomycetaceae bacterium (assembly GCA_937888715.1). GTDB lineage: Bacteria > Planctomycetota > Planctomycetia > Gemmatales > Gemmataceae > UBA969. The sequence continues at coordinate 7,437 of CALARU010000407.1, read as the reverse complement.
AAAATCCCTTACACGGGGATGGCGGTTACCACCGACATCAGCAACTTGAAGGATATCCACCCAAAAAACAAACAGGATGTAGGCAAAAGGCTGGCTCTTTGGGCACTTGCCAATACCTACGGGAAAAGTGATTTGGTTTATTCAGGCCCGCTGTATAAATCGATGAAAGTTTCTGGCGATAAGATCGAGTTGGAGTTCAACCATGTTGGCGGGGGTCTTGTTTCCCGCGATGGTAAACCCCTTTCCTTCTTCACCATTGCAGGCGAAGACAAAAAGTTTGTTGATGCCAAGGCTGTTGTCGTTGGTAAATCCATCATCGTTAGTGCAGAAGGGGTAACCAAGCCTGTTTCTGTACGCTTTGGCTGGCATGAAGAAGCTGAACCCAATCTTTCGAACAAAGAAGGTTTGCCTGCTTCACCATTCCGAACTGATGACTGGAAGTAAACTTCAGCGATTTAAATTTGAACGCTCGTGGAATTTGATCTTCCTCGGGCGTTCTTTCTCTCTCTTTAAAGCGATGGAGTCTTACAATGTTACGCGTAATAAACTTGTTTGTGTTAGCGACGGTGCTATTTATCGCATCATATATCCCGACGGTTCGCGCTGCGGAACCGACTCCCGACAAAGACGGCTGGTTTGATCTCTTCGATGGTAAAAGCCTAGATGACTGGAAAACTTCTGAAGATTTTAAAGCCTTTAAGGTGGAAGATGGACTGATCGTTGCGGGCCCATCAAAGCTGACCCACCTCTACTACAATGGCGCTATTCAAAAGGCAAACTTCAAAAACTTTGAAATGAAGGCCGAGGTTAAGACTCGTCCCAAGGGGAACTCAGGCATTTTCTTTCACACGACCTATCAGGCGAAAGGGATCCCGGCCAAGGGGTTCGAGTTTCAGATCAACAACACCGGAAGTGACCAGAGATACCGGACGGGCGCTATCTACCCCACCAAACCACTGGACAAGGTTCTACTAAAAGATGATGAGTGGTTCGAATGCCATCTCTCGGTTCGCGGGAACAAAGTCGTGCTGAAGGTTAATGGAGAAACCACGCACGATGTGGAGTTACCCGTCAACGCGAAGAGCGGCTTATCGCTTTCGAGCGGCACATTTGCGATCCAGAGTCACGACCCAGGCAGCGTCGTCTACTTCCGCCGCATCCGCGTAAAACCGCAGGAATGACCCATTTGTTCTCTTTTATCCTCGAAAGAGTGATGAAATGGTCAAGAAAAGGCCGACTTGAACTAATAGAACAACCCTTAGAGATGCCGTATATATGTTTTTGTCTAGATCCGTTTTTGTGGAGGTCGTTATGCAGAGAGTGCATTTCAAAATCTGTACGCTGCTGATCCTTTGCGCCGTGGGCAGTAGTTCTATGAATGCTGCGGAGCCGATTCCATTTACTAAGGTTGCCCCGCTGATCAAACAGCATTGCTCCAAATGCCATGATTCGAGTGCCGTTAAGCTAAAGGGGAAATTGAAGATCGATAAGTTGAACATAGATCTTATCCAAGGCAAAGACGGTGATCATTGGCAGGAAGTTCTCAATCGGCTTAACTTCGGCGATATGCCACCCAAAGAAGAACCGCAGATTGGAAACGCGGATCGAGAACTGATCACTGGTTGGATCGTCCAAGAAATGCGGCGTGCTGCCCTCACCAAGAATACCATCACGCAATTTCGCAGGCTCACTCGCCGCGAGTATGAACGAACCATGCAAGACTTGCTTGGCGTCGGGATTGAGTTTGGGAGAAGACTACCCGAGGATGGCCGATCGAAGGAAGGGTTCCGCAATGACGGCGATGCGCTGAGAATATCGCCGCTTCAGTACGAGATGTACCTTCAAATCGCAGACGAAGCTCTTGCTGGGGCGATTGTCACTGGCCTCGTGCCCGAAGTGCATCGTTATCGACTTGAAGCGAAAAAGCCCCCTGTAATGTTATCCAAACCAGACAACCGACCGGGCGACAGCTATAACTATAAAGCGAAAGATAAGACCTTTACCATCGGGGATGACTGCCTATTTGGGAAGGATGCCAAAAAACAACAGCCCCTTGGTGTGTTGTTGCCTGATGCGCCACAATCCTTCGGCGAAGCAGCGTTGAAAAAGCCCGATTTCCGTTACGGGTTTAGGCTGCACCATCCATTCCGCCGGGGCGAGATGCTGATCCGAGTGCGAGCAGCCAGTGCTGAGGCTGAACCGGGTAAAGAAAGTACGAGGCCACCACAACTTGCCGTTGGATTGGGTTGCACCAACTTGCACGGTATCGAAATCAAGAGCATAGGCGAACCGATCGTCATCGATCATACTGAATTTCGGACCTATGAGTTTCGCGCTCGGCTTGAGAATTTCCCACTGCCCAACCCGGGTCCGTTCCGAGATCAGAACTGTAGCATTCTCTACGCATGGAATGGGGCTTCGATGGTCAAAGATCTGAACCCACCGAAGCTCAAAATCGAGTGGATCGAATTTGAGAGCCCGTTCTTCGAACAATGGCCACCTACCTCGCATACCCGCATACTCTTTCCTAACAACGACAAACTTGCCGAACCTGATTATGCAAGTGAAGTGATCAAACAGTTTGCCACGCGGGCTTATCGTGGCCCAGTTGAAAAGAAAGAAATGGATCGCCTAATGTCGTTCTGGACTCGCTCCCGCAAGGAAGCCGACTCGCTCGAAACTAGCATCCGCGAAACACTTAGTCTCGTGCTGACATCGTCGCGCTTTCTCGCCCTCCCCACGAAGCACACAGAAGGCAGCAGCAAAGAGCGTCTTACTGATCACGAACTAGCCTCGCGACTCTCCTACTTTCTCTGGAGCAACATGCCAGACGAAACCCTACTTAAACTGGCAAAACAAGGCAAACTCCGCGATCCAAAAGTTCTCGCAGAACAAACCAGGCGAATGATTAAGGATCCGCAGGCTTGGCAGTTCGCCGAGCAGTTCGCCGAGCAGTGGCTCGAACTCGATCGGCTTCAGCGCATCACCATTAATAAGGGGCGTTACCCCGAGTTCAACGACCAACTCAGCTCCGACATGAAGTCTGAGACGATCCATTTCTTTGCTCACCTGCTCCGAGAAGACCTGAGCATTCTGAATTTCCTTGATGCAGATTTTACCTTCGTCAACGAAGGGCTTGCCAAACATTATGGCATACTCGATGTCAAAGGTTCGGGGTTTCGTAAGGTGAAGCTCGATCCTCAACTCCATCGCGGTGGCCTGCTAACTCAAGCCAGTGTACTTACCGGCAACTCCGATGGTCTCGATGGGCATCCGATCAAACGCGGAGTGTGGTTGCTCAAGAATCTGCTTGATGACCCACCGCCACCGCCGCCACCAAATGTGCCTGAACTCGACCGGGCCAGCAATCCTAAACTCAAGGGGCTTTCCATCACGGAAGCACTGGCTCTTCATCGTAATAATAACGCTTGTGCCGGATGCCATAGCAAGATCGATCCCTGGGGCATTGCTTTTGAAGAGTATGATGCCATTGGTAACTGGCGGATGCCAAAGTCAGGGAAGGTTGTTGATGCGAAAGCTGAACTTCCGACTGGAACAACGGTAAATGGTATGGTAGAGTTAAAAAAGGAATTATTCCGCCTGCGTACAGACGACCTTCGCAAAGCAATGCTGCGAAAAGTGGCTAGTTATGCTCTGGGTCGATCTTTGACTTTGACCGATGTGGAAGCGATGAATATGCTGCTGCCCGCCTTGAAGCAGCGCGAAGACCGGCTTGCGGCTTTGATCGAAATTGTCGTTGCCAGTGAGCCGTTCCTAACGAAGTAACTGAATCACAACAGAATTTGGATTGCTGATACGGATTACCGAGACCAATAAACCTACGAAAGGTTTCTATCATGCCTCAACCTTCCTGGTGCCTTAATCGACGAACCTTCCTTCGTGGAACCGGCCTCGCACTTGCGCTGCCATGGCTTGAAGCAATGGCTTCAGCGGCTCCATCTACCCCGAAACCGAAACGCTTTTGTGCATTCTTCTTCGGCAACGGTGTTTCTCTCACCAAGCCCACCGATCCAACCAGCGATTGGAACTGGTTCCCACGCACCGAGGGCGCTAACTACAAGTTAACCCGCTCGTTGGAAACTCTTTCTGAGCATAAGAAAGATTTGACAATCTTCGGTCAACTCTCGCACCCAAGTAGTAGGCATCTTGTCGGCCACAATACTGGCGATGTTTGGCTTAGTGGCGCTGATATTCGCCAAAACCTTAACAACTCCATTTCGATCGATCAGTTAATTGCCCGCGAGTACGGCCGGCATACTCGGATTCCCTCGCTGGTGCTTTCAAGTAATGGCGGCACCGGCATGAAGAGTCGCGCAACCACGATTTCTTTTGATCAGCAAGGCCGAGCAATACCCGCAGAGTCTAACCCAAAAAGCATTTTTGAACGCCTTTTTGAAAAACCTGCCGAGGTTGACCGTGACGCTCGCGAGCGTGTATTGGCATCGGGTCGAAAGCGTGTTGATTTCCTGATGGAAGATGCCCGCTCGCTCCGTGGGCAGCTTGGTCGACTTGATCAGCAACGGCTTGACGAGTTTCTTTCCTCTTTAAATGAAGTGGAAACCCGGCTCTCTCGAGCACAGGATTGGCTAGGAAAACCTGTGCCTAATGTTGATCGTTCTAAGATCAATCTTGAAGTCTCGCAGAAGGGACCAACCGACTACATTCGCACCATGATGGATCTCATCGTACTTGCCTTCGAGACTGATACCACCCGCGTTGCGACCTACCAGCTCTCATCGGAAGATGGCCACGGTATCTGTGATCGCTTCCCCGGTATTCTCAAGATCGGCAAGCACGGTGGACATCACGGACTAAGTCACTCCGACCCTTCTAAAGATTCGAGCTGGGGTGAATATGATCGCTACCTCGCAGAACAATTCGCCTACTTCCTCACTCGACTCTCTAAGATTAGTGAGGGCGAAACACGGGTTTTAGATCGTACGCTTGCGATGTTCGGCAGCGGAACCAGCAGCACGCATAATGCTCGCAACTACCCAACCGTATTGGCAGGGGGTAAAGATTTAGGGCTTCGTCATGGCCAATACATCAAGGCGCGCGAGGAACGGCCTCTTGGTGATTTATTTGTGACGATGCTTCAGCGCCTAGACTTCCCAGTTCGAAAATTCGCTGATAACGCTGGCGAATTCAGCGAGATCGTGTAGTAATAACGGCCTTGATGACGCCCGGGGAATTGATCTTCCCCGGGCGTTCTTTTTTTTAGAAAAGACTAAACCTCTATATATTACAAAATCTATTTCACACACATAGTATTTAAAGATGACAAGAAAACAGGTTTAGCCATTAAAAGTTAAGTATTGTTTGCTAATTTTATTTGCGTAGAAAGTAATATTTATAAAAGTATTGTGCTATTTCTTATCTGAATTAAAAACTGGGAATGAATAAGTATTTATTAACTTCCTCATAACACTCCCAGTATCAATCTGACCTACTTAATTAGGTTATTAAGATGGGATTAAGACAGAGTCGATGATGTGAATCACACCATTGCTGCAAACGATGTCAGTCTTCGTGACAGTTGCGGTACCAACTTTAACTCCATTGGTCGTATCGATGTGTAATCCGCTTCCTTGGACAGTCGTGGCAACTTTGCCATGCATTCCAACTACATCAGCAGCCATCACTTTACCTGCGACGACATGATAAGTTAAAATTGCGGTAAGCTTGGCTTTGTCAGCCAATACAGCTTGTAAAGTTCCAGCGGGTAGCTTTGCAAATGCTTCATCAGTTGGTGCGAACACAGTAAATGGTCCTGCACTTTTAAGTGTCTCGACCAATCCAGCAGCCTTTACTGCTGTTACAAGTGTTGAGAATGCTCCGGCAGCAACTGCTGTATCTACGATATCTTGCATAATAAAATACTCACGATGTGTAACAAATTATCAGGATAAACACAGACAGGAAAAGTTCCTGCAGGATGCTGTCCCATCCATCGCTACTTAGGTATTGTTAGACGGCATCAGTTAGCAATGACCAAACTTATGCTAAAAAATATTTACTGACCTTCGAGAAGCATGTTCGCAATCCGTAATTTTTGCATGCTCGTATGTTAAGAAGCCATCGCTCACGCATCTGGCTTTGAAAGAAAAGGTTTGGTTTCTATTAGGATGAAAAGTGTCAGTAATATCCAAATCAAAACCGCTTGGCATAGCATGACATGCCTAACGGTGAAAAGATCTGCAAGCGGGCCCGCACTGATTGTCGGTAGCCGATCACCTATTCGATTGCTGTCCGAAACATGGGAAAGCACTTTTATTGAAGCCGTTATTGCGTATGCAGCGCATGAATTTGGAGGCGAATGTTCTCAGGCGCAAAACGGTCTATCTTCTCAAATGTGATCTCTTTTCAATTACGACTGCTGCAATAGTGTCTGGTAAAGTTTGTGATTGTCCTTTCTAGGTGCTGTAAGAACTTCGTGTGGCTACTCTTTGAAAACCGTGCCAAGTAGGAGGTGGTTGCCCAAAAATATCACCCACACAACGGAGATCGCCGTCACTGCACCTGATGAGCCACTCGTGTTTGGTGATTGTTCGATGAAGAAAGCTATCGTAGGCTTTAACCTCTCTAAAGTTCTCAGGACTTCCGAAGAAGGCGTTCCAAAGGGCTGAATTGCTGCTAAGTGTAAAATCTGCTGTCAGTCCATCGCCAAATAGACCGTTAGTACGCATGAATCGTGGTGGATTATTTGTTGACAAGCCTACCAGAACCGGCTTAAATGCTTTCTCAATTGTGAAGAATAGAACACTGTGTATCTGAGTTTCCCAAAGAAAGGGTTTTTATGAAATCGACCTACAATTTGTCGTTCCTAGTGTTGACGCTGATCGCAACACTTCCCGCCTATGCCGCCGAGCCGAAGCCGATCACTGAAGCTGAAGTGAATGCGGTTCAGCAGGCTTGGTGCGATGGACTCCTAAAAATTGCACAACTCCATAAAGAGGGGGGCGATTACCGTGCGATTGCCAGCACTCTGATCGACGACTTGTACGACTACAAGGAAGGCAAGGTATTCTTCAAGCCGACTTTAGCATTTGGAAAGAATACCTTCCGCAGCAGCAAGAAAGCTGCTCTCTCTTATTTCATCGGTGGAGATAAAGACTACCCGGAAGATACTGGCTTCGCACTCAAGCATTGGGTTAAGGCCCGTTACGATAACAATGCAGCCGAGAACGGCATCCAAATCCACGGCGATCTCGCCATCACGATGGGGAATGTCTACTTTACGAACAGCAAGGGTGAAGAAGTAATGGTGGATAAGACGTTCGTGTTCCGTCGCTGTTCGGACGGCAAGCTCCGGTTGTGTGTCCACAAGTCGTCGTTGCCGTTCGACCCGGTAGGCAAATAAGGATGGGTCAGACAAGTGGGTTCAAGCTAACCGGATAAGGAATACGGCATTTGGTT
>CALARU010000406.1 GCA_937888715.1 uncultured Planctomycetaceae bacterium | reverse complement strand
ATAGCTTGAAATAATCTTGGAAAATGATTTTTATCATGTATAAAGAGGGTGTGGATAACAATTAATTTAGTAGGAAGCAAAGCACGGGGTAAACTGGGGGTAAACAGGCAAACAAGATTTACATAAAGCTATACAGGGCAATGGTTTAGGGAAATCGAGGTGGGGATTGCAAATCCGCTATCCCTGGTTCGAATCCGGGAGGGGCCTCTTAAGTTATTGAGAGCTTTTTTCTTCGGATTGTTCTATTCAAATCAAAGCAGCAATACGCACTTTCTAGTTTAATCAAATTAATAAACAGTTCGCTGAGGTTAAGGTTATAATCACAAACATTGTGGTTTTTCTTTATCTGTCATTACGAGGCTTTGCGATGCATCATTTTTTTTTATCATTCTTAATTCTTAGCGGGGTGAGTGAAACTATTGCTGCAGATAGCCCAAAAGTAGTTTTCGAAAAAAGAATTCTGCCAATATTTAAATCTCCAAATCCGTCTAGTTGTACGGAATGCCATTTGGCTAACCTAGATATAAAAAATTACATTCTATCGACTTCAGAAAAAACCTTTCTTTCAATGCGAGATCAGGGCTTGGTAGATATGAAGGAACCTGAAAAGTCGCGTATCCTTAAATTCATCTCAATGAAGGATACTAATTCTAAGCCTAATATAATTTTGGCAAAAACCCGCAAAGAAGAACTGAATGCTTTTTCAGAATGGATCAAAGCCTGCTGCAAAGATGAAGCATTAATAAAAATGCCAAAGCTAACACAAGAAGAACTAGGGAGGCCAGAAAAGCCAGTTGAAATTGTTCGACATGCACGCAAAGACCGCTTATTAGAATCGTTTAAACAAAACATTTGGGCAATGCGTTTTCGCTGCATGAACTGCCACACTGCAGGGCATCCTGATTCTGTTAAATTGCAAAAGGAACATGGCGACCGAGTTACTTGGTTCAAAAAAACGCCAGCAGAAACCATGGATTATATACTTACGAAGACGAAGCTTATTGATTTAGATAATCCTGAAAAAAGCTTGCTTCTTTTGAAGCCATTGAATGAAGTGAAGCATGGTGGCGGTAAGAAATTTATAATAGGCGACCTTGGTTATCAATCATTTAGAAATTGGATTGAAGACTACGCCCGAATCAAAGGTGGCAAATACAAGATAGCGGCAGACCTACCCAAACAAAGCAATAATCAAACGCAGTTTGGAACTGAACTCTGGTTCAAAATTACGAATACGCCTGCAGATTGGGGCGACAAGTTACTTTTCACCACAATTTATATGTGGGACGAAAAGCTTGGAAATTGGGAGAAGGACCCTATTGCGGTTTCTGACCGTATGGTATGGGGTAAAGGAAAAACTTGGCAGCACACTGTAACGGTAATGGCGCCGAAAGGTTCGGCAAGAGAATCAATCTGGAGAAAATCAGGCCCATCCCTAACTCCTGGGAAATACAAGGTGGTTGTGCAATTAGATAAAGATGGCGTGTCAGCGAAAACATGGGATGCGAAATTGGATGATAAAACCACGATCGTGGGAACAGGTGAGTTCAAAGCAAGTTGGAAAGCTGGTTACGGCCAGATGACATCGATTGATGCTGCCAACATCATGCGGAAATAAATCCTATGAAGATGGTGGAAAACCTGGGGATTCTAAGTTACATTAAAGGCCCTGGATAATATCACACCCCGTGCAAGGATTAATCGATGCAAAACTCAATCATCAATCGGCGTAATTTTATTGCAGCGACAGGTGCAACTGCATTAGCAACGGAAGTAAAATCTGCAGAGGTTGATAAAAAAGATTTGGGATCAAAGCCTATCAGGGTGGGTATAATTTCTGCAAGTATCAGGGGGAAGGCTCAAAAAACCAACGGTCATACTTGGCACTTTGCGCAAGGATTTCACCCTCAAGTAAACCTCGCTGCAGTTAAAAAGCATCTGAGTGCAGGGCCTATTGAACTATTTGAGAAGTACTTTCGTAATCAGGACATTCATTTTGCGAGGCTTCCTTTTAACAACACAAAAATAAGTGCAATCTATGATGCGGACCCAGCAAGTGCAGCGGCATTTGCAGAAGGATTTCCGGGCGTGGAAGTTGCAAGATCGTTAGATGAGTTGGTAAAAAATTCGGATGCGATATGGTTGGGGGATGCCTCGGGTTATGGCGATGATCATTTTGAATTACTCGCCCCATGTTTGCAGGCGGGGCTGCCGACTTTTTGCGATAAGCCCATAGGCGAGACAGTTGCAGGCACGAAGAAGATATTAGACTTTGCGAAAAAGAACAAAGCACCTTTAATGTCTTCCAGTTTATTTAGGCATCAATGGGGAACAGAAGAAGCACTACGGATGAAAAAATCTGGCGAGTTTGGACCATTGCAATATGTAATAGCAAGCCAAGCAGGCGGCTGGAGTTTGCCTAGCTGGCATGTTTATGGGCAACATCCAGTATGGATGGTGATGACGCTTTGTGGGTCTGGCGTGGATGCGGTGAACATGTACGCAAGAGAAAACACCTGCAGGGCCTTGATCACCTACAAAGATAGGATGCCGGGCGAAGTTTGGTATGGCAGGCCTGACATGTCGAAATTTTATTGCCACACCTCGGCTTCGTTTACGAAGAAGACCTACGAATGGACACCAGCTATCGAAGACCATTACTGGCTAGGCCATCACTACCAAATATTCAGAATGGCAGATGTGTTTTTAGAAATGGTAAGAACAAGGGTAGAGCCAGTACCGCATCAAGAGATTTTAGAAGTAACCGCAATTATTCACGCTGCTGCAAAATCATTAAATGAAAAGAGCAGACTGGTGAATCTTGAAGAAGTGATGGGTTAAATTCAAGCAAGTATGGGTTTTATAACTTCGCCATGGACATCGGTAATTAGAAGATCAATTCCCCACCGTTAAAAATCATCCCAAAGCTGCGATAGCAAGAAAACATGTGCATGAACAAATCAAAAAGAACAGGTTAGCATCAATAGAGGTGCTTTAAACCAAGGAGATTAACTCATGAAAAGTGAATCTAATTTCTTGGAGGATTTTGATGAAGCACCTTCTATGAAAATAGGATCTGAAGCAACCTAACCTAAATATGCAATGGAAGTTAATGGCTGATTTTTTCGCAGGAGCGCCAATTTTTTGAAGGAAAGAAAAGCTTTCAAGAGTTGAGTATTCCAAAGGAAGCGGTGATAGATTTTCATGCAGCAGCATTTTAGCCTGATCCTAGACGGAATACTTACTATGTGGATAACTCACGCATGAAGTTTTAGCGGAAATGAAAAAGGACTAAAGCATTAAAAACAAACTCTACAGGTGAAATTTTACAAATAGCATCAATTTTGTTTCATCTTGTTAAATATATTTGCTCTGGCGTTTTTCAGAATCAAAAGAGCAATTTCATTTTTCAGTATTTTTTCTGGTGAAATTATAAAAAAAGACTCCTTGGCTGTTTCTGCTTTACCAAGCGTTTTAAGTTTTTTGTTTTTTAATATTCCCATGGATGCTACCTGCGGCAAAGCAAAAAAACCTTTTCCTGATTTTCCAAAATCCTCAAAAAGATCAATGTCTGTTAACTCGGCGACTATTTTTGGTGCTAAGTTATTTTCATCAAACCAGTTGTCAAGAATTTGTCTTAAAGAAGTCCCCTTCATGGGCATTAAAAAAGGTGCATTTGACAATGAATTAGGAAATCCTGGCTTATATTTTGCTACCAATTTACAAGAACCAATGAAGGTTACCGAACTTTCACCAATCAAATGATTGTATGATTTTACTTTAATAAAAGGATTAACGGGAACATCTGAGATCACGATATCCAATTCCCCCAATGCGAGTTTTCCTAGTAATGCATGTGTTTCGTCGTCATGGCATTGAAGGAAAATATTTAAACCATCTGCCAATAAAGGATTAATTAAATTAAAAACTAATTCTCTTGGAAGAACATCAGCTATGCCAATCTTAATGGTAGTGTTGGATGTGTTTTCCCCAAGTAGGATTCTTGTTCTAAGATTGTTTCCAAGGGAAAAAATTTGGGAAGCGAATTCAAATACCATCTTTCCATCTTGGGAAAGAACAAGGTTTCTTCCGTTTCGGTTAAATAATTTAAGACCAATAGATTTTGAGAAATGTTTTAATTGGACACTTACAGTTGGTTGTGCCAACAGTAATTTTTCACAAGCCTTGGTTATTCCGCCATGCTTGGCAACTTCCCAAAAATAATAAAGGTGTTGGTAGTTTAGATTAATCATAGGTATTTTCTATGGAACATTAAGATAATATCTAATTGTACTAAAATAAAGAAGATGCTAAAAACAAAAAACCAAGTTTTTTAAAGGATTTTTTATGTGGAATAGTGATTCACTTATTGAGTTGATGGATAGCAAATTCAAGGACTGTAGGATCATAGTTGTTTCAAACAGGGAACCTTATATTCACAGGCACCACAATGGTGCAATTAAATGTATTTCCCCGGCAAGCGGAATGGTTACGGCCCTCGATCCAGTATTAAAGGCTTGCGGAGGAACTTGGATTGCACATGGTGGTGGTAATGCGGATAAAGCAACCGTTGGGCCGGATGATAGCATCATGGTTCCGGAAGATAATCCAAGATACAAACTTCGCAGGGTTTGGCTGACAAAGGAGCAAGAAAAAGGCTATTATTACGGTATTTCAAATGAAAGTCTTTGGCCGTTGTGTCATATCACTTTTACAAGGCCAAAGTTTGACCCTAGTCATTGGGAAATTTATCAAAAAGTTAATTCATTGTTTGCAGATGCAGTTATTCAAGAGTTGGATAATAGGCCAACTTTTGTATTTATCCAAGACTATCATTTAGCCCTTTTGCCTAAAATGCTCAAAGATCGAAACCCAAACTTAATCGTAGGGCAATTCTGGCATATTCCATGGCCCAACCGGGAAACATTTAGGGCGTTTCCCTGGAAAGAGCAATTGCTCGAAGGCCTTTTAGGAAATGATTTGCTTGGTTTTCATATTAGGCATCATTGCCTTAATTTTCTGGAAACGGTTGACCGTGGCATTGAAGCAAAAGTTGACCATGAAAAATTTGAAATAATCAAAAATTCTAAAACTACAGTAGTGCGTCCTTTCCCAATAAGCATTGATTTTGAACAACATGAAATAGAAGCAAACAGTACAACTGTAAAAAAATACATTGATAAATTTTTCGAGGAATTTGAATTAGAAGGACAAGTTTTAGGAATTGGCATAGACAGGATTGATTACACAAAGGGGATTCCTGAAAGGCTAATGGCTGTAAATTTTTTCCTTGAAAAACACCCAGAATATGTTGGAACCTTTACTTTTATTCAAATAGGTGTCCCCAGCAGATCACATATTGATTTGTACAGAAATCTGGAAGATCAAATTGACAATCTTGTAGAAGAAATCAATTGGAAATGGCAGAGTGCTTCATGGAAACCGATAGTTTTTCTTAAAGGTCACTATACCCAGCTTGAGTTGATGGCATTTCATCGATTGAGCCAATTTTGTTTAGTAACTTCTCTACATGATGGGCTTAATCTGGTGGGAAAGGAATTTGTTGCCAGCCGGTCGGATAATGATGGGGTTTTGATTTTAAGCCAGTTTACAGGTGCGGCCCGAGAATTGACCTCTGCATTGCTGGTAAATCCCTTTTCAATCGAAGAAATTTCTGACGCAATATTTAAGGCACTAACTATGCCAGAAAGCGAAAGAAAAAAAAGAATGATTAAATTAAGAGAGGTTGTATGCGAAAATAATATCTACCGATGGGCGGGAAAATTCTTTTCCACATTGCTCAGGTTTGAAGCTCAGGAATTGGAAGCTGAGCTATGAAAAAAAATATTCTAAAGAGCCTTTGTGAGATTGCTGATTATATTTCCCCAAAGACGCACCTAGTATTAGGCCTTGATTTTGATGGCACACTTGTGCCAATTCAAGACGTCCCATCGAGCGTATTCATTGAAAATAATATGCGTTCATTGCTCGATCTTTTATCTAAAAGAGAAAACATCACTATTGCCATTATTAGTGGCAGATCACTTGATGATTTGATTGAAAAAGTTGGGTTAAGTGATGTTGTATATGCCGGAAATCATGGTTTGAATATCATGGGTCCAGGGTTAAGGAATATAGATATAAAAGCACTTCAAAAACAACAAACTGTTGAAAAAGCTTTCGTTCTATGCAAGAACTTAACAAACAAATTTTCAGGCATTTTTCTTGAGGACAAAACTTTAACCTTTTCAATACATTACCGAAATCTTAACCCAAAAAATGTCCAAGAATTACATTTATCCCTAAAGAACATGGTCTCCGAATTAGGAGATCTTGTGATCAAAACTGGGAAATGCGTTTTCGAAATTTATCCTGCTGTAGAGACTAATAAATTCACTGCGTTTTCGTGGGTCACAACCCAGATTGTCGATGACACCACCAACATTGGAAAAATATACCTTGGCGACGATGACACCGACGAAGATGTTTTTCGTTCCCTAAAAGATGGTATTGGTGTTCATGTTGGCCATAAAGAAAATTCCTTCTCGAATTACTTTGTAAAAGATCCGATCGAGGTTAAAGAGTTTCTGTCATGGTTAAGCCAGCATGATTTTGGGCTCACGCCTACAATTGGCAAATTTTAGAGTATTATTTTTTAAAACTACTTTAAAGATTTTCTTTAAAATCAAAAACTTTTGGGATTGGTCTACCCATCTTCACAAAATACGAAATTTAGATGTACAATTGTGATTTACTTCTGCCAACCGAAAACTGTTAATTTGAATTGAAAGCGCATTCCTAAAGCAGAGTGTTTTGGTTAGCGCTGATAGGTCTTCTTACAATGGCGCGCTAGTTCCCTCAATGTAAGATGTACTCTTTATTAAATATGGATACATAATCCTCAGAAACTTAATACCTGATTTATAAAAAACAATAAGATCTTAATTTACCTTTGGGAAGATAAAACGGTCTGACCCCCAACAACTTGCGCCATTTCATGGGAACACACCTAAGCCTTGGGATGCCGCATCAAGATTTTAGAAGTAACTGCGATTATTCACGCTGCTGC
>CALARU010000405.1 GCA_937888715.1 uncultured Planctomycetaceae bacterium | reverse complement strand
CTATCTCCCCATTGCTTTTAGTTATAGCCGCAGCAACAACACCAACACTAATTGTTTCCTTGAAAAACCGAGTTGATCCATCACCAAAAACCACATTGGCACCGCCGTTGTGGAAAGAATAGATCTCGTTATTATTACTACAGTTGGAGGCACAAGGCCCGCCAGAAGTAATGCCGTCTGTGGAGTAACCATGCAAGGTAAAGGTTCCGCCATCGTCGGTCCAAACTGCACCAGAAATTGCGGTCCCAGGTGTAATTTTTCCTTTGGCATATCTATTCGGCCTACCAGCATCCTCAACAATTAACATGGTGTTCGAAGTGCCATCAGTTATAGCAGCCATTGTAGTTTGGAAACTAAAATCTAGAATGCCTCGCCTAGAAGAATCATTGAGGGTATACGGTATAAGCCCTAGAAGATACGCATTAGGGGCGTTAGCGATTTCCACTCCATTCATGACATTGTAATCCGAGGTGTAAGCATTTGTGTAAACAGAAGTGGCTTTACCAGAAATGGGTTGAGTTCCCGGGGTGGATGGGCAGTTTAAAATGTTCATCTTTGTCTGGTAAATGCTAGTCATGTCAGGGTGGTCCCAATTTCTGCGGGATGCCCCAGTTGCAGTTGGGAAAGCGGAATATATTCCTTCATATTTTTTATATAATGCTTCTTGCTCAATATAAGGCAAAATCAACACAAACAGGGAGCGATTTGAATTACCATAAATAACCCTGCCTCCCGCATTGGAAACCCTACATAAGGGAAATCGATTATAAGTGTTTTCGGAATTCAAAACGCCAAGCCCAATATTTTTCAGGTTGTTGGCACATTGCATTCTAGACGCAGCTTCACGGACTTTTTGAACAGCGGGCAAAAGCAATCCGATTAGTATTGCAATAATAGCAATCACTACCAAAAGTTCAATCAGGGTGAACCCCCTGTGCAGATTGCGGTAGAACATAAAATTGCTCTCCATTGTTAATTAAATTGCCAAGTAACTGAATACTTAAGTACAATAATATTTTAGCGAACCTAACGCTCTTACTAATGAAGTTATGATGAAAAAAGTGTTAATGTTAAAAGTAGTCGAAACGCAAAAAACACTGACTTGTATGAAAGCAATCCTTGGACCAATCAAATTTCAAACAAACCCTGGTTTTAAATTAATTATATATTTTTACTATCAATCACTTTGTAATAAAATTTTTGCGTTCTTAGAAAAAACCAAGCAAGTAAAAACAGATATAAAGCACATCCTAAATAAAAAAGCAGGCATGCCTAATTGCCTGCACCACCCATTGAAATGAGCGATTTGCCCGGATGGGTTTTCAAGCAAGCCGGGCTTAACCCCAGAGCCCTTGAAGCTGTTCCTTTTCGGTCAGGCCCAGAGGAAATTTTTTGGCATGAGGATGGTTGGCGATCCCGGCAAATTGACGCAGGGCCTCATGAATGTGCTCGGGGCGCACTCTGCTGCCCTTCTCCTTGTCAAGCGCAAGCGTCTTGGGATTCATGGGAACTGCAAATTGCTTTTCGTCCGTCGCGCCCAGTACACGATTGCCCTTGATACCCGGTCCGATGAACATGATGGAACCTATAGACCAGTGGTCTTTACCATTTCCCTTGTTGTAATCAGGGGTGCGCCCCATTTCACTCTGGACCACCACCACAAGCTTTTCTCGAATCTTTAGTTCCCCTGCACGGCGCAGAATATAAGCAATGCCTGCAAGGAACTCGGGAAGGAGTTTCATCTGGTCGGTATCATTGTTCGCATGGCTGTCGAACTGGCCGATGGAAAGATTCGCAGAGACGCAGACCCCGGCCTTGAAGGATGCAAGGGCAATCTCAGCCTGTTGGGCGATACGCTCCTTGGGAATACTTTTGGGAATGTGCGGGGTGATGCGCTGCATCGATTTGGCATTTACCTGAGCGGCATAAAGCATGCTCTCAGCACGCTCTTGCCTAGGAAGAAGAGGCATTGCGGCACGGGATTCCCTCTGTTCACGCAGCGCCTGCTCGATACGGGCAAGGGCAAAGTCTTCGTGATACGGGGATTTGGGATTGCCTTCAATAGCATCCGCATTGGCGATGCGCTGGAGAGATGGTAGGTAGGGAACGCGGGACATTGCCACGATGTTTCCCGTGGCGGAATAGTTGCCAAAGGTAAGAAAAGACAGTGGGCAAGTGAGCCCTTTACAGGCGGCCACCAGAGCTGCAAAAGTAGGGTAGGCCATGCTATCGAGTTTGCCCGTTGCCATATACCGGGCACCAGGCGAATGATTGTTCACCGAATAATCGAGGCCATTAAGCACGAGAAGTTCGTTGGCAAATTCGGCGTAGAACTCCTCGTTGCCCATGCCGCCGTTCTTATGTTTTTCAGTCGGGGCAAACTTATGGGCGCCCTTGGTGAGAATGTCGCCCTCTTTATAAAGCCGATTGATACCGCCAATGCCTTTGGGATCCATCAGATAGGTGGTGTCCCAACCGCCCGAGGCATTGATCACGATGTAATACGGTCCCTCATAGGGGGAGTCATCTTTGTCAGCGGCGTGCAGCCCGGAAGAAAGGCCACCAGGGCAGGCAATACCAATACCCGCCAAGCCACACAGTTTCAGGAAATCTCTTCTCATAATTGGTCTCGCTTATTCATAAAGAAACTCAGACTGGCGCAACAGGTAGGTAATCACGCTACGCCACGCACGCACCGTATATTTGGGATCGGGAACTGGTTCGATTAGGTTTTGGCGGCAGGAGTAAATCTCCTGTTTTTCGAAGTTCTTGCGCTCTGCTGCATCACTGACAATACTTGCGAAGAGTTTGAAACTTCGGGTGACTTCGGGCGAATCAACCTTATCAAAGCGCCCCAGCACACGCTGATGCAAATGCACAATCGCACGCCTGATTTTCGCATCCGCCTCGGGTGAACTGCCCGGCACCACATCCGTATCGATCCCGGGGAAAAGCACTCGGTCGGCAGGCTTGCGACTAAAATCCAGCGCGGTCTCCCTGCAGGCGACATCATTGGCAAGAATCCGTTGAATCGCACCCATGGCACCACTCGGATCGGTGGCCCTCTCCGTAACTTCCTTCGAGTCAATGCCACCGTAGAGCATGGCCATCTGTTCCGTCAAACGGCCCCAAGGTTTGCCAAAGACAGCAGCAACCTTGCGCTCCACTTGTTCGGGGGCGAGCATACGCACCAACCCTAGGTCGTCGAGTTCCGCAAGTCGTTTCGGGTCGGCTGCCACCGTGGCCAGACCATCCGCACGATAAAAGTCGGACACAACCCATTCTTTTAACACGCTTTTGAAATTAAAATCTGACTTGGCAAAGCGCTCGGCAAGGGCCTCGGTCTGCTTGCGCTGCTCATGATAGGCCCGGTACTTGGCGGCATAAAGCGGGTCGGCAAGTTCTTTGGGTGGCAGCAGCACCTTGCGCCCTGTCAGGATATACCAGGCATGCTCGACCATGGCGACGGCAAAGCGCGGGTCTTTCGCAGTCCGTTCTCCCAGCCATTGCAGAGAGCGCCAGCGTTCCCCGGCGGGCAAGTCCTCTCCCTCGAAACCTGCGCCAAACATGTCCTTAAACCAGCCTTCCTTGCGCCGCCCGTAAACCCCTTCGAATTTCCAGTAGTCCTGAAACAACCCTGCCACCGGATCCAAGGTTTTGTGGCATACGACACACTCGGAGGCCTGCATGGTGGGGATCTTATATTTTGCAGAGGCAGCGGCGGCATCCGAAACCCGAGCGGCAAGTTCCAACACATCGATACCTAGAAAATGCTGATAATAAACCCGCGCACGCTGGCGATTGCGATTGGTTTCGGTCGTCGGATAACGCTTCAGATATTGAAAATTTCCAAGCAGGCCGGCATGAGGATAAAAACCCGTTGCAGATTCTTGATCCTCCACCCGGTTGCGTCCGACAAGAGCTTTGAGTTTCACTGGGATGTATTCAAACGGGTCTTCTGGGTCCTTGAATTTCGGCTTCAGTTCTTCGTAAATCCCGTAACCCCGGGAAGTAAAAGGGGTGACCATGATGTAATCTGCGGTGACGATTTCCGTAAAGGGCCTGTCATTGCGAACAATGTGTTCAATGAGTTTCATTGGCTCACCAAGCATTGCCTTGCGGTAATCATTGGCAAGTTTATAGCCTGCCTGACGCCGGTCTTTTTCATCTTTGATGTGGCTTAGGTCAAATTTCTGGGTCCAGCCCCGGGTGGTGCTGAAGTGCTCATAGGAAAGGGCGTTTTCCGGGACATCATCATAACCGACGATGAGAAAGATATCATTGAAGCCCTCGCGCAACCGACTGTAAAAGGCCTTCTCCTTCAAAACGGTGTCTAGGATTGTGGGCAACGCCTTGAGTCCCTGACGGCCGATGGTGTCCAACTCCGAATCGCTGGGAAGGCGGCCTGCAAGTGAAAGCGTGATACGCCTCACCAATTGCCGATCATCCAGCATTTTGACTGAATGAAAAAAAGGGGGCGCGTTCTTGTCTAGAACAAAGTCAGGTTTCGTGTTGGCGGGGGTATTTATTCGGGCCACAAAATCGGCGAGGACACGGTATTCAACGGAATCCGCTTTAAGTTGCTCTTTGCCCCCGTGCTTGAGTTTCCCTACCACTTTCAGCAACAGTCGGGATTGGTGCACTTCCACCTCCAACTTAGCCATTCGGGTAAAAGCCTCACGATTATGCTTCAGATCCCCGGCCTGGTCTTGGCTTCGTTTTAGGTCTCGCAGCAAAAACTTGCTATCCTCGGCTTCGCCCCCGGGTTTGTGGCACTGCAGGCAAGTCCGTTCCCCTACCTTGGCCCAAACTTCCTTTTGAAAGAAAGTGTCGAGGGAACTTGCCACTTGAACTGGATTCGTAGACTGCCCGGGAATTGTCAGAAGGAAAAAACTTGCAAGAACTGCAATCATGCTTCACACCCTTAAACGAACCAAGAGAAAAAATATGGTTGCTTTTAAACCAAAGGCAGGCGAATCACCATACAGCACTATCCCATCTGAACTATTGTAAGCTATATCATCCCGGGTTAGCTTTACAGATTTTTCTCGCAAAATTTGGGAAGTTTTGCCTGTACTCCTTGCAGTTTCAGGATTGTATTTCGTTTGTGAACTCAGGAGGCCCCTTCTATACTCCCGCAATATTTGTCTTCTTTGATGCCTAAAGAATGCTATCATAGTGCGATATCTGCGTATTGAAACCTGCCTTGTTTTTCAAAATCTAGGAGTATTGCAAATGTTAGGGATTTCAAAAATGATTTCACAGTCCATTCGAATTGGTGCATTAGGCGTTTCCCTGATTATTTCCGCCTCGATTGCCAATGCAGAGAACTGGCCCAACTGGCGCGGCCAATCCTTTGATGGAATCTCCAAAGAAACCAAACTCCCCTCAACCTGGAGCGACAAGCAGAATATCGCTTGGAAATTACCCATGCCTGGAATGGGCAGTTCCACACCTGTGGTCTGGAACGACAAGATGTTTCTTACCAGTGTGGATGGCGAAGACCAAGTATTGCTTTGCATTAGCACCGAAGGCAAACAGCTTTGGAAAAATGTATTGGCAAAAGGCAGCTCCAAAGTACGAACCGATGAAGGCAATGGCGCTTCCGCATCCTGTTCCACCGATGGCAAAAATGTCTGGGCTTTTGTCGGTGCTGGTATCCTTGGCTGCTATGATTTTTCAGGCAAAGAAGTCTGGAAGATGGATATGCAGAAGGAGTATGGCGCATTCAAAATTCAATTCGGAATCCACTCTACCCCCGTTTTGCATGAAGACAAACTTTACCAAACCTTGATTCACGATGGCGGAGCCAAGGTGATTTGCATTGATAAAAACACGGGTAAAGAAGTCTGGAAAATTGATCGACCCAGCGATGGCGTTGAAGAATGCAAGCATTCCTACGCCTCACCCACCATCTGGACTAATGGCAAGGAAACCCAATTGATCGTGCATGGCAACGATTACGCAACCGGCCATTCGCTTACGGATGGCAAGGAACTCTGGCGCGTGGGCGGCTTAAACCCCAAAGACAAGTACAACAAAACCTTAAGGTTCGTTGCTTCACCCGTCGCAGTCAGCGATCTTATTGTGATACCTAGCGCCAAGAATGGCCCAGTGGTTGGCTTGAAACCAGGCGCTTCTGGTTTAGTCACCATGGGTAATAGCAGCGAAGTATGGCGCAGGCCCACCAGTACCCCTGATGTACCTTCGCCATTAGTTCATGATGGATTGGTTTATCTCTGCAGGGAAAACGGATTCCTTATTTGCATGGATGCCAAGACTGGAAAAGAACTTTACAACGAGCGAACTCATGCTGCTCGCCATAGAGCTTCCCCTGTTTTAGCTGATGGTAAAATCTATCTAGCAGCGAGAGATGGCACGGTAACCGTAGTGAAGGCGGGGCCTAAGTTTGAAATTATAGCGACTAATAAACTTCCTGATCAGATAACTTCATCGCCTGCGATATCGAATGGAAAGATTTATATCCGGGGGTTTGAAACTCTTTACGCGATCGAAGTAAAGTAATAGATTTCGGCTAATATTCAGTAAAAGCTCTCTCTCGCAATCATTGTGGGAGAGAGCTTTTTTATTTGATTAATGATAATTACACGAATAATTCATGAATTCTTACGAACAAATAGGTAGTTCGCTGCGTAAGATTAATATAGAAATTGATATCGTGCGCAAGGATGCGCCAGCCACCTGAATTCAGGAAGGATTGGTCATGCTAGCTATCAACATTTCAGTTTCGGAAGATATACAGAGTCTTCCTGCGATAAAAAAGGCGCCTCTCAAGCGCAAGAAAAATATAGGTCCCTGCAACCTTTTTGTGGATGCTCAATTTCATTGGATTGAAGTTGAAAACCCGGATGCATATGCAGAAAACTTCTGGAGCACCGAACATGGCAACCACCCGCGTTGCTATCACCGTTTGAACCAGAAAATTTATGCATCCCTGTTATGCGAGATTGCTAGGATACGAAATCGGTGGACTGCGGGTGATGTATCAAACCTTTCGCATCAGGCTTGCGAAGATAGATTCCAGCAAATTGAAGAACGGGTGGGGCAATACTTTAAGGATGAGAATCTGCCTGCGCTAGTACACAAGCACCCTAAGTTTCCCGCACCCAGCATCAACTGGGATCTAGTTGCGATGTAATAATGGCTTACTTGCCCTGCACTATTTTAACCTTTGCAGGGCTTTCTTTATCATCTTGGACTTCAACTTTGACACCTGCAACTTTTCCACCCTGATCCATTTTAAGGATCACCGTGTGAATCCCAGGCGCAACTTTGAGGTTAATCAAACCCGTTGGTGCAATTGCAACTGGTTTTCCATCCACCCACGCCGAAATCCCAGCAGCTTTGTCTAACATGATGTTTACACTTCCCATGCTACTAGTTTCGAATCCAAAGCGAACAAACGCCATTGAATGAATGATTTTTTCAAGGCTTCGCTTTTGTTGCAACAAGGGCAGATCGCGTAGGGGTAGGGTGCCATCCACCATGGCATAAGCACTCGACCATTTAAGATTTTCTGCGGGATTTGCAAAGGCATCCTGCCCTTTGCGTGATAGCACGGTGTAGGCATTTGCATCTGGTTCCATCGCTTCGTATCTTCGCACAATAGAAGCCTTGCCCGGACCATAAGGCCCGACTTTCCCCAACTCGGAAAGAAACCGTACGAGATCAAGAAGCTCGCCTTGGGTCAAAGAATCTACCATGCCTTCAGGCATCAGGGATTTACCGTTTTTCTGTTCTTCGATTTTCTTAAGCGAGATGTTAATGAGTCGGTCTTCCGCATCACGCAACACCAATTCATTATTATCCTGCCTAACCTTGATGCCATTGAAAACTTTGCCATCATCGGTGGTGACCACGATGGAATGATAATTTTCCTTGATGGCTTTGTTAGGATTGATCATAGATTCGATCAGATAATCGATTTGGGCACTGGCGCCAATGCTGGTCATATCGGGTCCAACCAAGCCGCCCGAACCTGAAATCGCATGGCACTTCATGCAGACAAGTTCTTTCCTTCGAAATACAAGTTCGCCCCGTGCAGGATCGCCCTGGGCAAGAACAGCCTTGGTCATTTCAGCGAGTTTTTCCTTGCTGAGTTCTCTTGAAACAGTGCCAATCTTACCGGCTTTTTCGAGGTTCTTCACCAATTCAGTTACATCCCGACCTGAACCTTTTGCCTGACGAATGCCCACCTTCGCTGCATCAGTAGAGATGGTAGAATTCGCAAGCACTTTAACAATTGGAGCCAAGCCTTCTTTTTTGCTCAAAAAAGCATCAAACACTTCAGCAAGTTCTGCACTGCTTTGAGGCAGTTCCAAAATCTTTACAGATAATTCTGCTGCAGAGTTTACATCTAACGATGTAAGTGAGACCAATGCCCAGCGCTTGATTGGCAAGGGCTTTTCACTTGATGCTGCAATCATTCCCTTAAGCAATGCGATGGAGGATTTACTACCAAGGTCTGCTATGCTTTCAAACGCAGCTTTGCGGATGCTCAAATCTTTGGCATCATCCTTGGCAATACCTTCCAAGGTAGGCTGTGCTGAAATAATTTTCCACAAGCCCAAGAGCCGGATTGCAGATGCCTGCCTTGGATCGCTTTTACTTTCCAAGGAAGCCATAAGAACTTTAGGATCGATTTGCGCCTTGATGGCACGGGTTTTTGTAGATTCGATAAGTGCAGATAAGATTGCATTACCGGCTTGAGCATCCGCCATGCCCAAGGCTTTGGTTGCAACAATCCCTAATTCCACAGGGCCGCCCACGGAAGCAAGATGAAGGTATGCGCCTTCCATTGCGGAAGGTGGAAGCTTGCCTTCAACAACAAGTTCGCCCAGTTTCTTGGCAACATCTGCAGTGCCAGCAGCTTTGAGAGCATACACCATGCGATCGGATTTACCGCCGAAGGTTAACTCGCCTTTGCTGAAAGCAGGCAGCCAGCTATCCTGCAATTCTTGCAGGGTAAGCCACAAGCTATACTCAATGAATTTATCCATGGGTGAATCAAGCACTGCAAGAGAAGCTTCGGCAGCTTCAGCCTTAGGGTAAAGCCCCAACGCCCGCACAGCTTCGAGCCTGACTTGCGGATGAGAATCGTTCACTTTGGCTTTAACGAGATCAAAAGTGCCTGGCATTTTATTGCGCCACATTTCTGCAACTCGAATTCCAGCAGCACGAACATTCGGATTTTTTGCAGCCAACGCCATGCCTAATAGTTTTTCGTTGGGCAGATCCAAAGCTTGCCAAGTCCATAGAGCCTCGAGATTTAAAACCTCATCATCGGCCGGGATAGAGTTAGTCCAAGTTTTAAGATCGGGTGTTACAGATTCAAGTTTTCGTTCGACCAGAACTCTGCGGGCCATGTGCCTGGTCCACATTTCTGGGTCTTTCATATGGTTGAACAAAGCAGCATTAGTATCTGCTTCAAGCTTTGGTCGAGGAACCAAGGGCCTGTTCTTTGCGGTGACGCGCCAGATTCTACCGTGGGTTTTGTCACGCCTAGGGTCGCGAAAATCCACTTCACCATGCTGAATAATAGGGTTGAACCAATCCGCAATGTAGATCGCTCCATCAGGGCCTTGGCGCACATCAATCGGCCTAAATGCAGGGTGATTGGTTTTGATTAATTCAGGCTGCTGCTTAGAGATATAACCAGCGCCATCGGGTTCGAGGGTGAATCTGCAAACTCGGTGGCCGCGGAAATCGTTAGTAATAAAGGATTGTTGCCAATCTTCTGGGAGATGCCTGCCCGAAAGGATTTCGAGACCGCAATGCTTAGGGCTACCAGGGTTCAAACCTTGAACCACACGCTTGGCACCAACAGCGGTTGCGTAGTAGGCACGGGGGATAACATAATTAATGCCTTCGCCACCTGCACCATCGGTTGCAAAAGACTGGCCCCATTGATCAAAATGGTGGCCCCAACTATTGACCAAACCACGCATAGTGATTTCGAGTTCAAGATTTTTTGGACGAAGCTGCCAGATGCCCCCACCACCCAAACGCTTGGGCCCGTATGGAGTTTCCAAATGGCTATGAATATAAATCGATTGATTGAAATAAAGTAGACCATCCATGCCCCAACGCAGCGTATGAACCATGTGATGGGTATCTTCGGTACCAAAACCAGAAAGAATCACTTTTCTGGTATCAGCCTTGCCATCGCCATCGGTATCACTGAGGTGAACAAGATCGGTACTATCAATAACATAAACGCCGCCATCGCCAGGAGCCAAGCCGGTGGGGATAAGAAGCCCATCAGCAAAGACTGTGGTTTTGTCTGCGATGCCATCGCCATCGGTATCTTCCATAACCAGAATTTTATCTTGGTTGGGTTG
>CALARU010000404.1 GCA_937888715.1 uncultured Planctomycetaceae bacterium | reverse complement strand
CTATTTACTATAACCGTTAATGTATCGCCTGCGATATTGGCCCAGGTTCCGGTAACGGTGGGGGTTGTGGTGTTAGCAAGGAGTGAATTAACGGTTGGCTTATTCAAGCCGATAGCCGTGGTGCTAAGGCCGAAGGCATTTGTTACCGTTGCTGCAATTTTTGCGAATTTTGGAATACCACCAAAAGATATCGCTCCAGTATCTGGAGTTTCCGTAGCGGTGTTCACACTCCAAGTGCCACCCGATTGGACCGTAGCAGAATAGGTGATATTATTGTTGGTGGAATTGTTATTATCAGGGTCAATGGTGACGAAAACCGGAGCCCCTGCAGCCAGACTAGTAGTGCCCGATATGGTCGGGGTGGAACTTGAAGCAAGGTTATCAATGTCGATGGTAATGGTGGGCGCGGAGGCTGCAGCGGTGGTATTGAAATTTTGGGTGGCAGATGCCGCAGTATTTTCTCTTCCCGTATTGACACCCAAGGCGGCGCCTGATGCTACAGAAACATTGATTGTGCCACTACTGTTTGTCGTAGGGGTTACAACCAGAGTATAAGAGGATGAACTAATAGTTGAAAAGGCGCCCTTGGTACCGTTTGTAACTACAACATCAGTGGCATCAAAACCGGTAACGCCCTCGCTAAAGGAAAAGGTAAAAGTAACAGTCCCGCTTCCTGTGACTATACCAGAAACATTATCGGTTATGGAGAGAGTAGGGGAGGCTAGATTAAGGGTTGGTAATTCAATATCACTCACAGAAACGCCATTACCATCTGCAACAGAACCTGTAACTGTAAGTTGACCATTTCTTAAAGACTTCACTTCTGCATTTGTAAGGCTCACCGACCAATTCTGCGTTCCTGAAGTATAGGTGGAACCACTGGTAGTAGTTTTGGTTATGGTGGTTGTTCCATCCGTAACCGTAACCGTAACCGTTCGAGAAATTTGGTTAGTATCACCAGTTATTATTATACCTGATCCTATTTCACCAAGAGCAATCTGGTTATCACCTGTAACCGAATAAACATTGATAATTGCACTGACATTGCCTTGACTTTGACTAACGACCCTGGAGGAATCATTTATTTGCACAATATTACCCGCGGCGTCTGTAGTTTGGCTCACAGGTTGAACACGAACATAAACAGGGTTGGTCGAATTGTTAAGGTTGGATGTTGTTGTGACTGACCAATTCCCTTGGGCGTCCACTGTTGTTGTTAACAAAGTGTGATCCAAGGTTGCATAAGTGTTGCTCGTATATAACCCAACCGATATCTGGGTACCGGAGGCTAACTCACTACTCCCCTTGTAAACTGCTCCAGAAGTCTTTTGAACGGTTGTTTGAGTTGTGTTAAAAATTCTGGGCGCGGTTTTGTCATGCGTAACAGCGGTATTAGTCGTAGTTGTCGTGGTGCCGGAAAGCGTGGCGGTGATATTTAAAACACCGTCATCTAAGTTGGAAAGATTCAAGCCCGATACCGACCAAGTTCCAGAACTAACAACAATTCCACTTTGGCTTACAAAGTTTCCATTAGGGTCACGGATCACCAAATTCACGGTGTAACCATTCGGCGCAGTTCCAGTTACGGTAACGGAATCGTCCTCGGTCATATTCAAGTAATTTGCAGCGGCACCAGTATTGTTCACCGTAGCGAAACTATTGGTGGTGGCCCCACTTAGGATGCTTGTGATCCCCACGGTTGGTGTGGATATGGCAAGAACCTGTTGAGCTGTTACAGTGCCAGCAAGGTTTTCTGCATAAACATGGATGGTTCCTGAATATCCACTTAATGGGATGGAACCGGAAATCAGGTTGGCGTTGTTCCCCGTATTCAGCGTCCAATTTCCAGAAGAGTCACTGGTTACTGAATAAGTTACCGCATCAGCCATGTTTCCGTCATTGTTCGGATCAATTTGAACGATTATTGTTCCGCTTGTGATATTTGATGTACCCGAAATGGTTGGCAAGGTATTTGATGTTGTTGAAGAGGCACCACCAGTAATTGCGATTGTTACTACGGGTGTGGAGGTAATGGTAAGCTCACTAGAAGTTGCATCCGTAACTGAAGATGCCCCGCGGGTTACGGTTGCAACCACCTGGTAAGCAGAACCAGCAGTTAGGGCATTGGTTGCCTGCACCGTCCAGGTGTTACCTGAAATGGTAGGTGTGTAGGCAACACCATTTACGGTTACTGAAAGAACATCGCCAGCAATATTAGTCCAAGTTCCACTTACTAATGGCGTGGTGCCGTTGGTTGAAAGTGTGGTTACCGTTGGCTTGTTCAAAATGGTTGCTGTGGTCTGGTTCCCCGCTGCATCTGTTCCGGAAATTGATACCTTGCTGAAGCTTACCAAACCAGTCGAGGGTATGCTTCCAGAAATTGGGGTTTGCAGGGATGTATCCAGACTCCATGTTCCGTTAGACTGTACCAAGGTGGTATAGACGATGTTGTTGTTTGTTGCTGGATCATTATCTGGGTCGATAGTTATGGTAAGGGTGGAACCAGCGGGAAGGTCTGTGGTACCCGTGAAAGTTGGTGTGCCAGATATTGCTGTTGCCAAAGTGTTGATCGCAATTGCAGGACCGGTCTGATCAAGCGAAACAACTGCCGTATCGGTTGATGTAATGCTGTTTACGATTACCGAGGCAGTAACTGTTAAGCTGCCATCCACCTGACTTGATACATTCACATTGGAAACCGACCATGTATTTACCCCATTCGATCCCGAAATCACGGTGGCAGTTGCGGTAACATCTGTGGTGCCGGAACTGGAATCGGAAATGATCAATTGAATGGTGGAACCCGCAGGGGCATTGGTAGTACCCGAGATGGTAAGCGAGCTGCTTTCAGAAGCGGAAAGATTGCCATCGCCTATTGGTTCATTAATGTAAAGAACCGTGGCAGCAGGAACAGGATTAGCTGACGACATCAGGGTAGTGAAAGCGCCCAACGAGGAAAAAGTAGCACTACCATCGTAATTTCTAGGCAAACCGTTCATGTCACCATTGATTGGACCGGTTTGTGTTTGGGTGAAGTTTATATATTGCACTACGGTATCTTTTGTAAATCCGGGTAGGCCAGTAGATCCGCGCGGGCCATAAATACCGGAGCGATCTACGGGGGATGGTTTTGCAAGAACAGTGGCAAGGTCGGCAATTGGCAAACGCCAACTGATAAAGGCATCGGGTTTGCCATCAACAACACCGTTCAGGCCATCTGTCTGTCCATTCCAATTAGGATCCGAGGTGGCGGAAACAGGAACAACGGAATAATTATTTGCGCTAAAAGAATAAACGCCATTGTTGGGAAGA
Source organism: uncultured Planctomycetaceae bacterium (assembly GCA_937888715.1). GTDB lineage: Bacteria > Planctomycetota > Planctomycetia > Gemmatales > Gemmataceae > UBA969. The sequence continues at coordinate 21,026 of CALARU010000404.1, read as the reverse complement.
ATGCCAATGGTTAAAGGGGTGGTTGTGGTGGTATTGGGGGAGTTATTTAAACCCGTACCAGGGTCAAAAATTCGAATAGCCTGGCCATTATTGCGGCCATCCACAGACATGAAAATATCCACCCTGCCATCTTGGTTGGCATCCAAACCCACAATTGCAACACCTGCAAAATTAGTTGTGCTCGTGGGGTTGTTGATGCGCATGCGAAAAACCAAGGTATCATCCGCAGTATTAGCAGTATTGTTATCATCGAATGCGGTGTACAAAGAGCCATGGGTGGCATCGCCAATAATATCGGTATCGGCTGCGCCAGCTTGACTATCGTTTGCATAGTCTTTGGTGGCTCCAATCATAATTGGAGTCCACCCTGTTGAACCAGATAGATTTACGGAAGCAGGATTGATTCTCGGATCTAAAATTAGAAGGTTTGGGCGGAAGGACCGTTTTTTTGTTTTAGCATATTGTCGAAACAAAGTGCCTGTCAAAAACGAACGAAAAAGACTGAGCGCATTAGCCATAAGTTATCATTCTCATTGAAGCAAAACAGTCGAAGAATTTGAATCTTTGTTTACATTCGCCATTTATTATACGTGTGATTCATTCAAAAAGTTTAAAAAATCAAGTTTTTTTCCCCATCTGCTTGAAAATACCAACTATTTGCCATTATTGGACTTACGCAGGCATGGTCGGGCATGCGATATTTGGGATTAGTTCGATAGGACCGAATTGCATCCCTCAGGATATCCCATTTAGCAGATAACCAGTTCATTCCATTATAAAAGCACCACTTTTCGATCACTAAAAAAGCTCTCAACGCCAGGCCGATGTGAACTCGCTGGGCGTTAGCGACGGTGGAACAAATGCGTGATTATCAGAGGCTGGTCAATTAAACATGGCAAGTAAATGCATATATTGCGACTGCGCTTGCCCTAAAAGGGCGAAAGGCGTTGTTAAACCAGTGCGCCCTTCAGGGCTTTTTTATTAGGGGATTGGTTATCCGGGGTTGCGCTTCGCTTCACCTTAAATTGGACTTTGCGGCATGCCCAACAACCCCAATTTTCCAAGAAAACCCTTTTTAAACAACTGGGTTTGGCGTGATTTGCAAAAGTTCAATTAAAATAACAGACATGTGTTACAATTCTACTGATGAAGATAGATTAATAATATTAAATCGGAAGCCAAATGCTCACATCAATCACCATCGAAGAAGCTCAAGCCCGTCTTAAAGATTTAATCCACAAATTAAACCCAGGCCAAGAACTCATCATTACCGAAAATGAACAGCCAATTGCAAAGCTAATCAGCGAACCCCAAAAATCCCAACAAAGGCCCGGACCCGGCTTATGTAAAGGTATGATCACCATTATCGCCGACGATGAAGATCATTTGAAAGATTTTGAGGAATACATGTAATGCGCATCTCTTAGATACGCATACAGTTTATTGGTACACCACCGGCGATGCCAAACTTAGTACCCCAGCCCAAAAAGCAATCCAAGATATTGCAAATGATGTGCTAATCAGCCCTGTTTCCCTTTGGGAAATTGCAATCAAAGTAAGTAAAGGTAAATGGCAGATGAACCAGCCATTCGATATCTTTTGGCAGACTTGCTACAAAAACTATGGATTTCTGCTGTTACCTCTGGAACCATCCCACACTATTACAGTTTGCAATTTACCCTATCCAACCAATCATCGTGATCCATTCGATCGAATGCTTGCGGCCCAAGCTTTATGCGAGAACATCCAAATTGTTAGTGCGGATGAATCCTTCGATGCCTATGCTATTTCACGAATTTGGTAGCATTGAGATTTCCCATCTTTTTTCAAACAGATGCTTGCCTAGCACCTCTGCTTACGATTACTCTATACCCATCGAGTTGAATATTTTTTCTCTTCATATGCCGGAGTTTTTGTTCATGAGCATTTCCAACCTTAATCGAAGAACTTTTTTGGGCGCAGCTAGCGCTCTTGCTGTTGCACCCATGGCTTTGGCGCAATCCGTGAAACGCGACTTCACCCCAGGCGCAAGCCCAGTCCGTTATCCAGACCCTGATATCATCTCCCTCGATAAACGCTTCGATAAGTTGAAAATAGGTAATACCCCCATCCAACGGCTCGCAACTGGCTGCCTTTGGGCTGAAGGCCCTGCATGGAATGGCGTAGGCAACTACCTCCTCTGGAGCGATATCCCCAATGATCGCCAACTCCGTTACCTCAACGAAGACAACCATGTTAGTGTTTTCCGCAAGCCCGTTGGTTACTCCAATGGCAACACCTTCGATTATCAAGGCAGGCAGATTTCCTGCGAACATTCCACCCGAAAAGTGGTTCGTTACGAATACGATGGCTCCATCACCACCCTTGCTGAAAAGTTCAATGGCAAGCCTTTCAACGCGCCCAACGATGCCGTCGTTCACCCTGAAGATAGCTCCATTTGGTTTACCGATCCAGGCTACGGCGCCCTTATGGATTACGAAGGAATCAAAGTTCCGGGCACCAGCACCCAACCCAACCAGAAGGAAGCTGTTTACCGCATTGATGCAAGGACTGGCGTCATCGAAAAGCTCACCGATGAACCCTTCAAGCCAAACGGTTTATGTTTCTCGCCCGATTACAAAAAGCTTTATGTCGCAGATACGGGGGCATCGCACTATGAAAAAGCACCCAGGAACATCTGGATGTTCGACATCCTTGATGGCAAAAAACTTGGTCCCGCAAGAGAGTTCACCTCGATGACCCTTGAACTCAATGGCAAGAAAGTCGCAGGCTTTTCAGATGGTATCCGCTGCGATACCCAAGGGAACATCTGGTCCAGCGCAGGTTGGGTTGGTGAAGGGTACGATGGCGTGCACATCTTTGCGCCTGATGGCGTTCGTATTGGCCAGATTCTTCTTCCCGAAATCTGTTCTAATGTCTGCTTTGGTGGTCCCAAGCGCAACCGCTTGTTCATGACCGCAAGCCAATCCCTCTATGCCGTTTATGTTGATGCAAAAGGCGCCCACATAAGCTAGGATATAATTGTTATGAGATCTTTATTAATTATTATTGGAATGATCGCTTCCGCCCAGCAGGCGACTAGCCAAACAAATAAACCCAATGTGGTTTTGATTGTCTCGGATGATCAAGGGTGGGGCGACTACTCCTTCATGGGCCACAAACAAATCAAGACGCCACATCTTGATAAGCTTGCTAGCCAAAGCCTGGTTTATAAACGCGGCTATGTCCCTTCCTCGCTTTGCTGCCCTTCCCTAGCGTCAATTTTAACAGGCAAGTACCCCCATGAATCCAAAATCACAGGCAATGAACCACCTGTGCCCATGGGCAAGCCGATGGCGCAGCGTTATAAAGACCCTGAATTTTTGGCCCAAGTGAATCGCATCACCAGTTTCATGGCTAATAGCCCACGAATCCCCGCAGAACTTGGCAAAGCGGGTTACAACAGTTTTCAAACTGGCAAATGGTGGCAGGGCAATTTTAAAACAGGTGGCTTCACACATGGTATGTCGCATGGCGATCAAACCCTCGGCGGTAGGCATGGTGATGAAGGCTTAAACATCGGTAGAAAAGGCCTTCAACCCATCTTCGACTTTATTGAAACCTCCAAGGATAAACCCTTCTTTTTATGGTATGCACCCATGCTGCCACACTCTCCCCATAACCCTCCTGAAAAATATTTGGCCAAGTATAAAGATAAAACGCCTTCCATTCATCTTGCCCGATATTGGGCCATGTGCGAATGGTTTGATGAAACTTGTGGCGAACTTCTTGGCCATCTCGACAAAAAAGGCCTCGCAGAAAATACTCTCGTTGTTTATGTCACCGACAATGGTTGGATTCAACAGGAGGGAAACCCCCAATACAGATTGGATTCAAAACAGTCTCCTTATGATGGTGGATTACGCACGCCCATCATGCTCCGACATCCAGGAAAAATTAAACCGCAAATGATTGATACGCCTGTTTCCTCGATCGACATTGCCCCCACAATTTACAAGTTTTGCAATCTGCCTGTGCCTGAAGGTTTAAAAGGGATTGATCTGCTTGATGCTAACGCAGTTAAGATGCGTGATGCAGTAGTGGGTGCTTGTTTCCTGCACAACGCAATTGACATTGAAAAACCTGAAAAGAACCTCACCTGGAGATGGTGTGTTTCCAATGATTGGAAGTTAATAGTGCCTAATGCAGCCAACGCAAAGGGCGGTATCAAGATTCCGGGCGAAGCGAAAATAGAGTTATACAAAATCGGTTCGGACCCTCATGAAGAGAAAAATCTCGCAGAGGCTAACCCTGATATTGTTAAATCCTTATCCATGAAGCTTGACGCTTGGTGGAAACCCTGATGTAATTAATGACATAAGAGGTGGTATGTTAGTTCGATTTTATTACGGAAAGATACTTTAAGAGTCGTGTATGTTCCCGATCTAAACAAAAAGAGCGTATTTGTAGTCACAGCTTATGAACTTAAAGGAAAAACTTTACTCGCTTATGGTAAAAGGCGAAGGAAAACCTAATGAATAAAACAGAATTTCCTCAAGGGGGGGACGAAGCTAAGGTTAAAAACCTTATTGAACACTACGAAAACGCATCGGAAAATGAATTGGCTGCAGAAGACGAAGCCATCTTAGAAGTATCAGGACAAACCACTATGGTAATTCCTGATAATTTGGTGCCCGCTGTTCGAGATTTGATTTTCAAAAACACTAACGAAGGGATTATTTCATGAAAGCTTTTATCCTACTTTTGGCAGCATCACTTTTCTTTGCAGAACCCAAGGCTGATTCAGGGTTTACTTTGCTTTTCAATGGCAAAGATTTCTCCGGTTGGAAAATGAACAAAACTAATGAGCCTCTCGAGGGCAAATCTGATGCAGCAAAAATGCGGTTCATCGCAAAAGATGGCAGCCTTGTGATCGACCCCAAGGTAAAAGGCGATCTCACCATCAACACCGTGCAAGATTTTGAAAAAGATGTACACATCAAGTTTGAATACAAGCCTGATGCCAAATGTAACAACGATCTTTTTTTACGGGGCATGAAGTTCGATATTAAAAAAGGAGATGTCAAGAACATCAAATTTGATGATTGGAATTCTTTCGAAATCATCCTAAAAGGCGATTCTGCTGAGTTCAAAAACAATGGCGAATTACAAAAAATGATGAAGACGAAGCCTGGAAAGACGCCCTTTGGCATTCGGGCTGAAAACGGGGGTATCGAAATCAAGAACCTGCAATACAAATAATACGCTTTTGTTTGCCTCTTTAGATTCAAAAAAACTGGAGTTGCTCGCATGGAACCTGCGGGCGACTCCTTGCTTCTTTTATGCCTGCCAAAATTAGCATAAAATATTATCGGAAAATCTCGGGATTAAAGATAGAATAGATTTATTAGGTAAAGTCCATCCAATACAGAGGCATTGTTTAACAGATGTTTAGATATTTTTCTGCAGCACTATGCATTTTTATATCCATGATCCTTGGTTGTACACCACCAAAATTACCCGATCCAGATGGGGATAAAAACCCCGCTGTGCAAGTAAGCACTGTGGTGCAACGCGAAATTACTGAAAATGTTCGCTTTACAGGAAGATTTAATGCAATTAATTATGTCGAAATGAAACCAAGAACAACAGGCTATGTAGTTTCCACTCCGTTCAAGGAAGGCTCCTATGTACAAAAGGGTGATTTACTTTTCGCAATCGACCCTAGGCCTTACCAAGCCAAGTTGGATGATTCCAATGGTCAGGTCAAACTTTATGAAGCCAAACTGAAACTAGCCAAGGCAGATAATCTGCGTGCCAAGGATGTGGGAAAAACCCCAGGCGCGATAAGCAAGCAAGATCTCGATAAATATGTTGCAGCAGAAGAAGAAGCTATTGCAGCGGTCGAAGCATCAAAAGCTTCATTGGAAGTGCACAGCTTAGATCTCCAGTTTTGTTCCGTGATTTCGCCTATCTCTGGGCGTATCAGCAAATACTTTGTAACCTTGGGAAATCTTGTGACCCAAGATAGCACACAACTCACAACCATCGTTTCCGAAGATCCAATTTATTGCTACTTCGATGCAGATGAAAGAACATTGCTCAAGGTCATCCGTATGGTGCAATCAAAAAAAGAACAAACTGCATCAACTATAGATTCTATAAATAGGCCTGTCTTTATTGGCCTAGCTGATGAAAAAGGATTCCCGCATCAAGGGGCTTTAAATTTTAGCAGCAACCTTATTGATTCTCAGACAGGCACTATAAATCTTCGTGCCGTTATAAAAAACATATTTAAAAATGATAAGACCCCCTTGTTTTTACATGGCATGTTTTGCAGGGTATTGCTTCCGATTTCTAATCCTAAAAATGCAATCTTGATTGCGGATAGAGCTATTGGTACTGACCAAGGATTAAAATTTGTCTATGTGATGGATAAGGAAAACAAATTGGAATATCGAAGGGTTACCGTGGGCGAGTTGCAGCCAGATAACCTAAGAGCAATTGAATCAGGCCTGAACGCTGATGAAAAAGTCGTCGTTTCTGGAATCCACCTAGTTAGACCTGGCATTAGCATCAAACCAGATTTAATCGAAATGCCAGTAACCCAGTTCTTAGATGGTAGTCTGACCGAAACAAAACCGAACAAATAGTGATTTCAAATTTCTTTATCGACCGACCGATATTCGCAGCGGTGGTCTCTGTCTTTCTTACAATCGCTGGGGCACTGGCTCTGATCACCCTGCCTATTGCCCAGTACCCTCCTGTTGCCCCACCAACGGTTCAAGTTTCCGTAGTATACCCCGGAGCTAGCGCTCAAGTAGTTGCAGATACTATTGCTGCCCCGATCGAACAACAAGTCAATGGCGTAGAAAACATGTTGTTCATGTCCTCCACATGCGACAATACAGGCCTATACAACCTTACTATTACATTCGGATTGAATACAGATTTGAACACCGCACTGGTTGCAGTACAAAATCGTGTCAACCTTGCAGTTCCTCAACTCCCCAAGCAAGTCCAAAAGCAAGGGTTGATGATTAAGAAAAAAGCCCCCCAGATTCTACTCTCAATCAACTTTACCTCGGCAGATGGCCGCTATGATGATATCTTCCTTTCAAATTACGCCACCATTCATGTTAAGGATGAAGTGTTTAGACTAGAGGGGGTTGGCGATATCACAATGATGGGGCAAAGGGATTATGCAATTCGCGCTTGGCTGGATCCGCAAAAACTTGCTTACCTTGGTCTTTCCTCAAATGATGTTGTCAATGCAATCCAACAGCAGAACGCACCCTTGGCAGCAGGAAGACTGGGGCAGGCTCCCAGTCCGGAATTGACCGAAACTCAATATCCCTTCAGCGCCTTGGGCCGGTTGGAAAACCCGGAACAATTTGGCGATATCATTCTTAAAACTGTAGCTGCCTCCAATAAAGACCCAAACTCTCCGCCAAAATTCGTCAGGCTCAAAGATGTTGGAAGAGTTGAATTAGGCGCACTTCGCTATGATATGTCTGCAACCGTAGATGGGTTGCCTTCGGTAGCCTTGGCAGTTTTTCAACTTCCAGGTACAAATGCCCTCGATGTTGCTGCCGGGATTAAAAAAAAGATGCAGCAACTTGCTAAGAATTTTCCCCCTGGGATGGAATATAGCATTGTTTACGACACCACCCCTTTTATCAGTGAATCTATTGCTGAAGTTTTTAAAACCCTGCGAGATGCAATCATTCTTGTAGGTATTGTGGTTCTGGTTTTTTTACAAAGCTGGCGTGCAACCCTCATCCCCCTCATTGCGGTACCTGTTGCAATCATTGGAACTTTTGCAGTAATGGCCCTACTGGGGTATTCCATCAACAACATTTCGCTTTTTGGATTGGTGCTTGCGATCGGGATTGTGGTAGATGATGCAATTGTAGTTGTGGAAAATGTAGAAAGGTGGCTGCACAAAGGTGCAACGCCTCGTGAAGCTGCCCGCAATGCAATGAAAGAAGTAACCGGGCCGGTGATTGCAGTAGCTCTCGTACTATGTGCGGTCTTTATTCCATGCACCTTTATCAGCGGCATAACGGGCCAATTCTTCAGGCAATTCGCAGTCACCATTTCTGTTTCCACCGTCCTATCTGCGATCAACTCATTAACCTTGAGCCCCGCGCTTGCTGCCATCCTTCTCAAACCACCGGGTACTAAAAAAGACCCACTCCAATTCCTACTAGATTTATTTCTCGGATGGTTTTTCTGGCTCTTTGAAAAAACCTTTGGCATCGGTACCAATGTTTATGGATGGATGGTGACCAAGTGCCTTCGATATTGCTTTTTAGTACTCGCATTTTATTTGTTCATAGTATTCGCAACAGTTGGTTTGTTCGCAAAAATCCCAAAAGGATTTGTTCCTAATCAAGATCAGGGATGGCTTTTGATGAATGTGCTTTTACCCGATGGTGCAAGCCTTCAAAGATCCCAAGAATTGATGGCACAGATAGAAAAAGCAACATTGAAAGTTCCAGGAGTTGCACACACTTTTACTACCTCGGGTTTTTCATTTCTTTACAACGCTTTTGCATCCAATAATGCATCGATGTTTGTAGTATTGGCCCCTTTCAACGAACGAAAGAGCAAAGAACTTAGTGCTACCGCACTCACCTTTAAAATCAACGAAACTATCAAGAAATTCAATCGGGAAGCCAAGGTTCAAGTGCTTCCAACCCCACCTGTACCCGGAATTGGGATCGCTGGGGGTTTTCAATTGATGGTAGAAGACCGGGGTGATCTCGGTGCAGCAAGCCTCGAGAAAGAAACTCAAAAACTGGTGGATCAAAGGTCTTCCATCGCAGGCATGTATGCGCTTTTCACTTTATACCAAGCCCAGACTCCCCAGCTTTTTGCAGATATTGACCGCGATAAAGTTGAAGCACTCCAGATCAAAATCCAGGATGTCAATAATGCAATGAACTCACTCATTGGTTCTATTTTTATAAACAACTTCAACGCTTTTGGCAGGTTCTGGCAAGTTACCATAATGGCAGAACCCGAATTTAGAGATAAGCCAGAAAGTCTTGCGCTAATTAATGTTGCCAATGCTAATGGCCAGATGGTTCCGCTAGGCACGATTGTGAATTTCACCAATACCAACGGGCCCAACATGGTCATTCGCTATAATCTATATCCTGCTTCGCAAATAATAGGAATCAATCTGCCTTGGATTTTAAGTTCTGCAGATGCAGTAACAAAAATGGAAGAAAAATCACTTGAAGTTCTTTCGCCCTCGATGAAAACCGAATGGACTGGGCTAAGCTTTTTGCAAATCATGGAGAGCCAAGACCTTCGCAATAAGTTGGTATTTCCGCTTTCTGTGATTTTTGTGTTTTTGGTACTATCAGCCCAATATGAAAGTTGGGGCCTACCTTTGGCGGTAATATTGGTGGTTCCTGTTTGTATCTTTTCCGCACTGATCGGAACGATCGTAGGAAGGACTGGTATCAACCTCTTCACCGAAATTGGGTTAGTGGTACTTGTTGGGCTTTGCAGCAAGAATTCGATTTTGATCATCGAGTTTGCCAAGCAATTGCATGAAGAAGGAAAATCCGTAACCGAAGCCACAGTTGAAGCCTGCAAACTCAGGCTAAGGCCCATTTTAATGACTTCCTTTGCGTTTATTCTAGGCGTGGTTCCACTTGTGATTGCAGAAGGCGCAGGTTCTGAAATGCGCCATGCTTTGGGCGTTACGGTTTTCAGTGGCATGCTTGGAGTTACCATCATGGGTATACTTTTCACCCCGGTATTTTTCTATGTCATTGAATCCATTGGCAAACTCCCCTTATTTAAAACAAAAACCGCAAAGGTTATTAATAAAGGTGCCACTCAGTTTATTTCAATCGCCACAATGGGATTACTTACTACGTTGCGCAAAAAAAATCTGAATAAAGGTGGGACGGAATGATATCTCATTTCTTCATCGACAGGCCGATCTTCGCTGCTGTTTTGTCGATTGTGATCACTATCATGGGCACCGCAGCTCTCACCTCACTTCCCATTGCCCAATACCCGGATATTTCACCCCCCACGGTGATCGTAACCGCAAATTATCCAGGCGCTAACGCTCAAACAGTGCTGGACACCGTTGCAGCACCCATCGAACAGCAGGTTTCGGGCGTCGAAAACATGCTTTACATGTCCTCCCAATGCGCCAACGATGGCAGCTACACTTTGCTGGTAACTTTCAAGCTAGGTATGGATGCCAACATGGCACAGGTTTTGGTGCAGAACCGGGTTTCGCTTGGCCTTCCAAATGTTCCCGATCTGGTTCAAAGAGAAGGTGTTGCTGTCAAGAAAATCTCTCCTAGCATCATGATGATTATCAATATGTTCTCGGAGAAAGATGCCCAATCTAAAATCCCATTGTATAACGATCTCTATATGTCTAATTTTGCCACCATCCAGATTCGCGATGAATTACTTCGCCTTCCGGGCGTTGGAAATGTCACCTTTATGGGCCAGCGCGATTACTCCATGCGGGCGTGGCTAAACCCTGCAAAAATGACTGCTATCGGCCTTACTGCCGACGATATTATCTCTGCCTTAAGCCAGCAGAATCTACAAGTTGCAGCAGGATCCATTGGGCAAGAGCCCGCTCCCAAAGGCCAGCAACTCCAACTTATCATCAACACCCTAGGCAGGCTTTATGATGTAGAGCAATTTGAAAATGTCATTATCAAGGTGACCCCGCCCACAGATGCTGACCCGGTTTCCGCCCTCGTTAGATTAAAAGATGTCGCCCGGGTAGAACTTGGCTCGCAACAGTATGACCAGATTTGCTCCCTCGATAATCAACCCTCGGTTGCTCTATCTGTTTATCAACTTCCCGGTTCGAACGCCATTTCAACAGCCAACGGCATATACCAGAAAATGAGCGATTTAAAGAAGCGCTTTCCTCCGGGCCTGGATTACAAGATTGTTTACGATACCACACCTTTTATTAAAGATTCCATCATGGAAGTTTTTAAGACCCTGCGGGATGCAATCATCTTGGTGGCACTTGTGGTGTTGATATTTTTGCAAACATGGCGTGCAACTCTCATTCCCCTTATTGCGGTACCCGTTGCAGTGGTCGGAACATTCGCAGCAATGGCTGCTCTTGGTTTCAGCTTAAACAACCTGTCACTGTTTGGCTTGGTACTTGCCATCGGGATTGTGGTGGATGATGCAATTGTAGTAGTAGAAAATGTGGAGCGCTGGCTGCATGAAGGGCTTTCCCCACGCGATGCTGCACGAAAAGCTATGACCGAAGTTACCGGACCCGTCATTGCAGTTGCCTTGGTTTTATGTGCGGTCTTCATACCCTGCGCATTCATCAGCGGCATCACCGGCCAATTTTTCAGGCAATTTGCCATCACCATTTCTGTTTCTACCATCATCTCAGCATTCAACTCACTAACCTTAAGCCCTGCGCTCGCAGCACTCTTACTACAACCAAAAGGCGCAAAGAAAGACATCTTACAAAAAACACTCGACTTTTTCTTCGGTTGGTTTTTCCTATTATTCAACAAAATCTTCAACCTTGGAACAACAGCATACGGCGGCACAGTTCGACTTATGCTAAAACTTTCCATCCTAGCACTATTAGTTTATGGCGGGTTATTATATGGGACCTATCATTACTTCACGATTACTCCCACAGGATTCATACCACCACAAGACAAAGGATATCTGCTGGCAAATGTGCAGTTGATCGATGCTGCATCGGTACAAAGAACCGCAAGAGATATTCAAACCCTCTGCAAGATCGCTGAAGAAACTGAAGGGGTAGACCATACTGTCGGCATCGCAGGGCAATCGTTATTAATCGGGGCGAATGCTCCAAACTTGGGCTCTGTCAACATCATTCTAAAACCATTTGAAGAACGAATTAAAAAGGGCCTGACCAGCGAATATATAAGCGCAAAGATTACCCAACGATGCCGTAGGGAAATCCCTAGTGCAATGGTTAACTTATTCGGCCCCCCACCCGTAGATGGGTTAGGTACTGCAGGCGGGTTCAAGATGATGATTGAAGATCGCGGTCCTGTCGGGCTGGAAAGTTTACAAAAAACCACAGATGACATTGCAGTAGCTGGTAATAACAGCATTATGCTTCGAGGTGTTTTTACAGGCAGCCAAGATGACACTCCATGGATTTATCTAGATATTAACCGCGACAAAGTCATGGCTCTTGGCTTGCAGATGCAGGATGTCTTTGAAACTTTACAAGGCTTCCTAGGATCATATTATGTGAACAACTTCAATCTCTTTGGCAGATCTTGGCAGGTGAATGTGATGGCAGACGAGGATTTTCGCCAATCAATCAACGACTTAACTCTAATCAAGATCCGCAACAAATCAAACCAGTTGGTCCCCATGGGTGCATTCATGAGTTTTAAAAATGCTTCCGGCCCTAACTTTCTTATTCGCTACAACATGTATCCTGCAACCGCATTGTATGGAACTAATGCAAAAGGCTTCAGTTCGGGGCAATCCGCACTAGAAATGGAAGCTATTGCCAAAAAGAACCTTCCTCGAAACATGACTTTTGAATGGACAGAACTTTCATTTCTCCAATTCGAATCGGGCAATACCGCAACGATCGTATTCGGCCTTGCGGTTATATTTGTGTTCTTAGTGCTGGCAGCCCAGTACGAAAGCTGGAGCCTTCCTTTAGCGGTGATATTAGTGGTTCCCATGTGCTTACTATCAAGCTTATTGGGGTTACAAATATTTAAGATGGATATCAATATTTTCACGCAAATTGGATTTGTTGTTTTGGTAGGTCTCGCAAGCAAGAACGCAATCCTCATCGTGGAATTTGCAAAGCAATTATTTGAGCAAGGCAAACCTTTAAAAGAAGCCACCGTGGAAGCAAGCAAACTAAGATTAAGGCCAATTTTAATGACCTCGTTTGCGTTTATTCTGGGCGTGGTGCCCTTGGCGCTTTCAGAAGGCGCAGGCGCGGAAATGCGTCAGGCTCTGGGCATCGCAGTTTTCTTCGGCATGCTTGGAGTTACATTCCTGGGAATTTTTTATACCCCAGTTTTCTTCTATACCATCTTGTGGATCACAGGAGCAAAAAGGAATGCCCCACTCGAAAATCAAACCCCAGTCCAGACACCAGATCCCAACAATAATCATCATGGCTGAGTTAGTTTTTTATGTGTTTCTAACCTAGGGCGTAAACCAAAAAAGTTAACTCCGTTTCCGCCATCTGGAGCGCACGAACCTTTATCAAGCGCCTTAACACAAGGCATGCTTTTCATCTTGTAATCATCAAAACCGTTTGGTTTAAAATACGGTTGCACAGGCGGGCAACTCTTTATTTTATAACAACCCATACCATCTGGTTTAAAGTATTCTAGAGCACTTGGCATGGGTTTGGTTTTGTAATCATCTGGGCATTTTGGGCACCGAGTATCCGAGGCGATCAACGCACCAAGCGAACCAAGTAAGACCCCAACCCCAATCATTAACCTTGCAAATGAATACATCACTTTTTGGGTTCCTCTGGTTTGCTTTCAGGCAGAGGGCGAAGTATTTCCGTTTTGGGTAAAGGCAATTCTTTCGGTTCTCCTGCAATTGCTCCGCCTTCGTTGCATCCATCCAATCTTACCTGCCAACCACCACCTAATGACTTATAAATGCTCACCATACCTCGGGCATGGGTTTGCTGATAAAGTGCTAGATCCATATCCCGCGATATTCGCTTTTCCTGAACTAATGAAACCCTATTGAAATCCGAAGTGCCTGCCTTGTATTGAACAATTACTATTTCGCTTGCCTTCCGAATTGAAGCAACCGAAACTTCCATTTCCTTGATCGCATCTCCACTCTTTACATACTCCACAATGGCATTTTCAACTTCTTTCCCGGCATTAACCAGTGAGTATTGAAACTTGGCAACATCCACCTGAAAGTTCGCATCCTGCATTTTCACATTGTTCAACAATCTGCCATAATTGAAAATATTCCAACTTAAGCCTGGCCCAATCGTGCCATAGGCCGCAGGGGAAGTAAATAATGCAGTATTATTCATCGCATTGTAACCAAAAGAACCATTGATATATAAATGAGGAAATAGCATCGACATTGCCACGCCTATCTTTGCGCACTGAGCTGCAGCTTGCCTTTCTGCCATCCGCACATCCGGCCTTCTTGTGATCAGTTGTGCGGGTATACCTACTGCAACATCTTTAGGCGGAACGGGAATGCCTTTTTTTGTCAATTTTTTACCGAGGTCTTCTGGTGAAATACCGAGTAAGGTGCAAAGTGTATTATTTTCTAACCGCTGATAACGAAGAAACATATGAACCGAAGATTCAAAATAACTTAAATCGCTCTGCGCTTGATCCACATCTAATTCACTGGAAAGACCAGCATTGAACCTCGCTTTGGCTACCTGCAAACTAATTTTCTGATACTCAATGTTTTCCCTCAACAATTCCACAACCCGCTCAAAATAACGGTACAACACATAATTTTCTCCAATATCTCCCAACATCGAAACCATTACTTCATCATAATTTTCTATAGATGCATCAAGTTGATCACTGGAAGATTCAATTGCTCTGCGATAGCGGCCCCAGAAATCTAGCTCCCAAGCCATACTAAAACCAAAATTATATTGAGGGTAATAATTGTTTGGGATAAGGCTTATACCACGCGATGATCTATTTGCAACTGCGGTGCTCGCACCATATTGGGTAAAACCACTTGTCATACTTTGGGTTTGTGGCATGAATTGACCCATTGCTATTGCAAGGTCAGCCCGCGATGCCATTACCCTGTAACCAGCTTGTTTCAAATTCAAATTCTGTTTCGTTGCAAAACAAATCAGTTCATCCAGATTAGGATCATTAAAATTCTTCCACCAATTCCTGTGTTCTTCAGGATCGGTGCGAATACGCGAATCATCCTTATCAATCCAATCAACGGCAACCGGTGCGGGCGGCTTAGAATATTCTGGCCCCACCTTCATTCCATTATCCCAATACTCTTTTACTGGGCCTGGAATACATCCAGTTAGGCAGAGCGAAAAGCCCACCATTACAGTTATCCAGAACTTTGTATTAATTTTCAATTCAGCACATCCAAGTTAAGCAAGCTTCATCTCGATGCTACAATCTGCATCTTTGTATTAATCGGCAAACTCCCGTCAAATAAATAATGGATTTATCTAATTTCCTTAAAGTTGACAAAAACTATTTTTAAACCATGCCTTTAATGTGAAAATGGGCGAGATATGCAGCGTGGGATTTCAGCCCCGTTCTTTTTCTCGGATCTTTAATTGTAATTTATGTTCCCTTATTAAAACTACCTTCGTAAGCCGATTAATTAATATAGGTTGCATAATCGTCACTACTGGATTGAATCTTGGTTTTTAAGTTCTCCGAGCGTTCTGGCACTAAATACACTTTTCACCTGGTGAAAAGCGTAGCTTTATTGCTAGTTATGCTGGGTGTTTTAATACTCGTTTCTTCTTCCCTACAGGCATAAGATCCGGCAGAAGAATTAAAGCTTTTCATCAAAGCCCAACAAGCTAAAATGGATGAACAATCCAAAGTTTTAGAACAACAAAAAATACTAATCCTAGAACAATCCAAATTACTTAAACAACAAACCGAAACTCAAAAGCAGCCCACTAATCCAGAAATCCCAGCCTCACCTAAATTTTCCCTAGAGCCGAAGAACTCCAACAACTTCCCAGCCTCGAAGAGTTAACAAGCACAGCAAAAGAAATTTCTCCTAATCTTGCGGATCATAAATGATTAGTCAAAGATAATGGCATGATGGCCACGTGGGGAAAAGATGGCAGACTTACCTTCGAATCGGAAGACAAAGCCTTCAAGGCACGCATAGGCGGGCTCTTCCAAATGAATTTTGGTTTTTATAGCATTGATCCCTACGCCCAAAATCTATTGCCAGATTCTGGATTACAACAAGGCTCCGAGTTTAGGCGTGCAAGGTTGCGAAGTGATGGGAATTTCTGCACCTACATGGAATGGGTTTTTGAAATGGACTTTTCTAGGGCATCAGATAATCGAAGAGATATCCTAACTGCGCCCGACCCCAATGTTACTTTTAACAATGTCTTTGTTGGCATGCATGATATCCCATTACTCGGAACCTTACGCGTAGGTCATATCAAGGAAGAATTGAGTTTTACAGTGCAAGTAGTGGTAGAAATATCCCCTTTATGGAACGCCCTGGTGTTTGGGATGCTATTGAAGATCCCTATCTTTTTAGCAATGGTATCACCATCAGCAACACCTATTTGGAAGACCATGTTTATTCCTGGGTTGGTTTATTTCAAACCAACACACGCACTGGGGCATTTGCAGTCAGCAATTCCGCTGAACTTGCATTTGATGTCAGGCTTTGCGTAATGCCTTTTTACGATGAGGCAAGCAATCACTGGATGAACCTTGGCTCAACAGGTTCAGTTCGCGCAAATCAAGAAGATTTGTTGGGAGTTAACAAAGGCCTCCCAGTAGCCAGTTCCAATGTGGCTCCATTGGTTAGGGCAGGTTCCTCTTTCCAAGTTCCCAACCTGATTAATACCACCGCTTTTTTTACAAGAGATGGTACCGAGCTTTACAGTTTATGTCTTAATTACGCTAACGGCCCTTTTTCGTTGGGTGGCCAATATAATGGCCAGTTTTTAAATAACTCTTATGTTGGTGGCCTTCCCAATTCCAACGGTACCCTTCCCGCAAAGGTTAAACCCGTAGGTGATCTTTACTTTGATGGTTACTCCATAGAAATGCTTTGTTTCCTTACCAAGGGCGATCATCGAGGTATCAACAAAATGGACCCCATGTATTCGCAAGTCATTCCTGTCAAGAATTTTTCTTTCGGACATGGAAAAGGCGAAGAAGGAAGTGGGGCATGGGAGATTGGCACCAAGTTCGACTTTATCAAGTCGCAATTTGATGTTCCAGATGCCCTACCTCGTGGTGGTTATCTTAGCTCTATTACCCTAGGCCTTAATTGGTACCTTAATCCCAGCGCATTTATCATGACTAATTATGTCTACACCACTGGTTTTTTTGGTGTAAATGGACCTGATAACGCAGCTTTTCACTCCTTTGGTAGCCGATTCCAATTCACCTTCTAAACCATGCTTAATCACCAAAACTAGAAAGCGTAGGTTCGACTGCAGTGTCTTCTTCAAGCTATCAAAGTATACTTTTACCACGCTCACACCGGGCACCGACCTTGATTCCACCAATCGGGCGCCAGGTGCCTGATTCACCCAGCGCTCGATTCGATTGGTTATTGTTTTCTCTATCGAAGAAGCAGGCATACCAGGGTAATAAGTAAGTACCTACACTGCAGGAGCCTTGAACACAGGCAGAATATCTATGGGAATACTTAAAATTGAAAGTGAACCCAGAATAATCAGCATGAAGACAAACGCTGCAACCATGTACGGATTACGAAGAGATGCCTAGATGAGCCACATTATCGTTAAGCCTTTCAGCTAAAAACTGATTACAAGCATTCGAGCAAAACGAAGTAGGCCGTTATTACTCTGGCTTCAAGACTGAAAAAACCTTCGCTGGTTTGAAAGCTTTTGTAGAATCGCCTATCAAATTGTTTCCCTGTAAATCAATCTTCCGTAAACCAGAAGTTGTGCTGAAATCAAGTTCTTTAAAATTGACCCAGATGATATTGGGAGAAAGAGTGGATTCGTAATAAAAATTCCCGTTAGTGAGATCGATGACCGTGCGCCAGCGGGTGGGGCTGTTGTGCGGATCGCCCGAAGCTATTGCCTTGAGATCGACTTCTGCAAAAGGCTGTGAAACATTTCGCATCACACTAAAAACATATGCGACAGATTCTCGATTATTTGAAGCTTTAGGTAATCCCTGCAAATAATAGGCAGCCCGAACAAAACGATCTGCTGCTGCATTACTTCCGGGCAATGGGTCATTGCCGCCAAAGCCTTTATAGTTGGCCAATTTCTCTAGTTGCTTGGAATACACCGGGTCATTGGTCATCACCGTATGCTTGCGGCTATGGTATACCTTTGGTTTACCATCTTGATATTCGATGATAACAGAATCCCCTGTAGAATCTTCGAACGCCAAATGTGTACTTGCCTTCATTCCATCAAATTTAGTAGTAACAATTTGAAAGGGATCTTTCTCGAATGCAGCGGCAACTTCCGCAACAGAACCAAAGTTATCCAGACAATATTGCAACCAAACCCCCAAGCTCATCGCTGGTCGGGTTAGATCACGGGCACCATAATCCGAAGTACCAAGCCATAACATATGCCCAGCAAGGCCTTTTTCGTTAACACCATCCATGACCCCCGCACCCTCGCGCACCAATGCCAACTGCCCATACTTAGACTTCCATTTGACAGAGTTTGTGCCAACCAACCCATCCCGCTCAATTCCACGGGGGATGACAAAGAAATCAGCCGGCATATTATTGATCCAATCCATATTTCGACCAACAGTCACAGCGTGGCCATTGGTATTCCACAAGGCGCGTGAACAAGCCAGAACCGATGTCGCAACCATCGTGAAACCTAAAAGCACAGCCATGAATTTTTGGATCAACATTCGCATTTAACAATTCTCCAGAAGTAAGAAACCTAACTTATCCCATGTCACTATACATGAATCTTAAGATATCTGGTAACCATCGATCAAGCTTCAAATAAAAAAGGCCCCTTGATAACAAGGAGCCTTTTCGTTGGGTCTTTTTCGCTTGACGAACGAATCAATTACAAGCCTTCAACTTCATAGCCCTTGCGGTAGGTCTTACGCACAAACTGGTTCGCATCCTTAAAGTTGGTGATCTCCATTTTCTCTGCATTCCAAGTCAATTCCTGCTTGGGGAAGCGGGTAGACATCGTACCCAATAAAACAGATTCGGTCATCGGGCCAGAATAACTGAATGGAGCAGAAGCAGCGCCATTGCCCCTGCAAGCTTCCACCCATTGCAAATAATGATTGTTACCTGGGATTTTAACAATGGGGATATCCTTGCCTTTTTCCGTTGGGAAAAGAACAGGAGCACCAATATAAGGAGAATACAAAACGCCCGTGGTGCCTATGTATATCGAGCCTTGATCGGTAATCTTGCGATCGCCCAGTAAAGCTTGAACTTCCTTGCCCGGCCTCAGGCTGCCATCGAACCAATTAAGTGTAACCGTATCGGTGGTGAACTTGGTTCCCGGGAAAGTATACCGGACTTGATTATCAAGACCCCAACTATCAGGGCC
This sequence comes from uncultured Planctomycetaceae bacterium, assembly GCA_937888715.1. Classification (GTDB taxonomy): domain Bacteria; phylum Planctomycetota; class Planctomycetia; order Gemmatales; family Gemmataceae; genus UBA969. The sequence goes on along the minus strand of CALARU010000404.1, from coordinate 1,786 downwards.
GGTGCCACCTTGCAGACAGATAACTGAATTAGGGTAGGTAAAAGCAACGGAACTAAAAACAGGATCAAGGATATGGCAGCCCATATCTCCGAAAGTACCTGTGCCGAAATCTAATCGTTTGCGCCAATTGAGTGGATGATAATAACCGCCACCGATATAAGGTCGTTCTGCAGCAACGCCAAGCCAGCCATTCCAATCAAGTGTTGCAGGAACAGCATCTGTTTTTTCAGGTCGGGGGCCTTTATCGCCCCATTGCTTGCCACTCCAGCTATAAATTTCCTTCACCTTACCAACAACGCCTGTCTGGATTGCATTAACCACAGTCTTATGAACTTCATGCGAATGAATCTGAATACCCATCTGGGTGACGAGTTTTTTCTCTGCAGCAACCTTGGTTAGCTGTCTGGATTCATAAATGGATTGGGTAAGAGGTTTCTGCGTGTAGACATTCAACCCCTGCTGCATGGCTCGCATGGTGATTGGAGCATGCATATGATCGGGTGTAGAGATGTTTGCAGAGTTCAAACCTTTTTCCTTGTCGAGCAATTCTCGCCAATCGGTATACACCTTCACATCAGGAAATGATTTCTTCAATTCTTCGAGTCTGCTTTTATCCACATCTGCAACAGCAACCAGCTTGAGGTTTTTGCTAGCAGTAAGCGAGTTGATGTCTGAACGAGCCATGCCGCCCGCACCAAAACTGGCATGCATCAGGGTTTCGCTGGGCGCAGCTTGGGTGAATCGTTTGAAAACCATTGGCGCAGTAAGCGCAATACCCATGGTTTTGATGGCACTACGACGAGTCAATTTAAGTCTACTGTTCATCTTGGGTTTCCTGACTTGGTGGGAATTATCCTAAGTGGCTTAGGCCACAACAATACAACTACTCTGGTTTAACCTTAAGCAAATGCAAATGCAACAAAAACAATTACTCAAGGTTTTTTTGTTGTAGGGGTATCACTTCTAAACAGACAGCAACCTTGGTGCCATCGGGTGGAATATTCTCTGTAAAAGCCTCGAATTGCACATCAGCGTTCTGCTTGCTGCTTTCGATTGGAAGATCCAGCAAGGCAGATTCAAAATTGCTTACACAAATAACATCGCCTTCGTTTGCAAGGTAGATAGGGGGTTTATTTTTATCGAGTGGATCGGGAACAAATCTGCTGCCTGCAAAAACCCAATCATGGGCCAAAGCTTTCATTGATTTAGTATCGCGCACCCAATCCTGTGCAGGCACAATAATTTTCTTGCCATCTTTTTCATACATCAGGGTGATGCGAATTACAGAACCCGTTGCAGCTTTGTATTCTGGGCGGAAGGTAACGGGCGAGCCGGGTTCGCCCTTCGCAAGTATCAGGGCTTTATGCAAATCCCGTGCATCAATATCTGCAAAAAGAACAGATTCATGCTCCTTGGTTCCTTTCCTGCAAAGCAATTGCTCTAAGGGCCCCATGGTTCTGCAAACCTCTGCGCTGACCCAGACTTTTCGGGTTTCGCCATCAACTTCAAAAAGAATGTTCGGACCTACAGGCACCTTCTTGCCTTCCACCTTTTTAGCATCAATGGGAAGCGGTTTGGCAGCAGGGCTTTCTTTTTCCTGAGCGCAACCCAAATGCAGGGCCAAACTTAACATCAACAATAGGCCGGCTAATCTACTAATCATCGCAAATTCCCTCAGAGACTTGGCCTATTAGCTAATTGCTTTAGGCACATCATTGCGACATTGTAACAATAATATGTTGAGAATACACAGCACCAAAGATGGGATCGATGATAAACGCAGATA
>CALARU010000403.1 GCA_937888715.1 uncultured Planctomycetaceae bacterium | reverse complement strand
CAGGAAAAGCTCAAAAAAGCAGTGGATGAAGCGAAAGAATTTTCCAAAAAGTTAGAAATGATCGAAGAGGCTATTATGCCTTTTAGAACATTGGTTGATTCATTGCCCGATGAGCCAAAAATTTTGGAGTTGCTAACTAAGTTGCAGAAAATGCCCGAAGGCGATAGAAGCCAGGCTGTTTCTAATTGTTTAAAAGCATTAGGTGAATTAAAAGGGGATGTAGCACAAAATATCAAGTTTGATTACAGGATTAACAAGAATCGTTTTAATGAATCGATTGCTGCACTGGTTATTTCATGGTCTTTATGTATAGAACGCCTTCATGCACTTTCCACAACTCACAAAAATACCGAAGCTTGCAAAACGGTGATGGATGACCTTGTTGCTGGGAAAGATCTTGTTGGGATGTTTATGCTTGAGCAATTCGCAGATCTAAATAAAAGTGAAATGATCCAGAGTAAAATAAATTCTTCGATTGTTGCTGATGAAATAAAGAAAAAGGCTTTGGTGTCTTTAAAAAAGGCCCAGATAAATGCAACGGTGGTTCTTGAAATGTTGAAAATAGAAGCTGAATCTAAGCCTAAGAGTAAGCCTAAACAAATTGGGCAGGGATTGCAGAAAAAAGCCCAAGATTTGATTATGGATATAGCATTAAAAGCGAGGGATGAGGTTCCTGTTCGTTATGAAATGCATGGGTTGCAGCTTGAATCACTTTCCGAGATGGTCAAAGATTTGGCATTGATCAAGGGTGACCATAAGGACATCGAAAATGACCTTAAAAAGTATAAGTTTTTTATTCCGTTTGGGAAAACCATTGAGAGTAATGAACTGCGGAAAGAGTTTTCTAAAAAGGTTTATGAAAAGTTGGGGGATATGAGTTCTAGGAGACCAGATGATTTGAAAAAGCATCTGGAATCGATCGCAACCAATTATCAAATCATTGAAATTGCAGGAATGATAACCGGTAAATAATTGAGGGTTGGGAATTTATGAGAATTGATAAAGCGGTAATGACTCTTAAGAATTACACCGAATCCAAAGAGCGGTCACCTAGCTCTGCAGTAAGGGAAGCTGCTGAAGATTATGTGCGTGCTTGTGAGTTGATCAACACCGATTTGGCCCGATTGGAAGATTTGCTCAATAAGAATCTTCGATCTGAGGCGATGCAATATGCCAACATCGAACCCAGAATTGAAGACCAGGTTGCCCAGTTAAATTTTCCGGGACGGGTTGATTTTGAAATGATGGCTGCGTTTCAAGATCTCCCCGTGGGGTCGCCTTTAAAAATGGAAGTGATTGAAAACCTGCAATCAGCTTACGCAGAATATCAATCTCTAGAGCATCAATACCGTAATTTGCGGAAGTTGGTTTTGGAAAGGGCGCCCGTGGTGGAAAGAGTTAATGCTCTGCGAGAAATTGCGATGTTGGATCGGATTAATGCAACGCTCATAGAAGATCTTGCGATTCTTGAAAAACAATTGCAGTTGGATTTGTTGAAAACGATAAGGGAATCTGCCCAGACTGGTGATATTCAGGAGATGTTTGAAGCGAAGGAAGAATTCAAGCAGAACTGGATTAATCCACCTGCACCCGGCGTGATCGAAGAAATCGAGACGATTACCAGCAAAAAACAGGAAGAGTACAGTTCTAAGGAATTAACTGATCTTGCAAATCGTGGTATGTCTTATATGCGGGCCAAGGATTATCAAAACGCAAAGAAGTGTTATGAAAGTTGGGCTGCTGTTGCAGGGCGAGTGGGGGTAAAACAAGGAGATAGCTACTGGGCAAGAATTGAGCCATTGTACTTGTGGCTCCAAAAATACGAGAACGATTCTAAGGTAAAGGAATTTGCAGACATGCAATTGTTTGCTTTAAGGAAAGCATTGCTCGAAGTAGTTCTTGATGCAAAATGCGCACAGCGGATTGCAGAATTTGAGCGGATGTATGCCGAGGTTGAAAATTCAGGGGCTAAGGTTCCAAAAGATCTTCAAGGGTTGTTTGATTCAACCATCAGCAGGATGGTTGATTATCGAAAAAAGCATGAATTGTTTCTTCTAGCTGGATTGTTTGCGGGCGGGATCATTCTGCTTCTTGCGTTTTTGATTTGGATGGTAGCACGGTCGAGGTGATTTAAAAAAGGGAAAGCATGGCATATTATTTACGAATTCAAGGTAAAACCTTTGGCCCGCTCAATCATCCCGAAATGCTTCAGCTTAAGCAAAAAGGCAAGTTGAAACCATTTCATGAAGTTTCCACCGATCAAGTAGATTGGTTTTCTGCTTCAACCTACGCAGAGCTTTTTCCCCAGGCCATGGTTCAACCCAATGATGTTCCCCTTGGGGTTTATCAGGTTGATGTAAGCCCAGTTATTTCTGATAAGAATTATAATCCTGCGCCCCCCAATAATGGAAATAGCGTAGGTGCATTTGCGCATATTGGCGACCTAGCCCTTGCAAGTATGATGACAGCAATTGCAGTTATTATGCATTTTGTAAACATTCAGCTTCAATTTAGTACGATTACTTTTTCTCTGCCTTTTCAGAATAACATGGATAGCGATCATGTAATTTTAGTAGTGATTACGATTTTTTCACTCTTGGTGATGTTTGGCTTGTTTATCGTTGGTGCGGTGTTTTTCATGAAAGCATCGCAGGTCCTGCGCTCTTCAGGATTTGCAATCAGTTTTTTGATATTAATGGTGTTAGCGCTTGTGTTCTTTCTGGCATCCGCAGTTACTTTTAGTGCAGGAAAAACTTTTGATACCTTGCGTGTTGGATTTATTCTTTCAATTTTAGGATCGATAAGTTATTACAGCGCCTTTGCGGTAATTACATTTCTTTATAACCGTGCATTTGAAATCATCAACCGGCCAGGTCTGGCCTATTCTTCCCATCTGCTCGCTTTTGCCTTGATGGGGGCTATTTTTCTGTTTTCTTTGAGTTCTTTTGTGAATGCATTCATGATGAATTCCCAGAATGATATGGCCAAGGTTTATTGGGTTTCTTCGTTGATTACGCTTGAAATGCTTGGAATACTTCAGGTTTTTCTAGTTTGGTTCCTATTTCACACCTTTTCATTACGCTTTTATCTCAGCAGAATTCTTACGGGCAAAGCGTAGCCTTCCATTGACCTTTACCCCTGTTTTCTGGCATGATCCATCCTTGCATTCAACGAGGATAAGCCATGGATGGCATCAGTAAGCCGAATAATATTTACGATTGGACGAAACACCTTTGGTGTGAAATACTTTTTCCCACTTGCGATACCCAATCGCCAGAAAAAGGATTGCTTTCACATCGATTGATTTTATGTATTCTTGCTCTTCTTCTTTTGTTTAGCAGGCTCGATTTTTCTTTGTTCGAACCTGATGAAACTCGTTATGCAGAAATCCCACGCGAGATGCTCGCCAATAATGAATGGCTCGTACCATTATTAGGTGGCGAACCTTACCTAGATAAGCCGCCTTTGCTTTATTGGCTTACTATGTTTTCGTATCAAACATTTGGTGTGGGAGTTTGGCAGGCTAGGTTGGTGCCAGCACTTGCGTTATTGCTTGGATTGATTTTGACCTATGAACTTGGAAGAAGAATCGTTGGATCGCGGGAAGCGTTTGCTGGGACATTGTTTTTATTGCTATGCCCAGGATTTATCATCATGGGCAAGTTGCTGGTGCTGGATGGCTTGTTAGCCATGTGTATTCTTGGAACATTATTTGCGGGCCTTTTAGCGATTCGGGGAAGTGAATTTCAAATGGGATGGTGGATTGCATCAGGGATATTTGCAGCCTTAGGGGTGATTACAAAAGGGCCGATTGCGATTGTATTGACCGCCCCCTGTTTTTATTTAATCACAAGAATCGATGGAAGATTTTCAAAGCCAACCTTGAAGGCATGGGGGATATGGTTTGGGTTATCAATCGCATTGTTTTTGCCTTGGTTTATTTTTGTAGCTATTCGGAGGCCGGAGTTTCTATCGCATTTTGTTTGGGAACATCATGTGATGCGGTTTTTGGAACCGTTTGATCATCAACGGGGAGTGTTCTTTTACATCCCGGTGTTACTGTTTGGAATGTTGCCCTTACTATTTGTGTTATGGCCTTGGATTAAATCTATGCAATCGGTGAGTTTAGAGCAAAGAACTACTCGTTCGAAAGAGACTGGGTTTTTATTGCTCGCAGGTTTCTGGTGTTTGTTTTTCTTTAGCTTATCGGGTTGTAAATTGCCCACTTATATTCTTCCTGCATTTCCGCC
>CALARU010000402.1 GCA_937888715.1 uncultured Planctomycetaceae bacterium | reverse complement strand
CTGGCAGCGGGCGATTGTTTCACCTCAATTGCGCCAAATTCTACGCCAATAACAGATGTCGCAGACGGAAGAGAAGAAGAATAAAGGATTTTCACCGCCAAGACGCAAAAAGCACAAAGGAAGACAAGAAATCCGGACTTGTCTGCTGCTTCTTATCGTTCTTAGCGTCTTGGCGGTAAAGATTTTTGGCTTTGGAGTTTTTCAGAGAAGACAAATTACGGAGGAAGGAATGAGTATAACCGTCGCTGACACTTCTCTGAAAGATGAGTGGGTAAGAGCCAAACTAGCTGGCAGCGGGCGATTGTTTCACCTCAATTGCGCCAAATTCTACGCCAATAACAGCGGTAGCAGGTATTTCCTTGGCCCCCACAGGAACCAAGCCTCTACGGACTTGCAAGCGCCAAAGCATTGGCCCCTGATGATTTAATATCTCTTGCGCACTAGAATCATCGCCATCGGTGCAAAGGAAAGCGGTCATTTCATCGCCAGGTTCGAGGGTTTTATCCAAGTTTTCATCTTCGACGGTTTCGCGGGGAGATTGCGATTTCTTGGAACCGGCCAAGGCTAAAGGCAACCAGTTAGCAGGGCCACCAAAGAACGACTTTTCGGGCTTCTCTGTGCCAAATTGCACAAGTGTGAAGGGGGGTGGGTAACTGTTTCTGCTTTTTTCCTTCCACTTGCGATTAAAATAATAGTCCAAAGGGCTAAAAGTTTGATCTTTGGAAACATTTTTAAGCTTAAGTCTAAGAACCAAGGAATCCCCCTTGCAAGGTTCTGATTTAGAGAACCCCGAAACCAAAACCGAAACCGTTACTTTTTCCACCGCAAGGGGTGTCACTTCCAATTCACCCACCCTTATAGCCACCCCGATTTTAGTACGCAAATGGGCAGGCACGACTTCCTGGGTTCGCTCTTTATCGTGGTTGAATCGTATTTTGGTGCGCTTTACACCAGGGTTATCGCCATCCACATCGGGAATGTATTCAAGCGGATGCAATGGGCCTGCAGTCTTCATGCGAACCAAAACAAGAATGAGAATTGCGGTAGCCATCACGCTGTAGGAAAGCAGCGAGAAAAAAATAATCGGCATAGCCATCGATTTTGAAGCTACAGGCCTTTTGCGAGCAGCTTCCCCAGTAATAGAGGGGGCATCATCCCAAGGGGCAGCGGCAGCACTTTCGCTTGCGCCGTTGGTTTCAGGAGTGAAAATTTCCGTGGGCACCTCATTTGAATCTTTAACTTCTACCGGGGTTGAAACTGCTGCGTATTCTTCGGTGGAAGTTTCCTGAAATTTATCGCTAGTAGGAAACGATAAAATTTCCCGGGGTAACTCTTCCGGTGCGGGGTTCTCGGGAGACTGATACTTAAAATCCATTATATCCGTATCGGGCTCTGCTCCTTGAACCGGGGCAGGTGGTGCTTCAGGGTTCCCTGCAGCATTAATCATTGGCAACATCTGAATGGTTTGGCAATGAGGGCAGCGCATTTGCTTGCCCAGAAAGTCTTCGGTAATACCCATCAGTTTGGTACAAGAAACACATTTAAAATGATAAATGCTCATAATTATCCTTTTACTTCTTCGTATAAATGTAAGCTGATTTTTTCTAAAGGTATCGCAAGCTTATCTTGAATGCCTGCAGACAATTCCAACCAATCCACCGAACCCACAACCTTCCTACCCGCTTTATCGCCTGTCTTTTCAAAAGGCAACACTGCTAAAAGAGGAACTGCAGACCGCAGCGAAAATTCAACAGGATTATGAATCGCTGCCTGATCCAAAACTTCTTCGGTTTCAGACATAACCACTCCAGCAACTACCAACCCATATTGCCTTGCAACTTCTAGCGTCAGCAGCAAGTGATTGAGTGTTCCCAAACTTCTGCGAGCAACAATAATGATTGGATATTGCAACCTTTGTGCGAGATCCGCCATTGATTCAGTATCTGTCAAAGGGCAAAGTAATCCGCCCGCTCCCTCAACAATTGCAAACGCTTCTTCACATCGCTTTTCCACTGCAACTGCAAGTGCTTCAATGGATAAATTTGAGCCTTCAAGCTTGGCAGCCAAAGCAGGGCTTGCGGGAACTTCAAAGCACCACGGAGTGATTGCAGTCAAATCTTTATCACCCGCAGCACGGCTTAATGCCAAAGTATCTGAACTAACAAGAACATTTTTTGAATTGCGCTGGCAACCTGTGGCAATCGGTTTACAAACCTTGACATCAACCTCTTTAGAGATCATTGAACGAGCCAAAAGAGAAGCAAAGCGAGTCTTGCCTACGCCTGTATCAGTGCCAGTAATAAAAAAGCCAGCCATCAGCAATCAGCCCCCTTGGCCGGATAATTGTTGCGAAAATTCCATCAGACAATTGTAAAGCACTTCGCCTATGCGATCCACTAATTCTTCAGGTATTGCAAGAGGTGGCATAAGAACCACCACATCCCCAAGCGGCCTGATCATAAGGCCATGTTTGCCTGCCAGCATACAAACAACATAGGCGGCATTGATATTTGCAGGAAAAGGCGTGCGAGTTTCGCGGTTGCCAACCAGTTCTATCCCAATCATCAGGCCCGATCTGCGGATATCCCCCACAAAAGAAAACTCCCATAAGCGATCCAAATGCCTCTGCATTCTCTGTCCTTTAGCTTCAACTTGCGCTAAAACTCCATTATCTGCCATTAATAGATCTAGGCTGGCAATCGCAACTGCAGCACCCAAGGGGTTGGCAGTGTAAGTATGCCCATGCTGAAAGGTTTTATCTTCTTTGCCCGGTTCATTCAAAAAAGCGTTGAAGATTTCTTCGGTTGCGAGAGTCGCTGCCAGGGGTAGGTATCCGCCTGTTATCCCCTTCGCCAAGCAAAGAAAATCGGGCACTACTTCTTCTTGTTCGCAGGCAAAAAGTGTTCCAGTTCTGCCAAACCCCACCGCCACCTCATCCGCTATTAGCAACACATTATGCTTTTTGGTAATTTCACGCACCCGCTTTAAAAAACCTTTGGGCGCAGTGACCATGCCTGCAGCCCCCTGCACCAATGGCTCGATCACCACAGCAACCAATTCCTCCGCATGCTGCTCCACTAATTTTTCCAACTCCAAGGCACAAGCCATGCCGCAACTCTCTGGTTTTAATTGCAGCGGACAGCGATAGCAATAAGGGGCAGGCGACTTTATCGTCGGGAAAAGTAAAGGCTTAAACATATCATGAAATCGCCCGAGATCACCAATACTGACATCCCCCATCGTGTCGCCATGATAGGCCATTCCCAGAGCAAGAAACTTGGTTTTATTTTTTCTTGGATTAGGGCACTGATGCCAGAATTGAAAAGCCATCTTCAATGCGACTTCAACAGCGGTTGCTCCGCTATCCGAATAAAACACACGGGTCAAACCCTTGGGTGCTAGTTCGATTAGCCTCTTGGCGAGTATGGTTGCGGGCTCGTTAGAAAGGCCCAAAAATGTGCTATGAGCCACCTTCTGCAATTGTTCCCTTAGCGCATTATCCAACTCGGGAACTTGATGCCCATGCAAGTTGCACCAAAGAGAAGAAAACCCATCGATGTATTCGTTGCCAAACTGATCCACCAAAAAAAAACCATGCGCCTTGGTAATGATAATGGGCTGGCTTTTTAAATAAGAATCCATGGGCGTAAAAGGATGCCAGTTATAAGTTTTGTCCCAGAGTTCAAGCTGCATCGCAGTGTCATTCATGCCAAAATAAGTTCCAAGTTAAGGAGTTAGATAATCATAACAATAAGAACACACCTCCTATTTTACTGATTTTCCAAGAGCCTAAGTACGATTGTACCGGCTTTACAAATTGCAACCCCCTACAAGAGGCAAAACAACTCTGCCTTTTACCAGAAAACTATATGGAATCACTTTAATTAGACGATTTCTAATGTGAGAACTTAGATTTACACCTTTGAAAATTTAGCGACTAAGGAGTCAACCATGGGGAACGGATTCCCAATTTGGTTTGGCATTGCAGCAGGCATCGTGGGCTTCGCCCTTGCCGAAGAAGTGACCATCAAAACCGAAAATAATACACCCACAGCGCCTCAAGTCGAGGCCCCTGTTCCGGGCATATTACCCAAGCAAGTGTTTTTAACACCCAATCCTCTTGACTATATCACCAACCCCATTCCTAAAAGCGTTATCATTAGAGAGATGGATGGTTTCTGGGTGGGTGTGGATTATTTGAACTGGCGCATTAAAAACGGTCCTCTGCCCAACCCCATGATTACCTCGGGTTCGCTTTCCGATGCAGTCCCCGGTGCGCTTGGCCAGTCCGGTACCCGTGTCCTTGCTGGGGGCAATAGCAGTAACGGTATGGATTACGGCCCATTTTCGGGTATCAGAATGAATGGCGGTTTCTTCCTTGATGATGATCGAATCTTTAGTATCGAGGGCTCTGCCTTTTTACTTGAACAACGATCCTATAACTTCAGCGCTTCAACAAGCGACATGCAACCCGTTGTCACCGCTCCCTTTTTTAACACCAACGGCATAGCAAACTCGATTTTCGCAACTGTTCCCGATAACCTTACCAGCCTTCCCAACAGCACTCTTAACATCTATTCTTATTCCAAGCTTTCGGGTGGCGAAGCCATTGCCAAGGCTAGATTCGGCAACCCAGGCAATGGCTTTTCTTCCAACCTCCTGTTTGGTGGCAAGTTTTGCGAACTCGAAGAAAACCTCATCTACTCAGTTAATTCCCAGCGCTCTTTTGGTGGCATCAACACCACCACCCAGGGCACTGATCAATTCCTAACTAGGAACTGGTTTTATGGTGTACAAGTGGGTGGTGGTTTTAATTACGATTACAAACGATTCCATGCCAGCGCGCTTGGTAAAATCGCCCTCGGCCAAACCCAACAGAACATCGCCATCGCAGGCTCCAGAACCAACACAACCAATGGTGTATCCACTGCCCCCACTGATGGATTCGTTTACGCACTACCCACCAATAGCGGCATGCATAACCAATCTGCATTTTCTGCTATACCAGAGCTTCAATGCCGCCTAGGTTATGATGTGACCAAACACATTCAACTCTACGCAGGGTATGACTACTTCTATTGGAGCAATGTGCTTCGCCCCGGTAATGCGGTGGATTCGGTGATCAACACCAGCCAAAGAAATGGCCAATCCTTGGTAGGTGCTGCACGCCCCGAACCAGTCATGTCTCCCTCAGGAATCTGGGCACAAGGTATGACCTTTGGCGTCGAACTGAAATACTAACCTCCAAAAGTATCAACCCTACATCAGCTCCTTATCTTTAAGGGGCTGTTGTCGTTTACAAACCAACTGATTTAGGCCCCTACTTTAATCAAAATAAGATGGTATACGGCTGCAATAAGGGCTATGATTAACTTAGCTACAGTAATCAGTTTTACCCCACCCAGGCAAAGTTGTTATGCTATTTAACACCCTTTTATTGATCAGCATGAACTTGGCAGCAGACCCGTTGGATGATTACCAAAAGGTGATCAAGCCCCTGTTGCAATCGCGCTGCTATTCCTGCCATGGTGCCTTGAAACAAAACAGCAAACTGCGCCTTGATACTGTTTCTTTCATCATTGCAGGTGCAGGCAAATCGAAAATCGTCACGCCGGGTAATATCAAGGGAAGTGAATTACTCTCCCGGGTTACTTCGCTGGAAGAATCAGAGCGCATGCCTCCCGAAGGCGAACCTATCACCCCTGCGCAAATCAAAGCAATCGAACGCTGGATTGCAGCGGGCGCCCCCGGGCCTGAAAATGAAAAACCCGAAGTCAGCCCCAAAGACCACTGGGCTTTTAACTCCCCTGCAAAAGCTGTCATACCAGCCAAGACCAACCCAGTCGATTACTTCACAACAGAAGCTTGGAAGAAAAAGAATCTGCAACCTCAACAAACTGCAGGCAAGCGCACACTCCTTCGCAGACTCTACCTTGATGTGATCGGGTTACCCCCTCTCGAAGCCGATTATCTTTCTTTTATCAACGACTCTTCCCCAGATGCGTATGAAAAAATCGTCGACAAGCTGCTTGCAAGCCATCAGTATGGCGAACGCTGGGGCAGGCATTGGCTCGACATTTGGCGCTATACCGATTGGTGGGGCCTCGGGGCAGAGTTACGCAACAGCCAAAAGCACATCTGGCATTTCCGCGATTGGACCATCGAATCACTCAATAATAATCTGCCCTACGATGAGATGGTCAGGCAGATGATTGCTGCAGATGAACTTAGCCCCACCGATGATAAAAAGTTGCGAGCGACAGGCTTCCTCGCCCGCCAGTATTTCAAGTTCAATCATAACTCTTGGATGGAAGAAACCGTCGAGCATACCTTTAAAGCATTCATGGGACTTACCATCAATTGCGTTAGATGCCATGATCACAAATATGATCCCGTGACTCAGGTCGAGTATTACCAACTGCGCGCTTTTTTCGAACCTTATCAAGTGCGTACCGACATGGTGCTTGGCGAATCCGACTTCGAAAAGAACGGCATCCCAAGGGTGTTCGATTGCAACCTCGATGCACCAACCTATCTCTTTGTAAGAGGCGATGAGAAGAACCCTAAGAAAGATAAAGCCATCCCTCCAGGTGTTCCAGCCTTTCTGACAATAGGCGACTTCAAGATCGAACCGGTGAACCTCCCTGCTGAAGCACACGCACCAGAACTCAAACCCATCGCATTTGAAAACGCTAAGCTTCTTACAAAGTCAAAAAGTGAAGCAGCATCAAAAGCTTATACCTTGGCAGAAGAAGCCCTCAAATCTATTAAGAAGCCCGAAGAGAAACCCTTACTAGAAAAGAAACTAGCATCTGCAAAGCAAGGATTGGAATTTGCTAACGAGGAAGAAAAAAGCATCGAACCTCGATGGCTTGCAACCAAAGCAAAACTCTTGGAACCCATGAAGGCGGAAACCAAATCTAAAGCTCTGCTGGCATCGAAGGCAGAAAAGCAAACCGCCCTGGCAAAGGCGAGCTTGGATATTCTAAATGCTGAAATCGAACTGTTATCTGCTGCAAAGGGCAAGGAAGATGCTGCAAAGAAGAAAGTGGAGGCAGCGACCAAGGCACAAAAAGTTGCAAGCAAGAATGTTGACACACCCAGTGAGGTTTTCACACCCATCAAAGGTTCGTTAAAGACTCTTGAATCGAACCTCGAAAAAGAAGACTCCCGCAACAAGCCCTACCCCAAAACCAGCACAGGCAGGCGCTCTGCCCTCGCTAAATGGATGACTGATAAATCCAACCCCCTTACTGCAAGAGTTGCGGTCAACCACATCTGGGCCAGGCATTTCGGCAGACCCCTAGTCGATACGGTTTTCGATTTCGGTCGCAAGGGTGCACTACCCTCGCATCCCGAACTCCTCGATTGGCTTGCTGCAGACTTCATGCAGAATAATTGGGACATGAAACGATTGCACCGCATCATGCTTACTTCCAAAGCCTATCAGATGAACTCGAGCACTCTGGGCATGGAAAAAAACATCGCCCTCGATCCCGATAACAAATTGCTTTGGCATATGAACCCCCGCAGGCTTGAAGCACAAGCCGTTCGCGATTCCATGCTGCAGCTTGCAGGTAAACTCGATACCACCCTAGGCGGGCCCAGTGTCCCTCCTGCTGCTCAAAATGAATCCAACCGCAGGGCGCTTTACTTCTTCCAATCCCATAACGATCACAATATCTTCCTCATGCAGTTTGATGATGCCAATGTACTCGAATGCTACAAACGTGAGGAAAGCATACTGCCCCAGCAGGCACTTACCCTTTCCAATAGCAAGATCGCTTGGTCGATGGCGGAAGCAATACATACCCAGCTTCAACTAAAACTTTCGCAGGCAAGCGATAAAGAATTCATCCAAGCATCGTTCAGGTTGCTTCTAGGTTCTGAGCCCAACGATGCTGAGATCGCCCAATGCCTTGATATCTTTGCAGCTTGGAACAGTGCAAACCCAGTAAAGCAAAATGCAGGGGGTAATGCCCGCGCGAGATTGCTTTTGGTTCACTCCCTTATCAACCATAACGATTTTGTTACCGTACGCTAATTGCAACAAGAGGTGTCGCATGAATCATCAACGATGTTCGGGAAATCACCGCAGAGCCTTCCTCTCAGATATGGGCATGGGCTTTACAGGCCTTGCTCTTGGTTCAATGTTGCAAAGCGATGGCATAAGCCGTGCTGATTCTTCCCTTCCATGGTCGCCACCCGATGGCAAACCCTCTTCCGCAGCAAAGGCTAAAAGTGTGATCTGGTTGTTCATGAATGGCGGAGTGAGCCATCTTGAAACATTCGATCCCAAACCCGAACTCGATAAATATGCAGGGAAATCGATCGCTGAAACACCCTACAAAGGCACGCAAGACCCCGAGAAACTAAAGCTGGCCCGGGTTACCGTGGTCAACGATGCCAACGGGCAGCAGCGCAATAAACTCTTCCCCACTCAGGTCGGGTTCAAAAAACGCGGGCAGTGTGGCATGGATGTTTCCGACTGGCTCCCCTACCTAGGCAACTGCGCAGATGATATGGCCATCGTTCGCTCTATGTATACCACCGATGACAACCATGGCGCACAGACCCAATTTCATTCAGGCAGACACATGCTTGATGGCGAATTCCCAACCTTGGGCGCTTGGGTTCATTATGGCTTGGGGTCTCTCAACGATAACCTGCCCCAGTTTGTCAGCATGGGCAACCGCGAGTATTGGAACAAGAAAGATGGCCATTATCTTGGACCCATGCATGATGCAGTTCCTGTCAGGGCAGCTTCGGGCAACCCCCTCGATTTTGGTTCCCCCGAACGCCCGATCACTCCTGATGAACAAAAACTAGGCTTCGACCTCGTAGGTAAACTCAACTCTATCCGCGGAGTGGAATACCCCAACGACCCCGCACTTGCTGCCCGCATCAAAAGCTATGAGCTTGCATTTCGTATGCAGAAGTCCCTTCCCGAAGTGATGGATTTCTCCAAGGAAACCGAAGAGACCAAAAGGGTCTATGGGATCGACAAGCCTGCCTCCCGCGACTTTGGCAATCAGTTGCTTGCCGCTAGAAGATTAGTCGAACGAGGCGTGCGCTTTGTTCAAATCCAACATGGGGCAGGCGGGGCAGGCGCTTGGGATGCGCATGGCGGACTTAAAACCAACCACTCCAGCAACTGCGCCAAGGTCGATCAACCCATCGCAGGGCTCATTCAAGATTTAAAACGCAGGGGCCTTCTCGATCAAACTCTCATTGTTTTTGCTTCCGAGTTTGGCAGAACTCCTGGCACTCAGGGTTCTGATGGCAGGGATCACCATATCTATGGCTTCTCTGTAATGATGGCGGGGGGCGGTATCAAAGGTGGCACCGTGCATGGCACCACCGATGAAATCGGCTTCCATGCGGTCGAAAATCGCCACTATGTAACTGATATTCATGCCACCATCCTGCATCTGATGGGGCTTGATTCCCGCAGGCTCGAAATCCCCGGGCGCAAGCGCTTAGATATAGATCATGGAAGGGTTATTCCGCAGATCCTTGCATGATTCTTTTTCGAAGCGTCTATTTCCATTGAGTCTCTGTTCCCTAAAGCCTACTATTATATTGTTAGATTGTTTTATACTGCGCTTGGCTGCTTGTTTTCAATCTTTCCTACTATGCAGGTTATTTTAATGAAACGATTACTGCTCTCAATTTTAATACTGACTCCCGTGTTTTGGATTCATGCAGTTGAACCTTCTTCTGCACCCGTGAGCTTTAACAAAGACATCAGGCCGATCCTTTCGGAAAATTGTTTTTCCTGCCATGGGCAAGGCAAGAACAAGGGTGAACTTCGTCTGGATACAAGCGCGCATTTTATCAAGGCGGGTGCCTCGGGGGAAAAAGCGGTTGTTCCGAACCAACCCTCTGCAAGCGAACTGGTCAAGCGCATCCTTTCAACTGAAAAAGGCAAAGTGATGCCTCCCCCTTCCACCAAGAAAACTCTCACCGCTGCGCAGAAAGAAACCTTGAGCAAGTGGATTGCGCAGGGTGCCCCTTACGAAAAACATTGGTCCTTCGAGCCCATCAAAGCTCAAGCTCCAATAGAGAAAAAACCCAATCCCATCGATGCCTATCTTATCGCAAGGCTTAAGAAAGAAGGCCTGAACTATGCGCCTAAAGCAGACCCATCTACTTTATTACGCAGAGTTTCTCTCACCCTTACTGGGTTGACTCCGAGTGTGCAGGAAATGGAAACTTTCCTCGCTGATAAATCGCCCGATGCCTACGAGAAGATGATTGATCGCTATCTTGCATCGCCTAAATATGGCGAAGAGATGGCTCGCCATTGGCTCGATATCGTGCGCTATGCTGATACCCATGGCTTACACCTTGATAACGAAAGGCAGATGTGGGCCTATCGCGACTGGGTGATTTCCGCATTCAGCAAGAATCAACCCTTCGATCGATTCATGGTAGAACAAGTTGCAGGCGACTTAATACCCGACGCTACTTTAGATCAATTGATTGCAACCGGCTTCAACCGTTGCAATGTTTCCACCGGAGAAGGTGGTTCGATTTCTGAAGAGTGGGTGTTCCGTAATGCAGTTGATCGCACCTCGAATTTCATGGAAGCTTTTCTGGGCCTAACAGGTGGTTGCGCGGTATGCCATGATCACAAGTTTGATCCCATCACCGCTAAAGATTATTACTCACTTTACGCATTCTTTCATTCTGCAGCAGATTCGCCCCTCGATGGTAACCAGTTATTACTTGCTCCAAGTGTGAAGCTGGATCTTCCTGAAACGAAGAAAAAGATTGCAGAGCTTGAAGTTGAAGTTTCAGCATTGCGCAGAAAAATGGAAGAAGAAGCTTCAAAACTAGCGTATGAAGACCCTGCATTGAAGCCAATAAAGAGCGAAGTCAAGGTTGCAGAAGACATCTGGTTTGAAGATGAATTCCCCAAGGGAAGCAAAGTATTTGCAAGCCCCGGACTGCCTCTTGAATTAGTCGATGCTAAAAAAGGAAAAGTCTTTAGTGGTACCAAAGCCATTCGCAGATCCGATGCAGGCTTGGCTCAAGATGTATGCGAAAATATGCCACCTATCACCATTCAAGAAGGCAGCGTGCTTTTCGCAAATGTCTTTCTTCAGGATGGCAAGCTTCCCAAATCCATCATGCTGCAATATCACTCTTCTGGCTGGCTGCATCGTGCGGTTTGGGGCGACTACAACATCATCCCATGGGGCGCTGCCAACACCACCGAGCGAGTCAACATGGGCCCGCTTCCCTCTGCAGGTAAATGGATTCGTATTGAAGTAGCTGCTGAAAAAGTCGGGCTCAAGCCTGGCACCCTTGTTAATGGCTTTGCTGTAACCCAGTTTGGGGGCATTGTCTTTTGGGATAAAATTGGCATGACTGGCAAGAAAGATCCCGCCACCGATCCTGCACAATCTTTCGCAGCATGGTGGCAACAACAAACTGGCAGAGATCAACCCGAAGCCTCGAGCGATGTCGCTCTACTCATCAAACAAGGCCCCACAAAAACCACCGATAAAGATCAGGTTAACAAGGTCAAGGCTTTCTATCTTGCAAACCATTGCTCTCTCACTAAAACCCAAATGAAACTCTCTCTAACAAAGCTTGATGAACTCTCCAAAAAGAAAACTGCATTAGAGCAATCTGCACCCGGCACTGCCATCTTTAGAGAATTACCCAAGCCCCGCGATAGCTTCGTGATGGTACGGGGTATGTACAACAAGCCGGGTGAAAAGGTTGAACCTAACACCCCTGCGATTTTCCCACCCCTCAAAAAAGCTGACCCTCAGAAACGAGCCAACAGACTCGACCTCGCTAACTGGCTTGTCTCTCCCGAACAACCCCTCACCTCCCGTGTGATGGCCAACAGGTTTTGGCAGCAAGTGTTTGGCACTGGCATTGTGAAATCCAGTGGCGATCTGGGAACCCAGGGCGAACTCCCTTTCCACCCCGAGCTTCTCGATTGGCTCGCTTCTGATTTCCGCTCCAACGGCTGGGATGTCAAGAAACTTATGAAGCTGCTTCTTACTTCCGAAGCCTTCCAACAAGTTTCTTCCGTATCTCCCGAACTACTTCGTAAAGACCCCGAGAACAGGCTGCTTGCACGTGGCCCGCGCATCCGCCTCGATGCTGAACAAATCCGCGACAACACTCTTTTCACCAGCGGCCTGCTTAGTTCCGATATGGGCGGACGGGGCACCATGCCTTACCAGCCACCCAATATCTGGGAGCCCGTTGGCTTTACTGGTTCCAATACCCGTAACTACAAACAAGATACTGGCGCCAACCTTTATCGCAGAAGTATTTATGTTTTCATCAAGCGCACCGCCCCTGCGCCATTCATGGCAAACTTCGACCTGCCCAACCGTGAAGCACTTTGCGCCAAGCGCGAACGTAGCAACACCCCGCTTCAAGCTCTGCAACTCATGAACGATGTGCAGCATTTTGAAGCTGCTCGAAAACTTGCTGAAAGGCTTATTACCGAGGGTGGTAATGATGCTGGAAAGCGCATCGAGCTTGCTTATAAAATCATTCTTTCAAGGCTTCCCGCGCCTGAAGAAAAAGCTATCGTGATGGAGGGTTTAGAAAAGCATATCGCCCGCTATAAAGCAGATCCCAAAGCCAGTGCCCTCGTTGTAAAAGTAGGCGAATCTAAAATCAAAGAAGGCATCAACGAATCAGAACTCGCAGCCTACACCTTACTTGCCAACACGATTCTCAATCTCGATGAAACCGTTAACCGAAACTAAATGGAACTCTCATGAATCCTTTCTTTGAAAATCAGATGCTGCAAACCCGAAGGCAGTTCTTCGGCAATCAAGGCCTAAGGCTCGGTTCGCTTGCCCTTGGCATGATGATGGCAAACAACAAGAAATCCCAGGCACAACAAGTGCAGGTTCATAAACCTGTCGCAGGGTTGCCCCACCACAAGCCCACTGCTAAATCCGTCATCTATTTCCATATGAACGGTGCGCCCTCGCAGATCGACCTCTGGGATTACAAACCCAACCTCAAGGATTTCTTCAACAAGGATCTTCCACCCTCCGTGCAAGGCGGCCAACGACTTTCCACCATGACCAGCGGCCAGGCACGCTTCCCTGTTGCTCCTTCCAAATTCAACTTCACCCAAGAAGGAAAGTGTGGCAGATGGATCAATAGCGAACTGCTTCCCTTCACATCCAAAATTGTTGATGATATCGCTGTCATCAAATCCGTTTTCACCAACGCAATCAACCACGATCCCGCCTGCACTTTTGTGATGACAGGCAGCGAAGTTCCAGGCAAACCCAGCATTGGTTCATGGCTCGCCTATGGTCTGGGCAGCGAAAACAATAACCTTCCCTCATTCGTCGTCTTTACTCCCCGCTTCCCCGAAGGCAGCAACGGCCAAGCCTTGTTCACCCGCATGTGGAGCAGCGGTTTTCTTCCCACCCGATTCAATGGCGTCGCATTGCGTGGCACAGGCGACCCTGTTCTTTATCTTCGTAACCCCGAAGGTGTTTCTTCCGATGATCGCAGAACCATGCTCGATACCCTGCAAAAACTCAATCAACGCGAGTTGCAACAATTAGGTGATCCAGAAATCCAGACTCGTATCTCCCAATACGAAATGGCATTCCGCATGCAATCCAGCGTACCCGAACTTACCGACCTTTCTTCCGAAAGCAAACGCACCCTCGAAATGTATGGCCCCGATGTTTCCACACCCGGTACCTTCACCCATAGCGCAATCATGGCCCGCAGACTTGTCGAGCGAGGCGTAAGAGTCGTGCAGCTTTTCCACCGTGGCTGGGATCAGCATGGCTCCCTCCCCTCCCAACTAGGCAACCAGTGCAAAGATACCGACCGAGCAACGGCTGCCCTCGTCATGGATTTAAAACAACGCGGCCTTCTCGATGAAACCCTTGTAGTTTGGGGTGGCGAATTTGGTAGAACAGTTTACTCGCAAGGCACTCTTACCAAAGATAATTACGGCAGAGATCACCATCCCAAAAACTTCTGCATGTGGATGGCGGGTGGCGGTACCAAGCCTGGTATCTCTTATGGTGAAACCGATGATTTCAGTTACAACATCACCAAAAATCCCGTTCATGTCAACGACCTTAACGCAACGATTCTTCATTGCATGGGCATTGATCACGAACAATTCGCCTACAAATTCCAAGGCTTGGATCAAAAGCTTACAGGGGTCGAACCCCAGCATGTGATAAAAGATTTACTAGCTTAAACTGATTATTTAAAAAGGATTTCCACAGTGATAACACTTAAAATGTTTCGATCTGCAATCAATGATAATCCAGATGCCCCAATGCAATTCATGCTTCCCGATCAAAGCTTCATTGCACCCCACTTCCACATCACCGAAGTGGGTAAAGTTCAAAAAGATTTCATCGATTGTGGCGGAACTTCAAGAGCGCTAACTTCTTGCCTACTTCAAATCCTAGTCGCTGATGACACGGATCACAGGCTCAAGACCACAAAACTTGCTGGCGTTTTCAACTTCGCAAACAAGCTTTTCACCGCAGATGATATTCCTGTTGAAGTGGAATACGAACAGGATGCAATCTCCCAGTTTCCTGTTGCAGATATAGAGATCACCCCAGCAGGACTTTTGTTTGTATTGGGTTCTAAGCATACTGCATGCCTTGCGCCTGATAAATGTGGCATCGGCATTCCGAGCACTTCACAACAAGGTTGCGGCACTAATACCGGTTGCTGTTAACAAAATCATAGCTTCAAGGTGTTGATCTTCTCAGCTATCGCTTGCGCCAGCGCAAGATGCCCCGCCTCATCGAGATGAATTCCATCAATTGCACTTACGGTGCAATGCTTTGCTGCATCAAGAAAATGTGATGCAGTGTTGTTTGCAACTTGTTGCACATGAAAAGCAAGGTGCTTTGATTTCTCTTCCGCACCAAAGAAAAGATCACTCTTGGAAGGTGCAGGCACGATAAAAGGTGGCGATACCAAAAGTATCTGTGGCGCCTTGCCATTGATCCCCGCACCACTTTGCAGAATGATTGAAACCAACATCGCAACGCCCTCAGAAATATCAAACGCAGATAGGCCAAAGCGATGTTTGCAATCATTGGTGCCAAGCATCATCACGACTAAATCGATGGGAGCTTGTGAATCTAAGCAAGGGCGAAGGTAAGTCATACCATTCTTGGCTATGCGTGTGGGGTCATCCAGCACCGTAGTTCTTCCGTTAAGGCCTTCCTCGATGATAAAGGAAGAATTGCCCAGAAGGTTTTGCAGAATACCAGTCCAGCGGATTTGTTTGGGGTAGCGATTTCCGATGCCGGGCACATAGCCCCAGGTATTCGAATCGCCAAAACAAAGAATGTTTTTCATGATCAATCTCGCACAGATAAAGTTCAATCCCACCTAAGTGTTATTTTATGAAATAGGAGGGTGGCGGGTAAACGGAAGAAGTATGCGGCAGCCCATTTTGTTTTGTTTTATTGCCTTAAATCAGATCCACTGCGGCTTCGCCACCCGTGGTTTCGTCACCCTCGTTGTAAAACGGGGGTCCATTCTTATTCTGTTTTATTGCCTTAAAGCCCATCTCACTGCGCTGGGGTGGGTCTGCCTTTTTAATTACTCCTCATTCAAAAACAAGCAAACCATGCTATACTTGGAAATACACAATACCAGAGGTTGCAAATGAACAAAGCATTCGAGCAATTAAAATCAGAAACAATCGCACTCTCTGCGCCAGAGCGTGCTGAATTGGTGCAATTCTTGCTGGATTCTCTGGACCCATTTGACAAAGGCGTCAAGGAAGCTTGGCATCTTGAAATCAAACGCAGGTTGGCAGAAATTCATCATGGGAATGCGCTTGATGAAAATACAGTTGGAAAGCCTGCGGAAGAAGTTCTTGCCGACCTACGATTGCGCTATCCGTGAAACCAGTCACCTTTCACGCAGAGGCGGAAGCCGAATTAAAATACCGGACGAAAATCGATATCGTTTGCCTTGTTTTAATGAGCGGCGGATGTTAATCCGCTGGTGAGTGCCAACGAGAAAAGAGTTCTGCCAAGATAATAGTTTCAGATATATGTAAAGAGAAAACGGTCCTCGTGCTTTCGTCACCCTCGTTGTAAAACGGGGGTCCATTCTTGTTCTGTTTTATTGCCTTAAAGCACATCCCACTGCGGTGGGTGGGTTGTATTTTTTCCTTTTGCTCATTCAAAAACAAGTAACCCATGGAACGCAGTCCATGGGCTTTAAAACAAATACATAGACCCCTCCCCACCAGCCCCGTGCTTTCGTCACCCTCGTTGTAAAACGGGGGTCCATTCTTGTTCTGTTTTATT
>CALARU010000401.1 GCA_937888715.1 uncultured Planctomycetaceae bacterium | reverse complement strand
TCAACCAAGGCAAAACCGCCCGCTTGATAGGCCCAATTCTCATGAACCGTTCGATCAAATACTTGTTTCCCTTCGATGAATGTTGCAAGAACCTGGGTGTAAGTGCTGAAGGGTGCCCCAGAAAGCACAACAAAATCTGCATCTTTTCCAACTTCAAGGGAACCCACCCGCTTCTCTAAATGCATCATCGTTGCAGGATTTAATGTCAGTGCCCTAAGCGCCTCTAATTCTGTCATTCCACCTCGTAATGCGATTGCGCCTGTGCGTAGAAAAAATCTTGATTCTGTAACGGGATCATCCGTATTGATTGCAACCTTCACGCCCGCTTTGGTGATTGCTGCAGCATTTTCTTCAAGCAAACCTGATACTTCTGCTTTGCCCCCAGGGCTATCCACCAAAGTTAGTGAAACCCAGGCATTCTTTTTCGCAAGCTCATCCACGATGCGATATGCCTCTGTCGCATGTTGAAGCACAATCTCAAAATCGAACTCCTGCGAAAGTTTGAACGCAGAGTAGATATCATCAGCACGATGGCAATGAAAATGCACGGTTCTCTTGCGCTCTAATACTTCAACCAGGGGCTCTAGTGCTAAGTCTACCTCGGGCGGTTCCGCCTTGGCATCGGTCTCTTTCTTCTTGCGATAATCAGCCCACTTCTTCTGGTATTCTCGTGCCTTTATGAACTGCTCTCTTTGCATTGCATGGATTTTCATCCTCGTCGCAGGTGCACCCTTGGTACGATCAAAGTTGAAGCGCTTGGGGTTTTCGCCGTTCGCCATCTTTAGCCCGCCCAGCACCGGGATGTTCTGGATGCGCATTTGTTCGACTGTCTGGCCCACGAATTTTACATAAAGGGTTTGCCCACCAATCACATTACCACTGCCAGGCATAATGTTGGCAGTAGTAACACCACCAGCAAGGGCCATGCGGATGCCGGGATCGTTTGGCGTGATGCCATCCATCGCCCTAAGTGATGCCTGAAGCGGGCCGCTACCCTCGTTACCATCAGAGTTTGCGGGAACCTGCGGGCGGGCAAAAACCCCCAGATGCGAATGGCTGTCTACCAATCCAGGAATGATGACTTTCCCTGTTACATCAATTATTTTTCCTTGAATTGCGGGCATGTTTTCTGCGCTGCCCAATGCAATTATCTTGCCATCTTTTACTACCAAATATCCATTGATGATGGGCATTGCGTTGGCAGTGTGAATGATTGCGCCCTTGTAAATTACTGTCTCTGTTGGTTTTTTTGTTTCATCGGGGGCAAAGCCAAGAGAGAGCATTACCAAAATCGGGGTCATCAGATTCATGTTCAATTCCTTGTTATGTATGGTTCAAGCAATGGATGATACACCCGCTTAAAGGGTTGGTTTAACTAAAGCAGTTGTTGGACGATTTTCATTTCTTCACTCTGAGTCCTAAATATTCTTCCATAGGATCAAAGTCTCTATCGTTATGAATTAATTCAAATCTATTCTCAATACAAAAAGTTGCAATAATAACATCGATTGTTTTTCTGACTGTAATTCCACTCTTTCTTAATTTTCTATAATTTTGAGCTGCTTGTATTGCAATTTCTTTACCAAGAAAGTCATGATATTCCAGACTTTCCATCATCTGTTTTGCAGTTTCATAATCCTTTTCTTCACGAAATCCCTGTAGGAATTCTGTTATTATTATATCTCCTGTAATGATTCTGCTGTGTTCAAGTTCATAATCTAAAATGTTAGTTTGTAATGATTCAATTCCTTTTACATAATCAATCCAAGTAGAAGTATCAGCAACTATCATTTATCAACCCTCATTTGATCTAGATCACCTTCCCAATTTAGTTTTCCACGCAAATCTCTTATTTTTAATTGATTTCTTTGCGCTATAAGGAGCTTTAAGCCTTCTTCGACTGTTTCCTTTTTTGTTTTATAACCAGAAATTTTTAATGCCTGATTCATTAAGCTGTCATCAATGACAATATTTGTGCGCATGAATGCCTCCGGTGTGTATGGAATAGCAATATCATACACATTGCTACCACACAAATCAAGAAGTTTTAATCCGTGCGCCGAGGGCGGGCGTTCGCCTGACAGGCCGCCTGCAACGCATGGTGTCGATTCCCCATCTGGTCATCACTTCCACTTCGACTGAGTGAATATTATTTCAAGCCTTTGATCCAATCGTGCACCAGTTGTACCGCTTGATCATCCACCACACGCGAGCCGATGTGGGGCATTCTACCCAGCGTGGTCATCTTCATCCGTTCGAGGATGATCGACTTTTCAGGTTGCCCAGGGACGAGAAGTTTGGCACCATCAATTTTAAAGTTACCATGCACCGGAGCTGTATTCACAATGCCTAGATCCTTGAGATCAAGACCAAGATGAAGTTTGAACTCCGCATTACCACCGCCCCATTTAATATGGCAATGGCTGCAATTGGAATGCAAGTAGGATCGGGCGCGATCTTCGATCGAAACTTTTTCATCACGATAATCAGGAAGCTTGGGAAGCTTTGCTGCCTCGCTTGGTAACTTGTTGACGAAGATGCCGATATGCTCAAGCGTGGAGAGTTGGTTAGCAATCACACCATCGTAGTTATGGTCGCGGTTCATCTGCAGTGTGTTTACGCCAAGTGCGAACTTAGCGGCATTGTTATGACACAGCGTACACTCAGCCCTGCTGGGGAAGCGGTAATTCTGCTCGACAACTTTGTCGCCTACTTTTATCTTTAATAGTTTGTCTGCGCCCTTTTCATCGAGAAGCTCGGCATCGGTTTGCTCATCGTTCCAAATATAAGTATAGCCGCGCCAGTATTGATCACCATATTCTTGCGTACCCGGAAATTGCTGGTAGTGCATGATGCGTGTTTCGAGTCGTTTCCTACTTTTGGGATTGCCACGCTCCATGTCCATAGCAAAAGTTTTGACGAGTACCGTGCCATCTGGGAATTTCCAGCCCGGAGGAGCGCCAGGGGAAGCAGGATAGGTGACTTCATCAAGATTAATCTGACCGTTCCCCGGTATGGCGATAAAGCGATCCTTTTCAGCATGATCGCTCCAAAGTTGTGCGTTAACGGAGTAGGGAATAATTCCCGGAGCAACTTTATGATCCTTGGTGGAAGCAAAGATACCGGTTTGACTGAGCTTGCGCGGGAAGTTTTTAGCAGAGTCGTCCACCTTCTCGGATTTGATGAGTTGATGGATACCACCCCCTGTGAAATCTACGAAGTATATTTCGCCCTCTGCATCTTCGCCCCAACTAACGATGCGATAAGTGGTGCGTGCTAATTCACGCAGGGAGTCAACCTGTACTTGGTTTGAAGAGCGGATGGTAGGCTTGAAAGCCCAGACCCTACCGGTATCGAAATCCGCATAGATGTAGTGCCCTTCCAGTTCTTTTAATCGCTTGCCATGATAGATGAACCCGCCAGTGATAGAGCGGAAGTCGGTGTGCGAGTGTTCGACAACAGGCTTGAGTATGGGGGTGGGGCCTTTTTTTCGTTCGGGTCGGAAGGGATGGTTGCCCTCCATAACCGACCAGCCGTAATTACCACCCGCTTGAATATTGTAAACGCTTTCCCAAAGATCTTGGCCGATCTCGCCACCCCATAGGCCTAGCTGTTTGTTTCGATCAAAACTAAAGCGCCAGAATTGCCTGAGCCCGTAAGCGTAAACCTCGGCGCGTGCCCCCTTCGTATTTACGAATGGATTATCCTTCGGTATGCCATAGCCTTTGCCGCCATCAGGGTTATCAACATCAATGCGAAGTAGCTTGGCGAATACGCTTGAAAGATCCTGCCCGATATCTAATTGATCAGCGATCCCAGAACCATCGCCTGTATTAATATAAAGGTAGCCATCATTACCAAACTTCAGGCAGCCACCATTATGGCCACCATTGGGCCATTCAAAAATAATCTTCTCAGAAGCAAGATCAGCAACCGGGGGTTCCCCTTTTACTGTGTAGCGAGAAACTCGAGTCCCTTTTTCAAGCCCTTCTTTTTCCGGGTTGGGAATCCATGTTACATACATGTAGCCATTGTCTTTAAACTTGGGATGGAAGGTGAGCGCGTAGATGACCTGCCTCATCGCAGCACCTTTCGAATCCTTGGCGTCTTTAAATTCAAGAACGAGATCGGCCTTATCAGAATTCTGTTTGTTGATGAACGACCAAATTTTGCCCCAGCGGCCTGCTACAAACATACGATCCGAGCCCGGAGCTTGTGCAAGATCAAGAGGTTCCTCGAACTTTTGAAGTTTCGGAAATGCAGGTTCGGTTTTATAAGGTGGGGGTGGCTCGGGCGAGCCAATCACTTTTGAAGTTGTCCAAGGAGTGCGCTTTTCTAAACCGAACTCTTTCTTGATTGGTTCCTTCACTAACTCCGCAGTACCAATGGAGAAGCTTGCAAGAAAAAGACCAACTGCGATAAATGCTACAACAATAATACTGCGACGCATGGCTTTATTCCTCTTTACAAACAGAGTGCTATTATCTCAATGAGACTACTTATTTTATTTGAATGCAACCTATTTTTGCAGATAGTCAGATGATCTTTTGGGAAGAAGGCGCTTGCGGGATTTCTGGTTTGCGGAATATTGGGTGCAGTAACATCATCAGCAACAGAAAAAGAGCATAGGTTGGTATGCTGAACAAAGTGACTGAATAAATAGGGCCATAAAAAGCATCAAGAGGTTTGCTTTGTATCAAATGTAATTGCAAATCCCCTAGGCATACAGAGAACAAAACTAAGGTTATCAGAAAGAAGATATTAAGCATCGGGCGCTGCCTGAGATCTTTCCAGGAGAAGGCAAGGGCGGGTAATGCAAGTACAAGATAGTGATCCCAAGTGATGGGCGAAACAAAAAGCATGATGACGATGCCAAGGAGGAAAAGCCTTGCTCGTTTCTCGGGCATGGGAAGAAAAAATAGGACAACCCAAAGGGAAGTGAATGCTATTTGTAATATCAGGGCAAGCGCCTTGCCTAAGGCGGGGGCCAGCATTAAAGGTGGTAAAAGTTCGGGGTGTTCAGGGAAGAATAGTTTCCCCATGAAACCATTCAACGAGATGTTTCCTGGGTAACCTTCAAATTCGCGGACGACAGGCAATACCCTGAAAAGGTAGTCCATAGTATCGGGCAGGCCAAAAACAATGATTGCAAGTAGATTGCAAATCATGAAAGAGAGAATAAAAGCAAAGAGGCTTTTCCATTTGCGATCAAATACAAACCAGAGGATTAGAAATATAGGAGTAAGTTTGAGTGCAGCAGCTATGCCTAAGCTAATGCCTGAAAGCCATGGTTTGTTTTTAAGGTCGAAGCTATAAGTTGCAAGCAGTAACGATAGAAGCAGGAAGTTCCACTGCCCTTGATTGATCTGGCTTTGCAAGGGGCCACATAAAAGAAAAAGTGTACCTGCGGGGAATAGGGACCACCAAAGCCAAGGAAGGTTCAATGTTTTAAGAACGAGCACAACAGAGCACGCAAACAAACCGAGCATGACCAGATTCCATAAAAGCATGGCATGTACATAAGGGAGAAACGCAAAAGGTAAGACAACAAAAAGCGAGAAGGGCGGGTGCACATTGACATGAACATCCATGGATATATTTTTGTTGCTGGTATCGATATCAAGGAAACGATTGAGGGAATCAGCAAGCGGACCGTATATCGGGCGACCTTCGAGCCAATCCTTGGCAGAAGCCCAGTCTTGGAAAAAATCACTCCCAGAG
Organism: uncultured Planctomycetaceae bacterium; assembly: GCA_937888715.1. Classification (GTDB taxonomy): domain Bacteria; phylum Planctomycetota; class Planctomycetia; order Gemmatales; family Gemmataceae; genus UBA969. The sequence continues at coordinate 6,205 of CALARU010000401.1, read as the reverse complement.
TTTAAATTGCCTGGCAGGGAATAAATAAAGTGCGGCCCTTGTAACGAAACAACTAAAAGGAAAAGCAGAAACCAAAGAACCGGACGAAACCTTCCCGATGCTCCCATCGGGTCAAACCAAGGGAAAAGCTTGCTTTCATTATTACTTTGATCTGACTTCATTGCTTTACCCAACTGTTGTTATACATAGTATAACTGTTTTGAGATTGCGTTTTATTCAAAATATAATGGCTATTAACAGCTTTGCTTCAACTTATTCTGACAACCTTTTTGACTTCCCTCTCTTTGCTACCATAAAATAATTGCAAGGATGTGGCGAAGTATTATTATAGATTGTCAATGCATCCGATTTGGAGTCAGCGCCTTGAACACTATTGTAGCTATTCCCGTTTTTAATGAAGCCAACCATGTTCATTCGGTATTGGAAGAAGTGCGCAAATACGCGAATCGAATTTTAGTCATTGATGATGGTTCAACCGATGATACCTCCAAAAAATTAGATCAGGAATCTAACATCGAGCGTATCACCCACGAAAAGAACAAAGGGTATGGCGCAGCTCTGATTTCCGCTTTTGAATACTCGCTATCGCATAACGCAGATATTCTCATCACCATGGATTGTGATGGGCAGCATGAACCATCTAGAATTCCCGTTTTGTTGGAAGCGATCGATCATGCCGACATTGTTTCGGGAAGCAGATACCTGCGCGACTTTCGTCAAGATAACAGCGCCCCCGAAGATCGTAAGCGCATTAACACCCTGATCACCAAAGAATTAAATGTGCGCTATGGGTTGCAGGTAACCGATGCGTTCTGTGGTTTTAAAGCGTATAACTGCAGCGCCCTTGCAAAATTTCAAATAACCGAAACCAGTTGGGGCATGCCCTTAGAGTTATGGGTGCAAGCTGCCTACTACAACATGAAGATTCAAGAAGTTGCAGTACCCAGGCTTTATATCGATCCCAATCGAACTTTTGGTACTGTGCTCGATGATTCTGCCAAGCGCCTTGCCTACTACCGCAAAGTCTTGGTGCAGGCGGAAGAGCAACTTTCATGGCACGGAATTAATCCATCTGGTTCTTTCACTTTTGATTCAATTTTAATGGAAACAACCCGTTGATTTCCCTTCATGAACTTCGCGCACCTTCTGAAGATGGCGGAATTCTTTATTACCCAGACCTTTCTCTTGTTGCAGAATTGATCAAAGAAAACCAAACGAAGCTTTCTATTGCAAAACCATTGATTTTTGGGCAACCCTTAAAAGAACTTCGCCTGCTTGCCAAAGAGGAAGCGATTACTGCAGCGATTGCATTTTTGAAATCGAATGGACAGGAAATAAAAGTTGATAAGAGTCTGCCCTTGCTGGTATCAGGGCACCAGCCCGAATTGTTTCATCCCGGAGTCTGGATCAAGAATTTTGCATTGCACTCCATTTCTAAAAAACATTCCCTAACACCGCTAAACCTTATTATCGATAATGATGTGGTCAAACATGCTTCAATTTCTGTACCTAGGATTCCCGTTGGTGTAAAGAAGTCGGTGGTGGTTAACTGCAATTTTGATCAAGATAATTCAGGCATGCCCTACGAAGATTGGGCCATCAAAAATCATGAAATCTTTGATCGCTTCAGCGAACATTTAAAAGCGCTCACCTTTGATTGGGAAAGTATTCCCATGGGGGTCAGTTTTTGGCAGGATGTTTTAAAGGCGGTTGCAACAGGCTTAAAACCAGGATTGGCGTTTACCCATGCACGCAGAAAATGGGAGCAACATCTAGGCTGCAACAACCTTGAGCTTCCCGTAAGTACACTTTGTGGCACCAACTCTTTCTCGCTTTTTGCTATGGATATCATCAGTAAAGCAGAAGCGTTTGCAAATTTGTTTAATCAGGCGGTTGCTACCTATCGAAAAAAACATGGGCTTAAAAGCAAGAATCATCCCTTCCCAGATTTAGGCGTTGCGAAGGGTTGGGCGGAAACACCTTTTTGGTTGTTACTTCCCGGCGAGAGTAGAAGGCAAAGGTTGGGAGTAAAAAAAGAAGCTTCAGGAGAAATCATTCTGGGGACGCCCGGCCCGCAGGGGGTCAGAATCAGCTTGGGTGTTAAAGATCAACTTGTCGCTTTTAAAAATTTGGAGATGCAGGGAACCAGAGTAAGGCCTCGTGCTTTATCCACCACGATTTTTGCCCGCCTATTACTTTCGGATGCCTTTATTCACGGCATCGGTGGCGCCAAGTATGATGAAGTTACGGATCAGATGATTCAGAATTTTTATCAGGTAACGCCCCCGGCATTCATGGTGGTTTCTGCCACCGCAAGGCTAAACTTGATCAAGAATGTTGAAACTGAAGATTCTGTAAAAGCTGCAAATCAAATTGCCAGGGATATCTGGTGGAACCCGCAAAGGCATGTCCCTGCAAAGGCCGATTCTCAATGGGATGCTTTGATTGTGCAAAGGCAGAAGCTTCTTCAACTTCCTTGCAACAGCCATGGTGAGCGCAAAGAAAGATATCAAAAATTGAGAGCCAATCTCGATTGCCTGCGGGTTTGGGTTAAAACCGAGTATCAGCAAGAGGTTGAAAAGGCTAAGCGCTTGCAAGGCCAATTTAAAGTTCAACAACAACTACAAAGCAGAGATTATTCCTTTATTCTGTTTTCAGAACAGAAACTAAAATCTCTGTTTAAGCCATTCTTGTAGAAGCTACTTTTTCTTGCCCTGTTTCGAAGTGGGATCCATCTGCTTGAGCATGTTGGGATCTGGGGCGCCACCAAACTGCTTCCAATAAAGTTCCTTGAAGGGGTTAATCTTGGGCCCGGTTGCATCTTCATTCACCAACAGGGGCATAACTTCTACCCACCACTTATCAATCGCACCTTTAAGTTTTTGAACAACCTCAGGGCTGGTTTCTGCAATGTTGTTCTTTTCGCCTGGGTCGGTTGAGATATCAAACAGCTCCCACTTTTCGCCCTGCCTTACACTGTTAACTAGGTTGTAGCGGGTGTTTCTTGCAGAAACAAAAGCGTACTTAGATTCAGAAGCTTTGCCTTTTTCCCAGCGCCCAACATGGGTGAACAGCACACGATCATCCCACGCAGCATCGGGATTTTTTAAGAGGGAAAGAAAACTTCGCCCTTCAACTTGTGATGCGGCTTCCTTGGGCATGGGGATGTTTGTAATTTGAAGCATGGTGGGAAATATGTCGATGTGGGCGGTCAGTTTGTTGCAATCTTTGCCCCCCGTGAAACCCGCGGGCCAGCGCCAAAATGCTGGAACTCGGGTGCCACCCATGTATGGGGTACCTTTTGCGCCCCGCATACCTGCGTTAAAAGTTTTCACTCCTGCAGTACCGCCGTTGTCGGTCATGAATATTAAAAGCGTATCCTTGGCAACGCCTGATTGATCAAGGAAAGCCATGAGTTTGCCCATGTTGTCATCAATATTTTCAATCATGCCAAAAAACTTGGCGGCATCAGGGGGCACCTTTCCTTCATATTTCTTTTCGTACTCTGGTGGGCAGATTAATGGGCCATGGGGTGCATTAGTCGTGATATAGGTGAAGAAGGGTTTATTTGCCTTTTGCTGTGCAGTCATCCAAAGAATGGCTTGGTTGAAAAAAATATCAGTGCAGTAACCCTTGGTTTTTTCGAATGTTCCGTTGTGAAGAATTGCTGGATCGAAATACTTATTGTTCGGGGCATCGCCACAACTTCCAGGATAGGTTTGACCAATCCCACCTGCACCATGGATGAACATCTCATCAAAGCCGCGTTTGTTGGGCCAGTAGGCGGGCTCATCGCCCAGATGCCATTTGCCAAATATCCCGGTGGTGTAGTTTGCAGTTTTCAAAACTTGGGGAAGGGTAATGGCTTTGGGGTTAAGTCTTTCCCTTTCAAAGATGGTATGAGTGATACCATTTTTGAATTCATGCCTGCCTGTCATAAGTGCGGAGCGAGTGGGCGCACAGGTGGGGCTAACATGAAAATCGGTGAAACGAACACTTTGCGAATGGAGCTTATCGAGGTTTGGTGTTTTAAGAATTGGGTTGCCATGGCAGGTAACATCGCCATAGCCTTGATCATCGGTCATTACGATGATGATGTTGCGGGGTGTTTCAGAAAGCAGCGCAGCGCTAAGGGCCAAAGTAACAAGAGTAAACATAAAATATCTCCATGATGAATGTCAGAGAGATATTGTAATGTTGTTTAGAAAAGAATGCACATATTAAGTAGGCAAGAATTTATTGGCCGAGGGAAGTAAGCATCTCTTTGGCATCAGGGAAATCAGGTTGGTTGGTAAGCGCCTTGATCAGGTGTTCGCGGGCTTCTTCTTTTTTACCAACATGTTCCATCATGCGGGCAACCTGGTAATGGGCCTTTGCTGGTTCGTTAATCTTGATGAAGACTTTATAGCTTTCTTCAAATTTTCCGTTTCGACAAAGTGCAAAGCCATAGGTGTTGATGAACTGTCTGTTTTCAGGTTCAAGCTTTACAGCAAGGGCCAAATCTTCGAGTGCGATGTTCCATTCTTTTTTCCTGGCATGAAGCATGCCAAGTTCGAACCAAATGCCTGCTTCTTTGGGGTGCTTTTTTCCCGCCAGTTCGTAGGTTTCTTGAGCGTGCTGGTAATCTTCCATGCTTGAATAAAGTCTGGCTAGGCCGACCAAAGCTTGAAGATTATCAGGCTCGATGGAAAGTCCCTGCTGGTAAGCTTTGCGGGCATCTTCGAAAAGCTGCTGGCGTTGCAAAGAGGATCGCTCGAGGTTCTTGGCCTCGATGGCTCGGAAGTCGCCAAAGGCAATGCAAGTCGCGGCCTTGGGCGTGCGCATGGGCGCGTCTTTTTCGGAGCTGGGTTTGGTTACAACTTTTTCATTAACATTGAAGGATTTATCTTTTAATGCGAAGTCTGTACCCGTGAGGGTACAACCCACCAGAGTGGAACAGAGCGCAGGGAAAACCAGGAATATTCTTTTCATGATAACTCTCCAACTAGCTAAACAAGCAAAGTTCAGAAGTTGGGGCCACCGGGTGAAGCGAGGAAGATCAGGCAAAGTCGCCTATGAAACTCTCTGCTGCTTCTGCGATCAACTCGCGTGACAACACAACTGGACTACCACGAAATCGGCATATTGAGGCCACTGTCTCCAGCAAATCACGACAATCGCTAGCACGAACTGACCTGCCTTTGGAGTAATAGCGATCAAATAGGTAGTCCACGGCTTCGGGGCAGGGTTTCATCGAAAGTTTTTTGCAATACATCTCAAATATCTTCTCGTAGATGTCTCTTTTGGGGGCGTTGATTTCCACCTTGTGCCTCATGCGTCTGAGGAATGCTTCATCAACAATATCCTTCGGATCGAGGTTGGTTGAGAAGATGGTTAACTGTTCGAAAGGCACTTTGAATTTTTGCCCGCTTACCAAGTTGAGGTAATCTACCCGGCTTTCCAAAGGTACAATCCAGCGATTGAGCAACTCTTTAGGGCTGCATAATTGCCTGCCAAAGTCATCGATGAGAAAGATCCCGCCATTGGCTTTCACATGCAAAGGGCCTTGGTAATAATTGGATTCTGGGCTGTAGCGGGGCTCGAGCATGCTGAGGCTTAATTCGCCCCCTGTAATGATCACCGGTCTGCGAATGCGAACCCAACGGCTATCATGATTGCTAGTATTCAAGAGTCTGCGGATTGCAGCCTCTGCTTCATCTTTCGGTGCCTCTGCTTGGACTTCATGCGGAATATGAATTGCAGGGTCAAATATGGAGATGATGTTGCCTTCGAAATGGAAGGCATACGGGACAAAAATATCGCCACCCTTGCGATTCATGAATTCGCCAATGGCTTGGGCGATCGAGGTTTTTCCTGTACCGGGCGGGCCGTAAATGAAAATGGATTTGCCACTAAGAATGGCAGGGCCAACTGCATTGAAAAGTTCATCGGTAATCACCAGATGGCTAAAAGCTTCTCTTAAAGCCTGGGGGTCCACGGGCAGGTTGGTCACCGCCTGCTTGTAGGTTTGGTCGACATAATCTTCTAGGCTGACGGGGGCAGGCCCAACATAGCCACAAACCTTCATGGCATCTTGCGCTCTTCGTCTGCCTAGTTCAGTTAAGTTGAATTTGTAACTGGCCCTGCCAATAAGGTCGCCACCTGAAACATCGATGCACTTTTCGTTTTTAAGGAAGACCAAAGCTTCTTCAATGATTTTAAAAGG
>CALARU010000400.1 GCA_937888715.1 uncultured Planctomycetaceae bacterium | reverse complement strand
AAAGAGCTAGATCAACAAATCGAAAAGCTTAATCAAGAAAAAGAAGCTGCTGTTGCTGAACAAGATTTTGAAAAAGCAGCTCATCTTCGTGATCAAGCAGATAAACTTAAGAAGAAAAAAGAAACCATTACCAAAGAATGGCGCGATAAATCTCGCGAAGTTGATGGCGTGGTTGATGACGATGTCATTGCTGAAGTGGTTAGCAAAATGACAGGCGTGCCTCTTAAACGCCTCGAAGACAACGAAACCGCTCGTTTGCTTTCGATGGAAAAAGAGCTGCATAAGCAAGTTGTTAGCCAGTATGAGGCGATTGAATCAATCTCTAAGGCTGTGCGTAAGAGTCGTGCAGGGTTAAAAGACCCTAAGCGCCCTATTGGAAGCTTTATTTTTGCAGGCCCAACTGGTGTTGGTAAAACTTTGTTAGCAAAACGCCTTGCAGCATTCATGTTCGGAGATGAAAATTCGCTTATCTCCATTGATATGAGTGAGTATTCTGAAAAGCATAATGTAAGCCGTTTGGTCGGTGCACCTCCTGGATATGTTGGATACGAAGAAGGTGGTCAGTTAACCGAAAAAATCAGGCGAAAACCTTACAGTGTTGTTCTTCTTGATGAAATTGAAAAAGCGCATCCCGAAGTTTGGAATATGCTTTTACAAATCATGGAAGAAGGTCGTTTGACCGATAATGTAGGTCGAACAATTGATTTTAAAAATAGCATCATCATTATGACCACGAATATCGGCGCTGCCGAAATTACGGGTAAAGTTGGTGGTTACGGTTTTCATAACCGTAAAGATGAACAAGCTAACTATTCCAAAATGAAGGAAACCGTTAAGCAGGCGATGGAAAATAATTTCCGCCCTGAATTCCTTAACCGTGTTGATGATATCATTGTTTTCAGGCCGCTTACCAAGCCTGATCTTAAGAACATTATCGACATTGAATTAAGCAAGGTTTACAAGCGACTTAAAGAAAAGAACCTCAGGCTTGTTCTTACCGAAGAAGCAAAGGAACTTTTGATTGATAAAGGTACTAGCCTTGATTTTGGTGCCCGACCTTTGCGTAGGGCAATCGAGCATTTCTTGGAAGATCCTCTATCTGAAGACCTTCTTCGTGGCTCTTTTGTTGGCAAAAATCTTATCAACACCAGAGTTGCTGAAGTTGATGGCGAAAAGAAGATAATTTTTGAACCAACCTTTGAAGTCGAAGAAAAAGAAGTTCTTGAGTCAGTCGGACCACTTGGAGATAAACCTGCTAAAGGTTTAGATCCAAAGACTCCCTGATCTTTGTGATTACAAAAAAAGCCAGCCTTTTAAAAAGGTTGGCTTTTTTTATAGGCTTGAACTCTAGCGACCTAGCGCAGATGGGTCTTTCGTAACTTTTCCATGCAAGAAAATGAGGCTTTGGGTTGCCAATCTTTATCAAATAACCCACAATTTGGAAAATCGGAACTAGAATCATCCGATAATTCAACCCAATGAATTGATTGGATAAATCTTTTGCTAAGAGCCAAAGAGGTAAAAGATTCCGCCCAATCTGCTTGAGTTGCTTGGGTCTTCGAACCTTTCCAATTCCCAAATTCACTATCCCCCAGCTCCCCTTGATTCTTAATTGATGGATAACCAAGGGTGAGGGTTAACGGTATGCCTAAAACTGCATAGAGATCTAAAAGCTTGGATGTTTCGAGCATGTCTCTGCAGAATGAACCATTAGGAGATGAGCCCATAACAATTTCTATGTCGATTGCAGCGAGATTAAGCCCTGCCCTGCAAAGATTATCTGTAAAAATAAAAGGTGAAAAGGCCCTTTTTTTCGAGGCGGTATATTCACCCCAAGGTTGAGTGACCCCAATAATAATTTCTAATGAGGAATGAATTTGCTTGGCAATCTCTGCAAGCTTGCAGGCAATGCGAAAGTAAGTTTCATCACCAAATGCTGGTTCAGTAGCAACATTCAGCCCCGAGCAAATAATCCAGCGGTGGATCTTACCATTATAGCGCCTTATCGCGGTGTCTAAAAATCGTGCCATTGCGGTTGCATATTGGGATGCAGTACTGCTAGATGCAGTCAACCATTCAGGTAGGGATTCTTTTGTCATTTGGATGACTGGCCCGCCTATTACTTCCATTCCAGTAGCCAAGCAACTTTCTAAAGCTTGATCGACTTGACTCCAAGAGAAAATGCCTTGTGAAGTTTCGATATTTTTCCAGTTGAAACCAACTTGCATGTAATTAAAAGATTGTTCCATTTTGCTTGTAAGAGAAGCCGGGAAAGGTTTGGAAACCTTGGCAGAAAGGCCCGTTTCAAAGGGTTGATTATCTTGATGCCTAATATCAAATATTTGACGAATATACTCGCGAATTAAAGTGTCAGAGCCATGATAAGCAAATTCGATTGCGTTTTGCAGGGATTTTTCTTGTTGGGAAAGATCGTTGTTACTAAAAGCTTTTCCGAACTCTAGGGTGGATTTTGCTAGTTGATTCCGAATGTCTTGATTTATTTTTAAGCCGCTAAATTCCCAGTCTGCATTGAAATTTCGGAATTGATTTACTTTCCCGCGCGCTAACTCCATAAGCAAGGAATAAGGTGAATCGGATAAAGGCAGCGTTGAAGTTGGGGACATGAAAATTCCATGGCTTCCAATATTCCAGGGAATATTTAGAAAGCAAGAATCATGCTCTTCTTTTTTAAGTGATAAAATATTCTTATTTTTGGAGACGTTGGAAAAAAAAGGCATGGAGTCTGGGCCACCCAAAAAGTATGACTTTAACAACTCTTTTTCCCAAGTTTTGTCGAGTGAATCAAAAATATTAAAAGAGATATTGCCCATTTTATCGCTAATGTTTTAATTGTTAGGAAAAAGTAAAAGATCCATATCAATATGATATTATTAAATATGGTTAAAAGCGATAAGTGAATA
>CALARU010000399.1 GCA_937888715.1 uncultured Planctomycetaceae bacterium | reverse complement strand
CTGGTTCGCATGCAATGCGTCTGCGAAGTACGCGGCGTGATTGTCGCCGCCCTTCGCCGTCAGTTGCCTCAACAGGTCGTTGCACATCGAAGTTTGCGTGGCCGTCGAGAAGCAGCTCAAGACTTCGTAAAGCTCTGGAAGAACGGTAGCCATGCTTCAGAACCACTTCTAAATGTGGTCAACCAACGAAGTCCCGCCGCTGGAAGGACATGAATCGGCGGTCCTTCTTGTACGGCGACTCGCCCACCCGAGCCATCTTCGCCTTGGCGAGTTTGTAGCGGTAGTTGTTCGTGATCGGGTCTGCGACCCGGTGGGCCAGGGCATTGAACGGGTTCGGCGGGAACAGGAAGTATGTGAACAGCACGCCCTGTGGTACGGCGGGCGTGACCATCGCTATCGCCTCGATCTGCCCCTTGCCGATGCGGATGTGGCCCTCTTTCTCCAGCCAGGAGAACTTGATCTCCTCGGCCTCGACCCGGTTGAAGCCGCCCGTCTGGATCAGCACATCGTCGTTCGTTAGCCGCACCACGTCGCCGCTTTCGACCTTGTACGCCTTGGCGTCGTCGGGGTGGATCTCCACGAAGTTCCCCGGCCAGCGTGCAGCCATGTAAGGCTTGCGGAGGTCATCGAACCCGGACTGCCAGGTCTCGTTGATGCGACCGCACGTCAGCCAGAATTCGCCCTTCTTGGAGTCCGGCTTGATGCGAGCGTAGAAGTCGGCGAACAGTTCCCACGGACTCTTGATGAGCAGGGCTTTGCCCGAGTGGGTGTTGAACGCCGTCAGCCACTTGGCGTGCGTCGTCGGGCCTTCGGGGTCGGAGAGTTTAAGGGTGCTGTCGTGCAGCCGGGCGGTGCCGACCAACTTCCCGTCCTCGTACCGCACCGGGCATTGGATGCCCGTCGTCCCCATATCGCGGAGGGCTTCGTGGCCCTTCTTGCCTTCCTTCTTCGCCTTCCAGACCAGTGGGTAATAGTCGAGCATGTCGCCCCGGCTGAACCGGGCAGCTTCCTCGAACACCGCGTTGTCATCGGCCCAGTCGTAGCCGGTGAAGCCCATCGCCTTGGCGAGCTTGGCGACCGCCCACCAGTCCGGCTTGGCCTCGCCGGGGGCGTCGTAGAACTTCGCGTACAGTCGCAACCGCCGTTCGCCGTTGCACCTCGCCCCGTCGTGTTCGCCCCAAGCGGCGGCGGGTAGCACGATGTCGGCCAACTCGGTGTTCAGCGGGTTGACCGGGTAGATGTCCGAATCGACAAGCACCATGCCGCCGGCGTCCACCCGCTTGACCAGGGCGTCGATGAGGTCGTCCTGCTTCGCACTGGCTGGCTGGTGTTTGCTCTCGACGGTCAGCTTCCGCACGGTGCGGGCAAGCTCCTGGCTGGCGGTCATCGCCCCGGTCCATGTCGTCCCGATCACCCACAGGAACCGGACCTCGCCCTTCTCGACCCAGCGGTCGAGGTCGAGTTCGACCTTCCGGCGACCGGGGAGGCGTTCCGGCGACTTCTCTCGCGGGTAGGGTGCCGCCCCGATCCAGCCCCGCTGGTGGCCGCCGAGGCGGCTGACCATCCGGCCCGGTCGGTTGCCCGAGCCGCACAGAAGAGCCAGCGAGGCCATGCTGGCGGTGTTGAGGTAGTTGTTGCTCCAGTAGTTGCCCTTCTCGAACAGGAAGGTGGCCCTGGCTCGCTCGCCCGCACCGCCGCCTGACAGCAACTTCGCCGCCTCGATGATCTTTTCTTTCGGGATGCCGGTTTCCCTGGCCGCGAAGTCGAGCGAGGCCGGCTCGTAGGCCAGCAGCCACTTCTTGTAGCCGGCGAAATCGACGGCCCCGATGTCGCCCCAGGTGGTCCGCCACTGCCAGGGCGTGTTGCGGCTGCCGCGTCCGAAGCCGCTGTCGATCTCCCAGGCGTTCGCCACCCACGCTTCGATGAACGCCTTGTCCTCCCAGCCCTTTTCGAGGATCACGCGGCTGAGGGCCATGTGCAGCAGGGCGTCGGTGCCGGGGATGATCTGGAGGAACAGCCCTCCCTTGGACTCTGCGTAGGCCACGCCCATCGTCCGCCGGGGGACCACGAAGATCATCTTCGCCTTGGACCGCATCATCCATTCGGTGAAGACGACGGTCTTCGACTCGTAAGGGTCGGTGCCGGAAATGAACAGCACGCTCGCGGCCTTGAAGTCCTCGTAGGCGGCACTGAAGGTGACGATGCCCGCGTCGTCCACGCCGGCGGTGTCGTTCGACATCGACGGCTTGTCGTGGACGGCGAACGCCGGCGTCTTGATCGAGTCGAAGGCCAGCTTGGTGATGGCGTAGGTGTTCTCGAAGAACTCGTAGGAGTAAGTCTTCATCCCCCAGGCCGCTTCGCCGTACTTCGCCAGGACGTGCTTGCTCACCGCCGCCATCACGTCGATGGCAGTGTCCCAACTGACCCGCACCAGCTTGCCGCCCACCCGCACCTGGGGGAACTGGAGACGGTCCTTCGTCGGCCCCGTGGGCGTGTAGCACTTCAGTGCGAGGGTGCCGCCACGGATCGAGTGGTTGCCGCCGGGGTTGACGACCGTGGCATCGGAGTCCGGCACGACGACGCAGTGGTGCGGCTTGCCGCCGACCAGAACGACGGTGTACTGGTTCGGGCTGACCCAAACCCCCTCGAACCCGGTCGGGAAGTCGGCCCCGAAGGCGTTCTCCTTCGCGGTCGGCCCGCCCTCGGTTCCGACCGGCCAAGTGTAGACCTTGTAGCCGCACCCGACTGCGCAGTATGCGCAAGCGGTCGTCTGCACCCGAGCGTCCTTGGGAGGCAGCGGCACCCTGTCTTTGCGTTCGTAGATCGGCAGTTCCATCGCGTGTTCCCTCATTCCTTGGGTTCGGCCTTGTTGTCGTGGAAGCCGAAGATTAGGCCGAGAACCCCGGTGGCGAAGATGTCGTCGCCGTCGAGTTCCAGAAGCACCTGGGGCAATCCTTGTGTGGCGTGGCCGCTGACGACCATGCCGTAGCGGGTCAGGTCGAATGTCGTCCAGTGGCCCGGACACGGGCCGGCGATGCCCGGAACGGCGAAGAACTTCTTCGCAGGGATGTCCCAGCCCATGTGCGGGCAGAGGCCGTTGAACGCCACCACGTCCTTGTCCGGGCCGACGCCGCCCGCAGCCTCCTGGCCGAGCTTCAACAGCACCGTGTTGCAGTTGGCGTGATCCCACGGGTAACGGAACTCGACCGCCTCGCCCTTCTTGAGCTTGCTCAGGAGGCCGACCTTCTTTCGCGGGTATGCGGCGACTTTGGCCTGGGCCACGCCGAGGCCGGGTATCGTCAGGCCGACGAGTGTGGCACCGGCGGCGAACAGGAAGTGGCGGCGGTCGGAACCGGCTGGGCCACAATGTCGCTCGCATTCTGGTTCGGCGGCGAGGGGTAGGGGTTCGGTCATCTCATTTGCCTCCTTTCACGCGGTACGAACCGTAGGGCGGCAGCGGCGGCGGCTTGTCGGCCAGTGGGTCGCCCGACAGGCTTTCGAGGAAGGCGACGAGGTCGTCCTTCTCGTCCTTGGTCAACGTCAACGGCTTCAGCCGCAAACTCTTGTTCGAGTTCTTGCCGCCGCCCTGGTCGTAGAAGTCGATCACCTCAGGCAACGTCTTGAAGATGCCGTTGTGCATGTACGGGGCGGTGTGCTTGAGTTCCCGCAAACTGGCCGTGCGGAACTTACCAATGTCATCGGCTCGCTTGGTGATGTAGTAGAGGCCCAGGTCGTCGCGGGCCGACTCGTAGAGCTTGCGAGGAACGCCGTTGGATGCCTGCTCGAAGCGGAACGTGATCTGCTTGTTCGGGCTGTTCAAGAAATCGGGGCTGGCCGGCATGCCGAGGTTGTGGTAGCGGTCGTCGGAGAGCAACGCGCCGTCGTGGCATTGAACGCAGTTTGCCTTGCCCTTGAAAAGCTTGTGGCCCCGCTTGGCTGCGTCGTTGATGGCCTTGTCGTCTCCTTTGAAGAAGGCGTCGAAGGGGACGCTCTTGCTGTTGAGCGTCCTCTGGTATGCGGCGACGGCCCGCAGGGCGTTCCTCCATGTCGGGTACTCCTCGCCGAACACGGTATTGAACTTCTCCCGGTAGTCCGGCACCTGGGCGAGGCGCTCCTCTGCGAGGTCCGCATCGACGTTCCCGGCGACGGCCCCGGTCCACGCCCCGTCGTTCTGATCCTCGATGCTACCCCTGGCGCCGTCCCAGTTGAACTTCTCGAAGTAGGCGACGTTGTACAGCGTGCTGGAGTTGCGCCAGTGGCTCGTACCCGTACCGCCCATCGAGATCGCGGTGCGGGCCGTGTAGCCGGTGTGGGCCGGGTGACAGGTGTTGCAACTGGTCGCCCCGTCCGCCGACATGCGGGGGTCGAAGTAGAGTAGGCGACCGAGAGTCACCTTGTCCTTGGTCGTGGGGTTGTCTTTCGGCTCTGGAGGGGCGGGCAATGCCGTGATCGCGCGAGGCTTGCGTACCGCGACCGTGGCCGGCTTGTCTGGCACCGGCATCGGCTCGTCCTTGCCGAGTGGCATCAGGGTGTAGTCGGGCAACTCGAAGACCACGACCTTGATCGTCTCGCTGGAAAGCGACTTCAGGAAAGCGACCAACTGCCGCTTCTCCTCTGCGTCGAGCTTCAGTGGTTTCAGTCCGGCCCGCTGCTCCTTGTCGCCGCCCTGGTCGTAGAAGTCGATCACGTCCTCCAGCGTATTGAACCGCCCGTCGTGCATGTACGGTGCGGTGCGGCTGACCTCCCGCAGGATCGGCGTGCGGAACTTGCCCCGGTCGGCGTCGTTGAACTTCACGACGTAACGCCCAGCGTCTTCGGTGAGGTTGCGGTAGTTCGGCGTCCCCAGCCCCCGGAAGAAGCGGCGGAAGGTGGCGTGCCGCTCGGGGTCGTCCAGCAACTTCGTGCCCGTCCGCAGGCCCAGGTCGTGGAACGTGTGGTCTGTGAACAGCGGGGCCGGGTGACAGGTCGCACAGCCGGCCTTGCCCTCGAACAACCGCTTGCCGGCCACCGCGTCGGCTGTCAACGCCTTGTCATCCCCCTTGAGGAAGAGATCGAACGGGGCCGGCGGCGAGTCGAGTGAGCCGACGTATGCGGCCAGGGATTTCAGGATGGTTCCGAAGTCGGGTTCGACCTTGTACGCAGCCTTGAACAGTTCGACGTACTCGGGAACCTGTTTCATCCTCTCGATCAGGAGCCGACCGTCAGCGGCCATGAAGAACGGCTCGGTCAGGTGATCGCGGACGACGGTGGCGAGGTCGGAGCCGGACAGGCGACCGTCCCAGTAGACGGCCTTGCGGTGCGAGATGTTCAGCAACGTCGGCGTGTTGCGGAACAGGGCGGTGCCGGGGTAACCGATGCTGACCGGCAAGCCGTCCGAGAACGCCTTGTCGGGTTGATGGCAAGATGCACAACTGAGGGCGTTGCTGGCCGACAGTCGGCGGTCGAAGAAGAGGTACTTGCCCAGCACGATCTGCTCGTCGGTCACGCCCTTGATAGAGGACGGGGCGAACGACTGGGTCACGGCCTCGGCGGGTCGCATGAGAATGAGCTTGGGCCTCGGCTCGTCCTTGCCCTTGGGTGCCTCGACGCCCAGCGAGGTGAGGTAGTCCACCAACTTGTTCATGTCGTCGTCGGAGAGCGTCATACCGAATTTCTTCGGCATGACCCCCTTCTCGAAGCCTCCAGGGGCGACGAAGGCGTCCGGGTCGAGGATCGACTCGCGGACGTACTCCTTCGCCGTGGTCTTAAGCTTGCGGGTGCCAGCGACCTTGCCCAGCATCGATAGGTCCGGGCCGACCTCACCGTTCGCACCGGGCGCGCCGGGGATGACGTGGCAGTTGCCGCAGCCGCCCCGGTTGATGATGGCCACGACTTCACGCAGGGCGGCGAGAGGTTGATCCTTTTTCGGTTCGTCCTTCGCCTCGGACTTGTTGCGGACGAGTGCCGTCCCGACGACGAAGATCGCCACGATACCGACCAGCGATCCAACACGGTTTGCCATCATCGCTCCTTCGTCATTTGCCGTCCGCGGTCGACATCGCCATCGACTGCAACCTCTGGTTGTTCCATGCGTAACTGGTGCCGCCACCTAAACTGTCTTGAAGCCAAGTGCGGTTCCCTTCGAAGTCATAGGCCATGGAAAGGGTGACTTCAGGAACCACGCTACCCGCATTATCCACCTGCGTGAGCCGACCCGCAAGGTTATACTGGGGTAATGATGTCATTGGTCTTTGGCTAGTTTTCGCCGAGCGTGTTTCAAAAATTTCATTAGATCAATGTTTTTGAGTAATCCTAGGGACGAAGGTGGTCGGGCGGGGCCTCTGGTTACAGACGCACTTCGGTTTTTTCATAAACCACTATCCCAACGCCGCCAGGAAATCCCGGCATGAAAACACGATGATTCCCTCCTCTGGGTCGAGAACAGTTATAGGGGCTTGGAACCTACCAGATGTAGGGCTTTCCGTGTTTTCAAGATAAGGAATAACGACAAGGCTCCATTCTGGCTGATTAATTCTAAGATCACGAACGCCAACAAAGTCAAGATATAGCATTTGACCTCGATAGGTCTCATCTGAAGCTAAGACCAACTGAACCTGTTGTTCCATCACCCCGGCCGAATCAAAACCTTGCGTTACACAAAGAGACTTCAATACCCTAAATTGTCGTGGATTTAGGTCTATGTATTCCATGATTTTGGTACGAAGTTGGCTCATCTTGGCACATACTCCCCTGGAACATAGGATTGTACTTGTCGGCCAAGAGAAAATTGAGGGTTGTGCTCGTAGACATGGTGATGCATGTTGGGAATGCCCTGAGTGGTGTTACCAGCGTTGAAGTCTGTGCGTGCGAGCATTAGGCTTCTTCTGTAAATCCTAGTGCATTCATCATGAGCCCATGCACATTGGTCATGGGCATTTTTCCCAAAGGCGGGGCAGGGCCATCCCCTGCCAATAGAGCACAATCCTCGTCATTGTCGCAAACCAAGCCATGGCTGCCTTTGACCAAGGAGTGATCCAAAGGGATGACATCCATGAGGGTACGAAACCCAAGTTTTTTGCCCAAGAGTTTTCTGATCACTTTAAGTTTGGGGAAAAGTAACTTGGGGTCGAAGAACAATTCGCAAGGGTCGTAGCCTGGTTTTCGATGGATATCTACGGTGCGGGCGAAATCTGGAGCCCTGCTTTCATCAAGCCAATAAGGGTAAGCAAACCATTTGTTGTTTTCTGAGAGTGCAACAAGTTCACCTGAACGCTGATGAGCAAGCCCCATGCTTTTCTTTCCTTCTGCATCGAGAATTATTTTGATGCCTGGTGTTTCTTCAAGAGTTGCTTTGACTCTCGGAATATCGCCGGGGTTTTTGATGTAGATATGCGCTAGTTGATGATCACAAACCGCGAAGGCTCTGCTCGCAAAAAAATCAATGGTCTCGCCAAAGGGCCCGTCTCTGCATACAAGAAAACCATTCTTTCTTAGCACCTTGTTGGGCTCTATCGCGCTTTGCACATTGCAATGCCCGTATTCGCTTACGACCCAAACTCGGGCACCTTTCGCTTTGGCAGCATCTAAAATCGGTTCGCAAGCATGATCCAATTCTCTTGTAAGTTTCGGCATATCAGAACCTGTGGGCCCAAAACGTTGCGGGTCGTAATCAAGGTGTGGCAAATAGGCGAGGGTTAGATTGGGCGTTTCATGCGTAATAATTTCTGCAGTTGCCTGGGCTATCCAGCGTGTACAGGGCAGCCCTGCCATCGGCCCCCAGAATGATGGGAAGGGGAAGGCTCCCAGCTTTTTTTCCAATCCTGTGTTTAGTTCTTGTGATGATCCTGAAATGCCGAAGGCCTTATTGCCATCGGCGCCATAATAGGGCTTGGGAGTAACGCTGATATCGACATCAGCGCCTTGGTTAAACCACCAGAACATTTTGGCGCATTTGAAGGATGAGCCCTGAGCTTGAGCAAGTTGCGAGGCGGTTTTGTAGATGGGTTCGGCTTGGATAAGATGGTTGGATTGTTGCCAAAAGCGAACTTCTGCAGTGTCGCGAAAAAGCCAGCCATTGCCAACAATTCCGTGGACAGAGGGCTCTTTTCCGGTAAGGATGGTCGCCTGACAGGTTGCAGTGACTGCGGGGAGCGATTCTTTTAAAGGGCGCATCCAGCCATTTAATGCAAGTTGTTGCAGTTTTGGTGCGAATTTGAGCAGTTTTGGGGTAAGACCAACAGCATTGATCAGGACTAGTGGTTGGGGGTTTTTCATAAAAGCCTTTTTTCTGTAACTCTGATATTGGTTTTATACCCAATCTTTTCTTATAATTTCGACACCGTGACGGAACATGATTGTTTAACAAAATGAGGAAGATTGTGAACCAGAATTATCTCTTTACCAGTGAATCCGTTTCTATGGGGCATCCCGACAAGGTTGCCGACCAAATCAGTGATACCATTTTGGACTTCTGCTTGCAGCATGATCCCAAGAGTAGGGTAGCATGTGAAACCCTTGTTACAACAGATTATGTTTGTGTAGCGGGAGAAATAACTACCACAGCTCCACTTACTCGAACGGTTGTGGATAAACTTGTAAGAGGCATTATTCGAGAAATCGGCTATGTAGATCCAACGATTGGCTTTGCAGCAGATACCTGCCAGATTGAATGCAAGTTGCATTCGCAATCGCCTGATATCTCGGTTGGTGTGGATGGTGGCGGTGCGGGCGATCAAGGGATGATGTTTGGTTTTGCTTGTGAAGAAACCAAATCCTTAATGCCTCTTCCCATCTTTTTGGCCCATCGCTTGGTTGAAAATCATGCAAAGTTAAGGGCAAGCGGCAAGCTTAAATTTGTTCGTCCTGATGCCAAGAGTCAGGTAACCATCGAATACAAACCAGATGGCACCCCAAATCGAATTCATACCATTGTGCTTTCCACCCAGCATGATGAGAGTGTTGTTGAGATTAAAAAGAAGAAGAAAGTCTTCTCTGATAAAGCGCGTGAAGAAATTCTCAATACTTTGATCATCCCAACCTTGAAGGCCGAACGACCCGATTTGGTTGATGCGAAAACGAAGTTTCACTTTGTCCCAGTTGGTGAGTCGGGCAAAAAATATCCAACGGATGTTATTTTGTGCCATATCAACCCTACTGGCATCTTCCTTGAAGGCGGCCCTCACGGGGATTGCGGCCTTACTGGTAGAAAAATCATTGTAGATACCTACGGCGGCATGGGTCGTCATGGTGGCGGTGCATTCAGCGGCAAGGACCCAACAAAGGTTGATCGCTCTGCAGCTTATATGTGCCGTTATATTGCCAAAAACATTGTTAAAGCAGGCCTTGCATCGAAGTGCGAAGTTCAGCTTTCCTATGCGATTGGTTACCCTGATCCGATCAATATCTGGGTTAGCACCTTTGGTACTGCAAAGCATGGATTAACCGATGATAAGATTGCTGCTCTTATCAGCAAGACCTTCCAGTTAACGCCTAAGGGGATTATCGAAACGCTGAATTTGCGCAGGCCGATCTACAAGGAATCAGCACGAAACGGCCACTTTGGTCGTGAACTTGCAAACTTCACTTGGGAAAAAACCGATAAGGCAGCAGCTTTGCGTTCTGCTGCTGGGTTGAAGTAAGCGTAAATGAGTTGGCTAAATTAAGGGCTTGCGTTGTGAGGCATTTGCTTCCAACGCAGGCTTTTTTTCTTTGGTAGTAGAACAAGACCCGCACCCGCCACCACTGCTGCAAGTTCCGCAACCGCTTTCTTTCGAACCACAATTACCCGAACCGCAGGATCCCGCATCTTCTACGGGTGATTCATCATCATCATCTTGATTTGGTTGAGTAATGTTTTCGAAATAGATATGCAGGTCGAAATCGTTGGATAGTTTTGAGATCAAATCGCGAACATCTGTTTTTGGGCTTGTTGCGAGATGAAGGACTGCATGCTTGCCATCGAATAGTAATTCGGCATCAAGAATAGAAACGGGCAAAGCTAAAGCAAGGGAGATATTTTTAGCGGCTTCAATGATGAGAGATGATTTTAAATGGTTAAGTTGAACTAGCGAATCATCTTGGGCGGTAAGTGTACCATAAAGCTTTCCTACGGTAGTATTGGGAAGGAACTTGGCAATTATGGGTGTAGAGGGGGAAAGAATTTCGCCCGTTTCTTTACCCCTATGGGTTTCAATGATTACGAAATCGCCTTTGAGAAGTTGCAGAGGTTTCTGGGCGTGAAACCTGCCGAATTCTCCTGCTTTACCGTAGCGAACTAAATACTCAGAGCAAAAGGCATTCATGATTATTCTTGGGTTAAACCGAGAAATTCATGCATGTATTTGTCGTACTCGGCTTGTCCGCGCTCAGAACTTAGATCGAGCCTGAGTTCATTGATAACCTTGATGCTATAATTTTTAACCCATTCGCTCCAGCAATCGGCACAGATGGCTTCAAAGATTCTTTTGCCAAGTTCATCTTTAAGAGGGGGAGCGGGAAGTTTTCTGGCTTTTGAACCAACCATGCAACCAGGCCGGGTGCACTGCATGTTACCCATTGCGTCGCCTGCGCCAGTGCTGATTGGTGCAACAGATTTTTTTGATTCAGGAACAGGTTCGCCCAATTCTTTAAGCATGCGAGCCATCTCATCCCGGGGCATGTTGTCGCCTCTTTCGTCAGCAATCTGGAACCCTTTTTGCAGAGTGGTGACAGCCTCGGCTTTTTTGTCGAGGGAAAGAAGTGAGTTGCCCAGAAGTTGGAATACTTTGGAAAATTGTGGGCTAAGGATCAAGGTTCGGTTAAAAGATGCAACTGCTTCTTCAAACTGTTTGTTTTCCATGTAGAGCTGGCCCAAACGATAATGGCCCAGTTCGTTATCTGGATCATCGTTGGCCATCTTCTGAAATTGTGCAATACGGTTCTCTAAATCTGACATTATGAAAAGCTCCAATGAATATTCAAAGTACAAACAATAAGGGAAGGCCAAAGGACCCTCTCCTAATATTGTAAAGAACTATTTGCAAAGAGGATAACTATTTAGGCTCGAGAACAAGAAATGGTGTTTCTTGCTTGATGGTGGTTTTGGTTCTGGTCAGGTTATCGGTAACAGAAACTTGGATGGTAAACCTGCCTGGCCTGTTTGGTCGAATGGGGACGGAGATGGGGAAAATATCTTTGAATTCTTCGGGAATATCTTTGGCTTCGCCACTAAAAGGCTTTGATAAGGTTGGTACTCCAGCCTCATCTAGGATGCGAACGGTAAAAGAGAGATTGGGCTTTCTAGTTTGTGCATCTGCCTCAAAACCAGTCACGCAAAATCGGAGAATAAATTCTTGCCCAGGTACGCCCACCGGAGGGGCAGGGAAATTATTTTCATAAGTCATATGCCACAAAACAAACCCTAAAGATTTAGGCAATACCTCGAATGATTGAGTTAGCATGGCTGTTCTTTTATCGGTTAAATCTGTCAGGATTAACTTGTAAGTGTAAGTTCCTGCAGGCATTTCCAAACTTATGGGAACAGCCGCATACGCAGGCAATCGGGAACCCCCCAAAGGATTAAAAGCTGGAGTCTCTTTGGGAGCAGTTTTTATTATGCTTTTACCATCCTTGTTGAAGAGTTCACCTGCAAGGCTGTAAAACGCCTGACCTATTGCATCAATCTTCAACCCATTGATATCAAACGCCAGTATGAAGTTATCGCCTGGATGATATTTCTTCGAATCGGGCCTGTTGGCACCATAGATTCCCATGGGCGCACGAATATTTAAAAATTCGAGCGGCGCAACCGCTTGTTGGCCGGTTGTCATAAAAGCTATTACTGCGATAGACTGCCACATGCCTGTCACCTCATGACCACGAAAGATAAAGCCTTAACATATTGTGTTCTTTAGGAGCAAAACTTAGCTAGATCAGTTTTTGATGAGATAAAAACAATTTTCAAAATTCTTTCAACATAACTTGTCAAGACGCATGGTTTGGTGTTATTAATAAGATATCTTCGTTGATGAATTCATTTCATTAGCGGGGGCGGGTCGCGCTAGCGTGGTGCGATTTACAGAAGTCCCGAGTCAGGGCAACTGGGTTTAGCCCGGATTAGGGAAAGTTCTATTGAAAGGGAGGTGTTCGTAATGTGTAAAAAGATCCAGGTAAGGCTGCTTTAAGGCGGCTGACGGGCTGTCCGTCAAAGCAGCCTTGATACGATAAGACCCCGGAAGATCTATTCCGGGGTCTTTGGTTTTTAATAGTAGGCGTTTTTTATGATGCATTTGCCAGAGGTGATACTTCGGCATTCTTTTCAAGCAGCAATCTTTTGATCATTTTTTCTTGATACGAAAGCGTGTAGGATCCACATTGCGGGCAAGGGTATGATTCCTGCCTTTGCTTTTCAAATACTGTATTGGATTTGGGAACATCCCAACTCTTCCCACAATGCGAACAAAGAATAAGGCTTTTTAAAATACCCATTTCACCACCATGAAAAAATAACAGATTAAATTAAACCGATGAGCGAATATCAATTTTATCGGGATTGTACAACCCAATCTTGAGCCAATTAATCAAAGCGAAGTAAAGGCG
Source organism: uncultured Planctomycetaceae bacterium (assembly GCA_937888715.1). Classification (GTDB taxonomy): domain Bacteria; phylum Planctomycetota; class Planctomycetia; order Gemmatales; family Gemmataceae; genus UBA969. Next base: position 862 of record CALARU010000399.1, on the reverse strand, counting down.
TTTGCTTTGGGAAGATTAGGGCGACGAACTTTGCGCTCTTAGAAGTGCCCAGGGCTTCCTTCAACCTTGAAACCCTTGAAACCTTTGCAAAATTGAAATTGCCATACGCTTATGGGTTGACCATTCTCGTAATACCAAAATGAAGGCAATTCTTCGACGCTTTCAAAAGCTTTTCTCGCCTTAGGGGAAACAATTCCAATCACCAGGAAATCTCTTCCAAGGAAAGCCTCAGGATGGTCGATGGGGTTTTGCCAAAGATCATACTGGCTGTGTCGATCGCCATTAACTAAACCAATGGAGTAGGCTTGTGGGTGGCCTGTGCAATAAAAACCGATTTCGCCCGGTACATTCCAACTGCCTCCAGCAAGGACGGGTTCCCGTCCGGTGGAAGCGGTGATGTCTACGCGTAATTTGTCAATTTCCTTGGCGACGGAAACCCAACCACGGAGCCTGCAAGTAGGGTCAAATTTTCGAAGAGGGAAGGGGTTGGCCTTGGAAGGGTTTTCAGCGATCAATAAGAAGAGGGGCCTGATCCATTCGCTTTGGTGCATAAAAAGGGAGATTGCAAGACCAAGAGCTATGAAGGTGGGGACAAAAAATTTGCAGCAGTTTAGTAGAAAGCGATTTTGCCCTGCCAAGATTTCTTGCATATGAAAAATAATAAGCACTAACCCTGAAAGATAAGCTGTAACGGGCCAGTTCATTTCTCCGCCCCCGGTTTTTGGACTGAATCCGAAAAATACCAGGAAGGTGACCGCAGACATCCACCACAAATATTGCTTAACTGCATTTTCTTGCAACCAGGGCCTGAAATGCCACATGGCCCAAGCCCAGAGAATAAACCAGTAGCCTAGCAGCAGGC
>CALARU010000398.1 GCA_937888715.1 uncultured Planctomycetaceae bacterium | reverse complement strand
AATATGGATTGGTAGCACTGATAGCTTTGGCAAGATTTAAAGGAGTTAACCCGCCTGCAAGAATCCAAGGACGGTTAAACTTCAATTTTGAAATTAATTCCCAAGGGCCCGGAATCCCAGTACCACCAAACATTCCTTTACTTTTTGTGTCCACTAAAATTACTGAAGGAGGAATTTTTTGATTAGAAATTGATTCAAGCTTGTTTTGAACAAAATCTAAGCTCATTGATTCATCAATCGATAAAGTTCCAATCCAAGGCTTATTTTTAAGAATATCTAATTCAGGAACAGACCCATGGAATTGATAATAATCAATCCGCGGAATGGTATTTAGGACTTCTTCAATTTGTGATTGATTAGCGTTGGCAAATACAGCAACTACAGAAATAAATGGTGGAAGATTATTGGCGATTTCTAAAGCGATATCGGTGGAAATGTAGCGGATAGAGTCGGGGAAAAAATTAAGACCAATGGCGTCACAACCAGCATCAACGGCGGCGAAGGCATCGTTAACAGTTTTTAATCCGCAAATTTTAACCCGGACTCTTTTAATGATATTAACCCTTGTTAGTCCAAGATTAAATATGGATTATCAAGCAGCTTTTCTTCTGCTTTCTCCAATTCCAGCTTCAAGATACCAAGTCGGAGGAACTGGCCTGCGATTAAGTTCTTCCGCAAAATTCCAAAAGCAAACACAAGGTTCACCTGGTTTCCATGAAAAGAAAGCTTTGCGATTATTTACAAGCGTAGGAAAACCTATTAATCCTAGTTCAGGAACTAAAGGTTCCACCCCAATATTCTTTATTTCTATCAAAGTGTTTTCAAGGGTCATTTCGGTCACATAAAGTTCGTCTGTGACTTCGTAACTTTTTCTTCTTTCTTTCCAATTGAGTTTATTTTTTTTCTTTTCGTAGAAATTCTTCTCGGATCGTAAAATCCTAACCCTAGAAGATACAAATTTTAAGTCTTCTGCGACCCTGCTTGCTAAAGGAAGCATGGATTCAGCAGTTTCTAAAGTCATAATGTCCATGAACATTTTCCTGAAGCTAGGAGTCAATAATAATTCAATTTCCTTTTATTAATTCGGAATAAGCAAGATTAGACCTAAACCTATTAAGGTCAATTCGGAAAGAGATTTATTTAAATGTTGGGAGTATTGAATACTGTTAACAATTATGCCGGTTACTCATAATTGCAAATTGGGTAAAGAATGATGGTTGTAATGAAAAATCATCATTCTTTCCACTGAACAAAGCCTTCCAAGGCAAAGAATTCGGGAAGGCCAAGTTGATCAAACATCCTTGCAGTTCCAAGGTTTCGATCTTCCGCCCGCTGCCAGAACTCTCTTCGGTCTGAATTTCCGGGAAACATGGCACGATCTTTTTGGGATTGATGGCGAAATATTGCCATTTTCTTTCTTTCAAGTTCTTCCGGGCCTAAAGGGACGACTCTTTCTAAGTCTTGAGGTTCCCATTCTTCCCAAGCACCTCGGTAAAGCCAAATTTCAGACGAATCACCTTTGGTTCTTGCTCGTCGAACTGCTTCGAAAATTGCTTCTGCACAAACCCTGTGTGTGCCATGAGGATCCGAAAGTTCGCCTGCCACATAAATTTGATACGGATTCAATTTTGCAATCAAATTTTGAATGTCATCAATATCTGCAGGGTGAATAGGTGCTTTGGCAATGGTTCCTGTGCGATAAAATCGCAGGTTCATGAATTCTAATTGTTCGGGAGGTATACCACATGCAAGTGCCGCTGCTCTAGCTTCTGTTTCCCGAATTAGGGATTTAATTTTCAACAAATCATCGGTATCAGATTGCCCGGGTACTTTTTTATCAAGGAAGTTTCTTACTCTTTCCTTTACTTGGTGAGTTTGTTTTTCATCAATTTCGAAAAGACTATTAAAAGCGGCAGCATAATCGGTAAAGCGCCATGCATCATGATCGAATACAGCAATGTTTCCACTGGTCATGTAAGCAACAAAAACCTTGTGGCCCTGTTCGACAAGCCGAATCAAGGTTCCCCCCATACTGATTACATCGTCGTCTGGATGTGGGCTGAAAACAAGAATGTTTTTTTTACCCGTTCCCGCTGGATCATTACAAATGGTATCCATCAATTGCTTGAAAACCTTCAAGCCCAATACGCTAGCAGGCCCGTGTTCTCTAAGTAGTTCATAAAGTTCGTGTTCACGAAAATCATCATCGGAAAGTTTTAACAATCCTTTGCCCGTCTTTAAGCTAAGCTCGATAACAGCTTTCCTAATTAAAGTATCATTCCATGAAACAGGTCCAACCGCCCAAGGCCTATCGATTGCAGAAAGGCTTTTGGAAGCAGCTTGATCCAAGATATAAGTTGCATCCTGATGTTCTTGAAGGAAACTTGCGGTAACATTTTCAGAAACAGGGCCTTCTAAAGCTTTTGCAACAATCGGTGCTTTATGTTCACCATAAGCCATCAGAATAACTTTGCGGGCATCCATGATGGTGCCGACGCCCATGGTTAGGGCACGAAGGGGGACATTTTCTTCCCCAAAAAAGGCTTGTGCAGCGTCTCGACGAGTAACAGCATCTAAAGTAGCAAGTCTGGTTCGGCTATGCCGGGTGGAACCTGGCTCATTAAAGCCCATATGACCGGTTCTACCAATGCCTAGGAGTTGTAAGTCCAGCCCACCTGCTTGTCTTATTTTTTTTTCGTAGTTAATGCAGAATTCTTCAATCTTTTCAAATGCTAGGGTGCCATCTGGAATATTAATTTGATTATCTGGGATGTTTACATGATCAAAAAAAGTTTCACGCATCCATCTTTGGTAGCTTTGTGGGTGAGTGGAATCCAAAGGGTAGTATTCATCAAGGTTGAATGTAATCACCTTGGAAAAATCGAGCCCTTCCATTTTGTGCATGCGGATAAGTTCGCGATATAAACCAACAGGTGTTGAACCAGTTGGAAGGCCCAAAACGGTAAATTTACCCTGAACCAAGTTCTGTTTTATAATTTCTTCAATCTGAAGTGCAATATGCCTTGCAGCTTGATTACTATTTGAAAAAACAATAGTTGGGACTTTAGTGCGTGGGATGTAGTGTGATGCCATAGTTTTTCCAGACATAACCAATTACATGGTGATTAATAATTCCTATCTATTTAACAGTAGTTTATCATATGATGCCATAGATAAGACTTGTAAAAATATCGTCATGTTTTTGAGATAAAGAATAAAATTGACCTGAGGATCTAAGGCCATGTACATTTTTCTTAATGGTGCAAAGCAAAATGTAACCGATTTGGTCACAGTGGATGGATTGTTAGCGCAACTGAAGCTGGAAAATCGGAAAGTTGCTGTCGAATTAAACAAAAAGGTAATTCCGCTTAAAGATCATGGTCATACCGCTATTAATGAAGGTGATTATGTTGAGGTTGTGACTTTGGTCGGTGGAGGAAGTGGAGAAGAGCTAAAAATGGATACTCCCTTGAAAATTGGGAAATTTGAGTTTAAAAGCAGACTAATTACAGGAACAGGAAAATATTCGACTCTTGAGCAAATGAAATATTGCCTAGATTTAAGTGATTGCGAGGCAACGACAGTCGCAGTTCGAAGAGAAAGGCTTGTTGATAAGCAGGGCCGTAGTATTCTTGATTTTCTTGATTTAAAAAAACTTGTGATTTTGCCTAATACTGCAGGGTGTTACTCCGCTGAAGATGCAGTAAGGCACGCTCGATTAGGCCGTGAATTGCTAAGAAATCTTGAAAATCCAGGTTCAGAATGGGTCAAATTAGAGTGCCTTGGCGATCCTAAAACTTTGCTGCCTGATCCTTTTGAAACCCTTAAGGCAACCGAAATACTCGTAAACGACGGTTTTCAGGTTCTTGTTTATACCAGTGATGACCCAATATTAGCGCGAAATTTGCAAAAAGCAGGGGCCACTAGCGTTATGCCTGCAGGGAGCCCCATAGGCAGTGGCCAAGGTATTCTTAATCCCAATAACATCCGAATTATTTTGGAGTTTTTGAAAGGGGAAAACCCCGACTATCCCGTTATTGTTGATGCAGGGGTCGGTTCTGCAAGCGATGTTGCCAAAGCTATGGAGTTAGGATGTGATGGCGTCTTACTAAATACGGCAATATCAGGAGCAAAATTTCCAGAAAAAATGGCTTTGGCGATGCGCTGGGCCTGTATTGCTGGTAGATTATCTTATCTTGCTGGAAGAATTCCGAAAAAGCTGTACGCACAAGCTTCAAGTCCTTCAGAGGGGCTTATTTTCTAGCGGATTGTTTATATATTAGTTAAATAGCAAGGATTCCCCTAAATTCGGAGGGTTTAGTTCCATGGTTGAGAGAAGAATCGAACTGGATCGCAGATACCAAAAAAAGAAAAAGATGACCAAGCTGAAGGCAAAGCTTGCCATGGCTAAAGATAATCGTGAAAAAGAAATAATCGTCAACAAAATCAAGGTTATCAGCCCTTGGTGGACTGAACCAACCAAATAATTACCTTATCAACTGGTAAAATGAACTGCACCCGGATATATTTCCGGGTGTTTTCATTTATATTTCGGCTTTGATTGGAGAATCTACAATGGCAATGGAATGTGTTGCATCAGCTAGGAAAGCTGAATCGATAGGTAAGAAGTTTACCATTAAAGGGTGGGTGAGAACGCGCAGGGATTCTAAAGGTGGTTTTAGTTTTCTTGAAATTAACGATGGCTCAAGTTTTGGCAATTTGCAAGTAATCGCAAACAACACATTGCAAAATTATCAAACAGACATTCTGAAAATAGGCACGGGCTGCAGCGTGGTGATCGAAGGCGTAATCAAAGGTTCCCCTGCAAAAGGCCAAGAAACAGAGCTTGTTGCAGATTCAGTTCAGGTTGTTGGCTGGGCCGACCCTAACACGTACACAATGCAGAAAAAAGGGCACACTTTTGAATATCTAAGAACCCAAGCCCATCTAAGGCCGAGAACAAATACCTTCGGTGCGGTTGCCCGGGTTCGCAATCAGATTTCTAAATCAATCCATGATTTTTTTCAGGAAAAAGGTTTTCTTTACATCAACACCCCCATCATCACCCCAAGTGATTGTGAAGGGGCAGGGCACATGTTCAGGGTTACAACGTTAGATTTCCTTAACCCCAAAACAATCGCCAAAGCCGAAGACGACTTCTTTGGAAAACCAGTGTTTCTTACTGTGAGTGGGCAACTCGAGGGCGAAACTTATGCTTGCGCCTTAGGGAAAATCTATACCTTTGGCCCAACTTTCAGGGCTGAAAACTCAAATACTTCCAGGCACTTGGCGGAGTTTTGGATGGTCGAACCCGAGGTTGCTTTTAATGATCTAATTCAGAACATGGATCTCGCTGAATCTTTTATTAAAAGAATTATTCGTGATGCATTGAATCAATGCGGCGAAGATATGCAGTTTTTTGAAGAACGAATCGAAAAAGGACTCATCCAAAATCTCGAATTGGTACTCAATAAAGATTTTCAACGAATCTCTTACACTGAAGCTGTTGAAATTCTTAAAAATAGTGGGCAGACTTTTGAATTTGAAGTTGCCTGGGGTAAAGATTTACAATCAGAACACGAGCGCTATCTTGCAGAAAAACACTTTAACGGCCCTGTCATCCTGTACGATTATCCCAAAGAAATAAAAGCTTTTTACATGCGACTTAACGACGATGGTAAAACCGTTCGGGCCATGGATGTATTGGTGCCTAGAATTGGAGAAATAATCGGGGGCAGTCAGCGGGAAGAACGCCTAGAAATCCTAGAAGCCAGAATGCAAGGCGCAGGTTTGAAACCTGAGGATTATTGGTGGTACTTGGATCTAAGAAGGTTTGGTGGCGTGCCCCATGCCGGGTTTGGCTTGGGTTTAGAGAGGTGCGTTCAATTTATAACAGGCATGGCAAATATCAGGGACGTAATCCCATATCCGCGAACACCAGGCAGCGCAGATTTCTAAGGTTTAATTAAAAAACTTATATCGAACTATGCAATAAAGAGCGTTAAACCCGTCTTTAAGGCCTATTTTTTTGCCTTCTTCATAGGTTCGCCCATCATAACTGACAGGAACTTCAAAAATACGCCATGCAGGTTTCTTTTTCTTGGCAATTTTAGCTGTGAATTCAGGCTCGAATCCAAACCGATTAGATTTGAGATCCATGCCTTCCAACACTTCTTTTTTAAACACCTTGTAGCATGTTTCCATGTCGGTGAGATTAAGATTGGTAAGCATATTTGAAAGTACGGTAAGGATTTTGTTGGTCACCATGTGCCAAAAATAGAGGACCCGATGTTTTTCGCCAATAAATCGTGAACCAAAAACAATATCCGCTTTGTTTTCAATAATGGGTTGCAGTAATGAAGGATAATCATCTGGATCATACTCCAAATCCGCATCTTGAATAATAATAACATTGCCAGTGCAGAGTTTAAAGCCATCCCTGAGGGCCGCACCTTTCCCCTGGTTTACTTCTTTGTAAAGGATTTTTGTATTTTCATCAGCAAATTGGGGAAGCATTTCCCTAGTGCCATCAGTACTAAGATCATCAACCAGAATAATTTCTTTAGGGATGGGAACCATCCGAACTCTGCGTAAAACCTCAGCAATCCAGCGTTTTTCATTATAAACAGGAATCACAACTGAAAGCTTGAAGTTGTCAGGTATTTTGTAAAGCCCTATAGCTCTGCAATTATTCAAACCAATCATGTCTGCCAGCTTTTCTATTCTGACATTATGCGCTTCAACATCTTGCCCAGATGACGAAATATTTTCTCTGCCCTGATCCATTAATAAATCCTTCCAGTTATGAAGATAACCGTTTATCGGTAAATAGGTTGGTTTTGGTCAAGCTCAAAGGTCATATATCGTGCTGGCATTGACATAAAATTGGCAAAAACTTAAAGATACTAAACAGTAGATAAACATGGCTGCTCTGGCATGGATGCTAGTAGATATGGTCTTTAATCCCAGGGAGGGGAATCAAGAAAATGGCTGATACAAATCAAATGAATGTTCCTTTGTGCGATTTACAGGCACAATATCTGTCTATTAAACCTGAGCTTGAAGCTGCAGCCTTAAGGGTGTTGGCCTCTGGTCAAGCGATACTTGGGCCTGAAGTTACAAAATTTGAAGAATCAGTCGCAAAGTTTTGTGGCAGCAACTACGGTGTCAGCTGTAATTCTGGTAGTGATGCTCTTTTACTTGCTTTATGTGCTGCCGATATTGGGCCTGGTGATGAAGTTATAATCCCGCCCTTTACTTTCTTTGCCACCGCTGGTGCAATTTGCAGGACAGGGGCCAAGCCTGTCTTTACAGACATTGATTATGCAACTTTTAATATTGATCCCTTGCAAATTGAAAACAAAATAACTTCCCGCACAAAAGCGATCATGCCTGTGCATCTTTTTGGTCAATGTGCTGACATGGAACCTATTTGGAGAATCGCTGAAAGGCATAATCTGCTCCTCATTGAAGATTCTGCACAATCCCTTGGTGCTGAATACCAAGGAAAAAAGACTGGAAGTCTGGCTGCCTTGGCATGCATGAGTTTCTACCCGACAAAAAATCTGGGAGCCTTTGGTGAAGGTGGCATGGTGATTACCAACGATGCAGAATGGGCAAACAAAATGAATTGCCTTCGCGTTCATGGAATGGAACCCAAGTACTATCACAAGTACATCGGTTGGAATGCAAGAATGGATGCCATTCAAGCTGCATTTTGTAATGTGAAGATGAATTATTTGGAACAATGGCTTAAAAACCGACAAGCTGCTGCAGCCAGATACGATTCTATTATTGACGAAGAGCATCTAGGAAGCTTTTTGAAAAAACCCACGCGCAAACCGAATCGCAATCATACCTTCAATCAATATGTGGTAAGGGTTGGTGGCGGTGAGAGGGATGCCTTGGTTCAATACTTACGATCTGAAAAAATTGGTTGTGAGATTTACTACCCGCTACCTTTACATCTTCAGGAATGCCTACAATTCCTAGGCCATGCAAAAGGTGATTTTCCTACCACCGAATCGGCATGTAATGAGGTGATGGCATTACCAATGTTCCCTGAAATTACTGTGGAACAGCAAAGGCGTGTTATCAGTGTTTGTGCTTCTTTCCTAAGGCAAAAAGTCCGAAAAGTGGCTTGATCTATTTTTTTAATAAATCAAGCACTGCTGATACGGTTGCGTTGATGCCTGTCTCTAAGGATACAGGCATATCTGGCTGATAATACTCGGAATGCAATGATGGCAAAGATGCGTTATTGTTTATCAAAGATGCCTCATATTTTTTCTTGGCTGCAGTTCCTAAAAAAAACATGCACGAAGGAATGCCCGCTTTACCATACCTGCTAAAATCTTCACCCCACATCACTTGTTCACGCATTGAAACAAATTCTTTTCCCAACTTATCTTCCCAAACTTTTCGCAATCTTTGAGTTAATGGAATGTCATTGGATAAGGCTGGAGTAAATTCATTATTTCGAATTAAAATTTCTGGCTCGGGGGCATTAGCTCCAATCGCAGCAGCCTTGACTATGCGTTCTATTCCACTTAAAATCTGCTTGCGGACATCATCTTTGATGGTTCTTACAGTAAGTTGGAGTTTAACTTCACTAGGAATGATATTGTGCTTCGTACCCCCGTGAATTGAACCCACTGTAACAACAGCCGGATCAAGTGGGTTCACCTCTCTGCTTACCAAAGTTTGCAAATCAAGGATGATTCTTGCAGCAAGAACAATGGGATCAATGGTGGTGTGTGGAGCTGCACCATGTCCGCCCTTACCTTTAATAACAATATCAATGGAATCAACATTGGCGCATGAAAGTCCTTCGCGAACAGCAATAGTTCCGGCAGGCCTTGCAGCATCGCAATGTAACGCAATACAGAAATCTGGCTTGGGAAAATCCCTGAATAACCCATCATCCAGCATCGCTTTTGCGCCCGCACCAATTTCTTCTGCAGGTTGGGCAATAAAAATCAAAGTCCCGGACCAGTTGTTTTTTATTGAAGTTAAAATCCGGGCAGTTCCCACCCAGTTTGTCATGTGCAAATCATGTCCGCATGCGTGCATGACTCCCGTATCTAATCCTTTATCATTTCGGGCCACAGCTTTGCTTGCATAAGGCAGTTTGGTATTTTCAAGCACGGGCAAACCATCCATATCAGTACGCACCAAAACAGTTGGCCCTTTGCCATTTCGAAAAACACCAACAATTCCAGTTCTTCCGATTTTTTCTTTAACTTCAAAGCCCAGTTTTTTTAATTCTGAAGCAAGAACAGCAGCAGTCTTAAATTCCTGGAAGGATAATTCAGGGTTTGCGTGAAGATATTCGTAAAACTTCATTAGTTCGGGTGTGTGATTTGTCGTAAGCTCTTTTGAAAACTCCTCACTGAATGCAGAGGTTGTGTAAAACATCTGGACAATAATAAAAACAAAAAACAAATGTTTGAACATGAACATGAGAGGTTTCCTCGGGAATACTTTGGTGAATCAAACCTTTTTAATGTTTTATACCGGATTTAACTTTACAGTTAGCGAAATTAGCTATAATTCCAATTGTGGTTTTGGTTACCTTAAGGAAGGGGATGGTCATGCAGTTCAGAACAATTCCGCTTGCCCAAAGGCAAGATATATTTTTTAAACTTGTTACTTTGCAGGATGCGAAGAGCAAAGGCATCAGAGAATCTAAAAAGATTATTATCGATCAGTTTCAAATCGATGATGCCACTCTTGAAAAAATCACTGAAGAAGGAATGGATCGTAATTGGCCACCTTTATCAGAGAATGAAGAAGATAGTCAGGTTGCAGATTCTGATGTCGATTCAGATTCGGTAAAATCGATCGTTTCATCCGAAGAAGCATTGGAAACCATTGAGTCGTCTGAAGAAGCAATCGAAACGATTGAGTCGTCTGAAGAAGCATTGGAAACCATTGAACCTGCTGACGAGGCAACTGATGAAGTAACTCATACACCCGAAGCGTAATCCCTTCATCTGGATCCTGTTTAAACAATTAACGATAATAAAAAAGGCCCCTGTTATGGGGCCTTTTTGTTTTTAGCTGATCCTATTTTATTTGCTCTAATAAGAATGTGCCTTTCTTATTTGATGTGATGATATCTAATTTGCCATCACCGTTGATATCAATAATCGTAAACTGAGTTCCAATCCCAGAATCATTATCTAAAACAACAGGATTAAAAGTTATAATACCATCCGAGCTTTTGCTGCCTTTAAGCATATAAACATAAGCGGGTAAACTTGAACCAGGCTCGCTTTTTCCGTGCGAATAAAACCTTTTTCCTGTGACCATATCTTTTACGCCATCGCCATCTAAATCAACAAAATGCATGGCGTGTGTTTCAGAAACTAACTCAGGGAATAAAACCCGCGTATTAAAGATTGGTTCCTTGGCGTTATCTTTGATCTGCTTATGCCACCAAATGCCATATTTATGTGCAGAACTAGAAAGGACATCAACTAATCCATCCCCGTCCAAATCAATGGCGTGCATATCTGCTGCAGAATCACCAATTTTAGTAGCATGAAATACCCAAGGTTTTCCTTCATATTTGGCAGGTTGTTCCCACCACCCGCCAGTACAAATAACATCCATTCTGCCATCTTTATTGATATCCCCGATTCCTAAACCATGAGCATACTTGAAAGTTCCGGGTATTTCTTTGCCTTCCGAACTTGGCAAGCTGATTGGATTCATAGTCCAAATTTTAGTTGGATCATCACTATTAGGGGTAAAGAAAGCCATTTGCCCCATGTGCTCTTGTTTTGCAGGTTGAGCACCCATGAGAAGAACTTTTTTCCCGCTGCCCAAAAGATCAAGATAAAGGGGGGTTTCGTTACATGCGCTTGACCAAATTTCATGCTTTTTCCAAGGCTCATCTTTACCCTTTGGATTTTCAAACCAATGACAAGGCGCACCAGGAAAACCAATAACGATTAAATCTGGGTATCCATCTTTATTAATATCGTCAGCCCAGCAAGCGAAAGATTGGCTATATCCACTAAGGCCATCGCCATAATTTCCAGGTTTTCGAATTTCATGCATTTTCCAGTTCGGGGCTTCGTACCAAGCTTCACCGTTGAGAATGTCCATCTTTCCATCTTGGTTCACATCAGCCACTGCAACCCCTTCAGACCGGAAAACCGTGTCGATAGTGGTTTTCTTCCAGTTTGGGGATGGAGGCAAAGCTTTAATGGGGTCGGCATTAAGGGTAAAAGCCAGAATAGGCAGGAAAACAAAAGATAACATCATGGCAAACTTACTCCAGAGGTAGGATATCTTCCCCATTTTTACTAAGGGGTAATTAAATCATTTGCTTAATATAATTGATAAATGAATATTTGCGAAAACAAAAATGTATTCAGTAACAAATTAATTACACAAGGTTAGGTATCGATTTTACCGGAACGGAAATAATGTTTCAAACCATTTTTCTTAACATCTTTTTCACAAAGAACTTAATTTTTACTAAACTTTTATTAGGGAAGACACTTGGTTCGCTTTACAATTAATCAAGTTGGTACGAAGCTATTAAAAGGAAAACAAACATGAGCAAAAAAATGTTGGACTTGGTTCTTCCCCGAATCGCAAGGGTACTTAGCCGCCAGTTAAAAAGTTATCGCGCAGGTACAATTGATGATGCAACCTTTTCAGACAAATTCGATTCGATCCTTCAACAACAATGTGAATGGCTTAACAAACAAGGTTTTCAAAGTGTCGATGCATCAATAACAGTGCATGCAGCCCTAATCGTTTTAAGTTCGCCAGGACTAAAAGCAGAATCAAAGCGCCTTGATACGCCTCTTGAAGTGATCGAATTCAGGGCAATCTGCGAATCTGCCAAAGACCTTGGCGAAACATTGGGCGTTCCAACTTACGAAGTAGTTGAAAAACTTAGCAGCTTGCTTGCATTTCATATGAAATAACCAATTTACCTGTTCAGGCTTTTGACTAATTCCTGAAGGTTTTTTCTGTTAAGCGGAAGGTTATTGTTGTCAACATAATCAATATTAAGCGCCTCCCAGCCATCTTTACTGGAGGTATCAACTTTAATAACCGCATCACCAAGATATTTTTTGTTTGATACAACCCCGAAGTATTCCATTTTTAAGTTTATTTCTGATCTGTTTTCCTTGTCTTTTACTTTCACGATTTCATACTTTACCATTTCAATTTTTTGGGCTGTTGGGTGAACAGCCTTGATCACAGCTTTTCCTAATTCCGCCATGAATGTTTTTTCTTCTGAATTTCTTTTCTTAAATGAAGGAATGTCATCATTAATCCAACTTCGGACACTTGCCCCAGTCACTAAAAATACGAATCCAGCAAAAAAACAAAGTGGGAGCCAGTAATTTTCCTTGCTATTCATTATCTATTCCTCCTTAATGACTTACTTACCCAACTTAAAAGGATCTTTGTAATGAGTAAGACTAAAATTCATCTTCTGTTTCTATATTCGCTTATTTGGATAACTTATTCTACTAATTTAATTAATGCTCAAAAATTCTTACCTAACACCACATTTTTAGATGCAGGTGATTTAGGAACCAAGATGGTTTCTGGTATAGGAACTTGGTTGGATGCAAAGACATTAGAAAATCAAACTTTACGAAACGAAAAATTTCTAAGTAATGCAAAAAAAGATTCGTTGGATCAAAAAGTCTTAGAGCAAAAAAAACAAACTTTGAAAAAGATTTTAGGGATAATAGATTCTCCCAAAATTACAGAAGATTTAGAACTCCTCGAAACCCTTAATAAACCAGCTCTTATTTTTGAAAACAAACAATACAAAATTCTTAAAATTCGCTGGCAGGTTGTTGCAGGCCTGCACGGCGAAGGCTTGTTAATTGAACCAAAAGGAAAACCAATAGCCCAAATGGTTGCCATTCCCCCTCCAGATATTACCCCTGAAAGTTTCTGTGGGCTTACCAATGATAAATCAATTCCAATGGGGAAAATCCTTGCAGATTTAGGATGCAGGGTTATTGTTCCAACGCTTATCGATCGAAAACAGGGCTTTTCCAATAACCTAGACATTTCAAGAAAAACCAACATTCCAAGGCGTGAATTCATCTATCGAATGGCATACGAGATGGGTTTTCAAATTAATGGTTTGGAAATTCAAAAACTACTTCCGTTGATTAATTGGTTCTCGTTTAAAGATCCAACTATTCCAATAGGAGTGGCAGGTAACGGTGATGGTGCATTTCAAGCATTGGTTTTAGGTTTTCTTGATAATCGCATTAAAAGTTCATGGATTGATGGTTATCACCTAAACCGAAATAAATCATGGTCAGAGCCACTTGATCGTAATATCTGGAATTATTTGAAGTATTTTTCTGATGCGGAATTGATTTCATCAAGTAAAGGTTCGACTTTGATTTCAAGTTTTAGCTATCC
>CALARU010000397.1 GCA_937888715.1 uncultured Planctomycetaceae bacterium | reverse complement strand
GGATTCTGCCCAGTGCTTGGGTAACATCAACAGCCAAAAGGCTTGGTGAATGCTTTCGTACGATCTCTACAAGATTGGGGACAGAGATTTTAAAACCGTTGAGAAAGCTGACGAGTGATACATTCACTAGTCGGGTTTTTGAACCGAGTAGCGGTACAAGGTCTTCAAATTGCAAGATGCCATTTCGGCTCAGCCAAACTTTTACGGTTGCATGGCATCCTTCCTGCAGCCAGGGAGTTGCACCTGCGGGAAAATCAAGATCATTGATTACAACTTCATCGCCCGCTTTCAAATGCAAAGCCATTGCTGCAAGATTGTAGGCTTCAGAAGAGCAGGAGCATAAACCGATTTCGTTGGGTGTTAGATTATAGAAAGAAGCAACTAATTCGCGGGTGGCATTCCATTGCGCTTCGTGCAGCAATCTACCATCCATTCCAAGAAGTTTATCTTGGAAATATTGAAGCAGAGCATCCTTTACAGAAAGTGGCGGGATACCTTCTGCAGCAGAGTTAAAGTAGATCCTGTTTCCGAGGGAAGGAAAATCTTTGATCCTGCTGGCTTCGTCTAGCATTTGAGTTGGCCTATTTTAAATGTTGGCAAGCATGGGGTAGTATTCATCATCTTCGTTCTTGCCACCAAAGCCTTTGCCTACTGCTTTTTCGGAAGTAACAAACTCGATCGACTTGATCCACTTGACCATCTTGAAACCAAGTTGGTTTTCAGCACGCAATCGTAGTGGTGCACCATAAATAAGTGGGAGCTTCTCGTAATTCATTTCGAATGCAAGAAGGGTGAGATCATGTTGGGCATTGTAAAGAGTGAGGGTGTCGTAATATTCTCCGCCATGCAATCCTTCGCCATAGGAATGAAAGACAACCGTTTTGACATCCTTGTGTGGTTTCACCATTTCGATGATTTTGTGAACGGGTATCCCGCCCCAGTGGGCGATCCCAGACCATCCCTGAATGCAATGATGCATGGTCACTTGGTCTTGTTTTGCAATCTTCGCCATATCTTCAAGTGAAAGTTCGATCGGGTTTTCGACCAGCCCGAATACTTTCAAGCGGTAGTCCTTGAAGTTGTTTGCAGAAAGGTTTTTCCATTCATCGCAGATTGGAAGGTTGCCATTGGGCCAGAAATAGGGAGAGATGTTTTCTTTTTTATACTGGACCACGGATTCCATCTTGTTGCCGAAAAGCCTCTTGAAGAACCCAAGGATTGTGCGAGATGCAAGTTGTAACCATCGTGGATTTGTCCAAGAGAACCAGTTTGCGAACACGCAGAATGCTGCTGTCAGGGCGAGCGCAGATAACCCGACTATCATGCCCATTGAATTAGTATCATCGGTACCGAAAACGATGTGGTTCATATTCTGGGCAAAGCCAGTGATAATTACCATAGTGACATGGGGGACCAGAAATCCAAGGTAACCTAATAATGCTAGGAAGTGAATGGAACGGGCACACTGCCTGCCACCAAACAAATAGGGGTACCATTTAAAGCGGTTGTCTATTGCGGGGGACATCGCCAAGCCTGTTAAGAAAGTTATCGGGGCGATTGCAAAGACCACGCCAAAGTACGAAAGTTGCTGCAGTGGGTTGTACTTATAAAAGCCGTTAGGTT
>CALARU010000396.1 GCA_937888715.1 uncultured Planctomycetaceae bacterium | reverse complement strand
TGATTCCCGATGACTCGATATGCGACATGCGCTCTGAAATCCAATGTTCCACCACGGCATCATGATTCGTCATTGCTAAACCTTTCATAAGCAAAAGTCATTTTGAATATTTAGAAAAAACTTGTTGTTCGGATAGCTGGATGGCCCATTTGGCCTGTAATTTTTGCAACGCATTTTCAATTGGAATAGCCTTGAGCATGGTATCAGATTCCTCAACCAACCCTAGTGATTTGAGTTTTTTAATACCATCTACAACATCGTAGTCAATTTTTTTAACAAAATGCTGGGCAAAGAAAAGCTCAATAAAATCATCTAACTGCTGGCTGGTCCAACCTTTTTCCGGGGCATATTTTAGCAAGCAATAATACCCTAACATTACCTCCCTGCTTTGCTGCTCTTCAGCTTCATCCATCAATCTTGAAATAACCCCTGCATTACTATCAAGCAACTGAAAGTAAAGATTTTTAGTCATCCGTAACTCATAGTTCTGCCTTTTAGTTACATAATTATAGTAACTTCGATAGCCATAACCTCCAAAAGCCAAAGCTAATGGCCAAATGGTTATGCCCACCAATGCAACAATTCCAACTTTCAAAAAGCCAATAATAATGTTGTAAAGAACCAAACCAAAACCAGTTACAAGCGGGTAACCGATCATGCTTTGATCTAGGCGATTGAGTCGCGCCTTTGCCCCAGGGAAAACCATCGGGATTTCGTTTTTAGGGAGATCTTTGAATAGTTTAAGAAAAACATGATCACCAACGGTTGAAGAATTTCCAGGATGTTTTTTTTTCATTTTCACAAAAACAGCAAACCGGGAATAACCAGGCGTTGGGACTTTGTCTTGCTTCCAGGGTATCCACCATTTAGCAGATCGTCTTAAAAGAAAAGTATCCCCGCGATAATACATTAACAATCGG
The DNA here is from genome assembly GCA_937888715.1 of uncultured Planctomycetaceae bacterium. GTDB lineage: Bacteria > Planctomycetota > Planctomycetia > Gemmatales > Gemmataceae > UBA969. The sequence goes on along the minus strand of CALARU010000396.1, from coordinate 1,095 downwards.
TCAAATTCTTCCTGCCTAATTTCAACATTAAGGCCCCAGTATTTCGAAGAATCCTGCTCCCACTTGTGCACATTTTCCCAAGTCACCCTTCGAAAATTGGCATGTTCAAGTAACTTTATGAAACCTGCTTCTAAAGCTTCAAGCGAGGAAAGAGATTCTGAGACCGAAAGATCCGAAGGAGGTTGCTTTGTTATTAATGGCAAATAATTTGAATCAGGATCAAAAAAATAGTACTCTGACTTCATTGCCTCAAGAGGTTCTGCAAATTCCATGAATAATAGAGCTGAAACAGTTTCAAGCAACAAAACTAGATCTTTTTTCCCCGCACTATCAAAACCACAATCATTAAGGATAAGCTTAAGCAGATCACCTTTCCTGACAAGAATTGAATGTTCAAGATGGCGATGATTTGCCATTAATAATAACTCCCATACCACCGCCCGGAATAGCAAAAGGTATTTACCATTCCAAGCCTATAAGCCCATCGTTGGGATTTTTAAGATTGTCTTCAACTAACTTATCCAATGCCCCCTGAACCTCGCTCATCCTTTCGGGCCTAGCAGTCGCTTGAAAAGAAAGGCATTTATTCACAAGCTCGGCAAGAGTTTTATTAATGGGAGGCATTAGGGCTTCAACAGGTTTATACTGTTTTTGCCAAGATTTTAATTCAATGGGTTTGTTTTCTTCATTCAAAGATGAGGGGGGCAATTTTCCAGTTATCATTTTGTACATTGCAGCACCCAACGAATAAATATCAGTTCGTTCGTTGACCATTTTGTGTTTGGCTTGTTCAGGAGCCATGTATTCTGGGGTACCTTGAATACGGTCTTTGGGTTCATCGCGGATCCAAGAAAGCCCGAAATCGATAACCTTTACCGTACCTTCTTTACTAAGCATGATATTATTGGGTTTGATATCTGCATGAAATACGCCTTTTTTATGCATGTGAACAAGTGCAGAAGCAACCTGCTCAAAAACCTGCATGATGCGTACAGGAGAAAGTCTGGGGGCTTCATCAATGGTTTTCCCATCTACAAATTCAATAAGCATGTGCATTTTTTTAAGCCGGAACATCCAATCTTTTACGGGCTCCAA
>CALARU010000395.1 GCA_937888715.1 uncultured Planctomycetaceae bacterium | reverse complement strand
CCTAGGGTTGCACCCTAGGCTGATAGAACGACCCCCTAGGGCCGAGGATTAATTCTTTCCGGCCTGAAGGGCCGGTTCTATCAGCCCAGGCCAACGGCCTGGGGTATGGTTCCCTTTTATCCCGCTTTACCTTTGGATTGATAAAACCCAAAGCATATAATTACATTCTGGCAAACGCATTCACTCTTTACTGATTATCTTGGAACCATCCAGAAACATCACTCATACAGGCACTTTCATCATGTTGAAAAATCGATCCCTAACTTTGCTTGCTGCCAGCTTTTCTTTACTAGGCTTTTTGCTTGGTTCAACCCAGGTTCATGCGCAGGCAAAAATCCAGGAAGGCGAGATGGCGGGCTACCTTCTTGTTCCACACGAGAAAGTTCCCGAATCCTATAACGCGGGGTTCTCCATGTATGTTGCTGCTTGGCCCCTGCTAAGCAAATACCCCGGAAACCGATTTCAAACCGGCCTGTTCGGCACCTGGATGTTTGCACAATACCCCGAACCCAAACCCACCAAACTTTACTCCGATATCGAAGGCGGCCTAGGCTGGTGGAGAGATACAAAATTCGCAACCGAAACTCCCAAGTTCATCATGGGCGGAGTTGCTCTCAACTTTAAGGAATGGGCCAACGGACCAGGCGCAGGCAAAGGTAGAGATTGGACCAAACCCAATGGCAAGTATGGTGTGGCTCAACTCAGCCCTTGGTTGGTCTGGCCACCCGATGGCGTGAATTTAAAACAAGGCACCTGTGGCGAACTGCTTGGCTACGGATATCTACCCTTGCCATTAACCGATGTTAAGCCAACCACTGCAGGAAAGAATGTGCCAACCGGTGATCAATCTTGGACACTGTTTTTAAACTCAGGAAACTTCAAGGGGCCGGTAGCATTCTTTACCCCTTATTTCTGGTCTCGTGCAACTGCGGAAAACACCGCATTAGCTGGCATGTTTTTAGATTCAAAACCTTCGAGCCCAAACAAGGCAGTACAGATGGAAACGCAGTATGTGCCTAGTTATCAGGCGGTGGATTCCAAAGGCGAAACTTACGCACGAATTGCGCCTACCTCTTTTCCGAGGGATGCCAAGGGGGATTCAGCGGTGGTGCATCGTGTGACTGCGTACAACAAAAGTGCGCTTTGGGATTCGGTGAAGGGTTGGTTTGCAGGGGGCGCAAATGCAAGTGGCACAATCGATGCTAAGGGTGCAAGCGTTCACACCTTCAAAAGCAATGGTGGATCAACTTGGAGGATCTATACGCCTAATACCCCAAAAGAGAAAAAGACAACCCTGGCGTGGAATTCATTTGCGAGCCCTGTTGCACTTGATGAACACACCTATGGATATCGCTGGAACCAGAAAATGGTAACCAAGACAGATTCGAAGAATGGTTCCCCATTAGTGACGCTGCCTGAATATTTTCATCTGGTGAAGAGTGGAGATAAAAAAGCGGAGTGGGTGGTAGTGCAGCCCAAAGATGTACCTGATGAAACAGGGTTAACGAAGATGGAATTTAAACGACCCAAAGCCAAGCCTGCTGAGCCATACATCACGCCTGAAGAAGCGCAAAGTTCTTGGAAGAAGCCCGGACCCGTCGCGGGACCATTCCAGGCAAACCTTGGGGATGGCAGCGTGGTCACCTATCATTGGTATCGTTTTGCAGATCAACCTGCGATACTCAACGCAGATTTAACGGATAAAGAGCGTGAAGCAATGCAATTGCGGGTGGAAAAACTTCACAAATCATGGACAAAAGAGAAGGAATACCTGCCTGCCCCCACCATTGGAAAACTGGCGGATCTTGATCCTGCTTTGATTGTAACTCCGCCCAAAGGATTTGAAATTGGTTATGTGCCGATCGCAACCAGACAAGGGGCGAAGGAATAGAGGGGCAATCTGGTAATCTCATTATAATGGGGCCCTTGATTTGTCAAATGTGAAAAATGGTCCTTTCGATTATTTCAGGATTGCCATTTATGAACAAAAACCTTGCTCTTTATTTGCTTTTTCCGCAGAATAAGAGTAGATTATAAGGGTCCTGTGGCTCCGCAGGGAAAAGCGCAGTATTTCAAAACACCGGATAGTTCTAAATCCTGTCTGACAGAGAGAATATATAAGTATGTCGAAATTACCCTATAGAAATGGCTTTACTCTTATTGAGCTTTTGGTTGTAATTGCAATCATTGCAATTTTGATTGGGCTTTTGCTACCCGCAGTGCAAAAAGTTCGTGAAGCCGCGGCAAACATGAAATGCCAAAACAATCTCAAGCAAATCGGCCTTGCTCTTCACAATTACGAATCCACTTTTACTGGATTTCCCAGAGGCAGGCATGGTTGTGACGGCATCACTGCCGGTCCCTGTGCTACGGATACATTAGTGGAAAGAAACGGTGCGAGCGGTTTCATTCATTTGCTTCCCTATATGGAATTGGAATCCCTGTATAAAACTTTTGATCAAAAGGATCTGCCTTACAATCAGGGCGGAACTTGGACCGCAAAAAGTAAAGGGGTGGAAATCAGGCCCTCGGTTTATGTTTGCCCCTCGGATACCAGCGAATCGTTTAGGGTTTCTGGAAGCTTAAAAATCGCCACTGGAAGTTATGCCTTTGTTCATGGTAACCTAGGGCCCTCCCAGGGAATTAGTACCCAGCTTAAACTTTACAACTCCGGGATGTTTAATTACAGGATCAATCAAAAGCGCAGCGAGATGACGGATGGTTCGAGCAACACCATGGTGACGGGGGAAGTGATTGACGCCCACACCAACCTTTCCATCAACCTATGGTCACAAGGCTCACGAAATGAAAGTTGTCTTCGAAACACCGAAAACCCGATCAACACCAAGCCAGGCACAGGGATTACCACCTCGCCTTATGGAATTCCGATTTTCGGAGGGTTTGGCAGCAAGCACTCCGGAGGGGCCAATTTTGTTTTTGCTGATGGGCACAATCAATTTCTCACCAATTCTATTTCCCTAACCATTTACAAAGCTTTGTCCACCAAGGCTGGTGGGGAAATCGCCTCCTATCCTTGATAACTTAATTTCTCCATTAGAATGGGTTCTCGATGAAACTTTCTGTTTTATGCCTCCTGTTTTTGTCAATTCTTACCGGGTTGATTTTTGGCTGCGATTCAGGGCCGAAATTAGTTCAGGTTTCCGGCATTGTTTTGATTGATGGTAAACCCCTGCCTCTTGGCTTTGTTCAGGTTGCACCCGCAGACTATAGGGCTGCATCTGCAAAAATAAATCCCGATGGGACTTTCACGCTAACCACAAATGAGCCAAACGATGGTTGCGTAAAGGGAACCCATCCGGTTGCGATAATTGCCCTTGAGCCCTTGGGGCCTTCCGCCCAAAAATGGCACGCCCCCAAGAAATATAATTCCACCGAAACTTCCGGCTTAACCATCACTGTGGATAAACCTACTCAAGATTTGAAAATTGAAATCACTTGGAGTGGAGGAAAACCCTTCCTCGATAAATTTGAGAAAGAATAAAAAAGGTTCTTTTGTGAGAAATTATCGGCACGGCTGACCCAACCGAGTGGACCCGATAAATTTTAGTCTACACTCCCAATGAGGAGTGTTGCTGAACTTCCCGCTAGACTCAGCACCCAAAAGAACCTGCTTTTATTAATCGGCCTTGTTCAGGCCCGCTGGTTTATTAGCACCAACTAAGAGACCGCTATATCTTTCTATACAATGATTGCAAGGGCAGTTTTTACAAAAGCAGAGGAACCCCTCATGCCAAGTTTCAATTACGAAAGCATCATCGATCTTACCCACCCTATCAACTCAGCCATTCCTGTTTGGCCTGGGGATCCTGCGGTAGTTTTGTTCCCACTGAATCAGCTTGAAAAAGATGGTTTTAATCTGGGGGGCTTTACCATGGGGGAACATACAGGCACCCATGTGGGAGTAGCCTCCCATTTTAATGATCACGAAACCCCGCTTGATAAACTTCACCCTGCCTCCCTTTTTAAACCCTGCGTGGTTATCGATCTCGCTAAAGAATGCGAAGCAAACCCCGATTTCGAATTAACCCCCGATCATTTGCAGCATTGGGAGAAAATCAATGGGATTGTTCCCAAAGATAGCATCCTGCTATTCCACACCGGTTGGAGCAAGTATTTTTCAACTGCAAAGTATTTCGGCAAAGATGAATCCAATGGTTTGCACTTCCCCGGATTCAGCTTGGAGGCCACTCGATTTCTAATCGTACACAGAAACATTGCAGGGTTAGGAATTGACACTGCGGGAATCGAGCCGGGCAAAGATTCTAACTTTAGCTGCAACAAGGTATTGCTTCATGGGCAGAGAATGCATCTCGAGAATTTAACCAACCTGAATCAACTGCCTGCGGTTGGCGCCCACTTGTTCATTGGCGCACTTCCCATCGAAGGGGCAACCGGCTCGCCCGCCCGGGTGATCGCACTAGTACCCTAATTAAATTCCTTGGACCAAGGCTTCGCCCACCATCCTGCCCGATTGCAACGCTGTCTGAATTGATGCAATACCACCATAATCGCCACACTGATATAAACCTTTTCGAACTTGAATTGGCTTTGATGAAACATCCGAGAGGGGTGGTTCTTGAGCAGGCAAGGCGTTAATGATTTTATAGGTACGAAGATGTTTCCACGTATCGACCTCATTACCAAACCATTGTTTCATTTGCTCGAGCACTTTTTGAATAAGCATTTCTTCTGAAGCGAAATCATGTTTTAACACAGAGCACGAGATAAGAGATTGACCCTCTGGGGCATAACTTTTACAGACATTAGTAGGCACGCACATATTCATCACCGGGCCTGAAGATTGGGCATTCAGAAAAAGAATGGGTGAAGAAGTGGGAGGAGTGGAAGCTGTAAAATAGAGTGTGATAACCGTCTTCATTTTTGGAGCTACAGTAACTTCTAATAATTTACATGCTTGGGATTGATCCACAGCGAGAACTATTTTAGGCGCAGTTAATGTTTCGCCCGATGCAAGTATCACCTTATTTTCGCTTAAGGAAGCAACTTTGGAATTGAGCCTAATTCGCGCAGGATCAAGCATGGTTGAAAGCTGGCGTGGGATCGCCTCCATGCCTTCAGCAGGTAGGCAGATATCGCCTAGCGCCATCATTCGGAAATTGTAATCAAACGCCCTGCTCGAGGTTGAAAGCTCATTTTCGAGAAATATTCCGGAGTAAAGAGGCTTGAAGAATCGATCGATGATGGCATCCGAAAACCCAAACCCTTTTAGTCTTTCGAGAGTTGTAACTTCGGGCTTTTGCAAAAGTTTTTCAAGTGTTCCAAAAGCTACCTGAGTGCGCAGCATTCCAACCAGCAATTTATCTTTCAAGGAACCTATGGGAGAAAACAAACCCTTGGCTGCGGTGTATAGATCTCGAAATGGATCTGCAAGCCTGTGAAATTTATCTTGATAGCGAATCATTGCGCCTGGAAAAAAGCTTTGTAACTTGAGATCTGGGTAAGAAAGAATTTCTTTCGCATCGGGATAAGCTGTTTGCAAAACTTGAAATCCACGATCAAGTTGAAATCCTTCAACAACATCGGTTCGTATTCTGCCACCAACTTTTTCTGCACCCTCCAACAAAAGATAATTAATGCGATGCTTTTGCAGAATACGAGCGCAGCTTAACCCAGCGAGGCCAGCACCAATGATAATCACATCCGCATCAAAACTCATCTAAACCATCCGTTGAGCCATGTTAAAGAAAAATCAAGCCTCTGTACTATTGATAGATGCACGGATGCAGAATCAAAATACAAAGGCTGAATTATTAATCTGGTTGCTGATTAATCAAGGCAATGTGCACCATGGGTAATGGCTGCACCCATTCGAAGCAACGATGCAATCATGATGGTTTCAGCTATTTCCTGTTCGGTAACGCCTGCTTGCTTGGCTTTTTCCTTGTGGATTTCGAGGCAGTAGGTGCATTGGGTAGTCATTGCAACTGCAAGTGCGATAAGTTCCTTGTTCTTGACGGAGATGGCACCTTCCTGCATGACTTGCTTGCTGAATTGCCTATAAGAGGCATAAGCCTCGGGAACAAGTTGGGGCATTTTCTTAAGTTTATCAAGCTGCTTCATATCGTACATGGATCAAACTCCTTTTAGGGTTAGGTAAATTAGACAACATGAAAAGTTTATAGCGAACCAAGAAGGAAGCACAGTAAAAAATCTTAGATTCCTAGCGCGTGAGAAAGCATGAATATTTGAAGGACTTCAGATAGCGAAGTGAGTATGGAGGTTTCCCAGTCCCCTTTAAACCTTTAATCCCCTACCTTTTGACACTGATTTTCAAAACTTTTCTTTTTTTCTTTCAGGTTGGATTCCATAACCTCATCGCTCCTGCGAATAATCTAGATAGAAACAATGGTCAGCTTTTTAAGGAGCAATTTCATGGTAAAACAAATTCTTAAGCAGTTACAAATTTTGGGTAGCCTAGCTGTGCTGGGTTTTTCAGCAGGATGGTCAGAAGCACAAATCGTATCTGCACCAGCAAATTTCAAGAGTGGCCCCGGAGCTGCAAGGCCCGCTTATTCCTACGCACCGCCCACTGCGCCCAATGCCTTCCAACAAGGCGGGTATAAAATATCCACTATTATACCCGGGCTTGCAGCAGATAGATATGGGTTTAAAGTTGGCGATGTGATTATTCAAGTGAATGGGAAGCCCTTTAGAACAGAAGACGACTTTAACGCGCTACTACGCCAAAGCAGCTTCGGATCAAAAATTACCTATTTTGAAGCAGGATCTGGGATTGTAAAAATGCGGGAAGTCAAACATGTATTTGCAAGGCTTGGGATTTCAGGGCAGATTGTGCCCTTGAATGCACCAACCGCTATGCCTGCTGCTTTTCC
>CALARU010000394.1 GCA_937888715.1 uncultured Planctomycetaceae bacterium | reverse complement strand
GCATAGCTGCCTCGCCTCAACGGGCTTGCGCTCCCCGCATGAGATGCAGGTGATGAGCCTGCGTGGGATCTTGTCATAGCACTTGATACACAAGCCCTTCGCACGGGGGCGTCGCTCTTTACAATTTACGCAGGTGATCTCAGCCATCGGTTTTGTCTCGCGCCTTGGGTGGTATCTCATAAGGGTCGTGCCCCCTGCCTCGCTTGATCTTCTTTAATTTCACTTGGAATCTCGGGTCGCTCAGATCCACAAAGTTATCATCGAGAGACTCGAAGCATTTTTTGCTGCTGCCGTGTCGTGCATATTCAATAACGAACTGTTGGATAAGGAGAGGCATGAGGGAATTGACATAATCGCTGTCCACGCCGAAGGTGATCACTAATCTTCTGAGCATGATGGTGCGTAGGTCTTCTGGGTCGCTGGCCTTCGCTCCGTTATCACGGTCGGCATAGCATTGCTCGAGGTGTTTTAACCAAGGGTCTTCTTCCATGTGTGTTCCCTCCCTAGAGAGCGAGAGACCCGAGGAGCCAGAGCAAAAGCTTGGCGAGCTTAAGGAAAGGTCGATCGGCGTAGCAGTGGCAACCTCCGTAGAGCGTGAACCAGAGGCACCATGCGACGAGCATTCCAGTAATGACGCGGTGCGCAAAGTTCATTTGTTTTTCAGATCGAATCTGCTCTTGATGTAGGCGAGAGTGGTGCCGCCTGAAATGGCGAGGGTAAAAATGGCGGTGACCATTTTGGTCAGCGAGTCCGTGAGCGTTGCACTCTCGGTGCTGTTAACCATACCCACGATCACCGCAAGGGAAACACCTTGGAGCACAAGGGTTGTCCAGAACTCTGAAGTTTTCCAACCGGATTTTAAACTATCCATGAGGCACTCCTTATTATTCGTTTATCGTCCCTCGTAATTTCCATTTATCAACCGCTCGGTAATAACTTTCTTCTAAACCTTTTTCTTCTTTGGCTTTACGACTTTGCGCTTTACAGTTTCCACTTTGCGCTCGGGTGCTTTGGGTGCCAACATCGTGCCACCGATGCGCACTAAAGCGGCCAACGCAGGGAAACCCGCAACCGTTAGCCCGCCAGCTAACAACATCACGATCAAGGCGATGGTGCTGTTTCCCGCGTCCGGTGCTGTGGGCTTTGCGGGGACTTTCCGTTTGTCGATATCTTTGTTGGGGTCGTAGTCAGGGCGCACTCGTCTAAGGGCATCCGCGAGGGCTGTTGCGCCGCCATCGTAATCACCCTGGCTATGTAGCACCTTGCCTGCGCCTCGGAAATCTGGGCCACCCTGCACCATGATGCGGGGTGTACCGGGAAGGAACCCGAGTTCCTTCACGGCCCAGTTGTCGGGTCGGTAGCTTTGCACCAGAAGGGTGTCAGCAAACACGCTGAGTGCGGGGTTCGTTTCGAGATCCGTGATCACTGCCTTGCATTCGGACGCTGTGCCAATTACAGTTAGACGCAATTTTTCACGGTCGTCGATGAGGTCTTTGCCTGCGCCCGAGAGTGCGGTGTAGGCCTGCGACCGGGTAACCTCTCGACCACCGAGCCAGAACTTCTCCACGCCTCTATCTAGGCGGGAGCGATCGAGTCCGAAGTTTTGCTCCTGTTGCTCGATGACTTTCACTAGGTGCGATTCAGGAGGCGCGAACGGGGCGAGCTCTTGGTCTGCTGACCAGTTGCCATCGGGCAAGAGTTCTCGGTAGCACTGGCGGGCCATGATCCATACGCCCTGCTGAACACTGCCACGGTAGAGGGCTATTTGGTTTGCATCGATGGCTCGCCACTCATAGGGCGCTGCGACCGCAGCGCTCGAGGGTGTGCCCCATTTCTGACCGTAGGCTTTGACGGGTTCGCCTTCGTTGTACGGCATCGGTGGTGGCGGTGGCGCCAACACGACCACGCACCAGCCACCACCACCCGAGACCCAGCGCTTCTTGAACTCTGCGGGTGTCATCCATTCATACTTGGTATCGCCGGGGAAGTTATTATCAAGGATCGCTGCCCAGCGCTCGGTGAGGTGTACTGCGTTCACCATGTGGGCGATCTTGCCTGAGTACCTGGGCGAGTAGCCATAAGTGACCGAAGGCATTCGACCCGTGGTGAGTGCGAGCTTGATCAGTGCGGGGTCGCTTCCCTCATATTGCAGGTATTGGGCGCCGTCGCAATACTTGGCGAGCATCTTTTCTACTTTCGATGGGTAGCCACCGCCCTGCTCCTTGGTCATCTTCTGCTGGAGTCCGAGGATGCTGTCAACATTTTGCCAGCGGCCACTATGCTCGATCGATGTGAAGACGCAGAGGCCCGCGCCGTCTTTGCCTCCGGTGTTCTTCATCTGCTGGCTTCCGGGAAGATCGATTTGAATTTCTTCGGCACCATCGGGGGAGGTGCGACCGCCCTCGACCGAGGTGGCCTCGATCTGGGAAAAGAGTAAGAGCCATAGGAAGAGGTTCATCGTGGGCCTTTCGGGTTATTGCGCCTTAAGTAATCTTCGTATCGCTTTGATTTCGGCTTTGGTCAGGTAGTTATCATCCTGGTCTTTATCACGCTGCTCTTTATCCGCTTTGCGTTTCGCTTTTTCCTCTACCGAAATATCTTTGATCTTGGTTTTCACTGTCCATTTGCCTTTGACTTTTTTCGGTGGCTCGGCTTCCGTGTCTTGCGTGAGGTAGTCGGTGGCTGGTGTGTCCTCAATTTCAACGAGAACATAAGTGTTGCCTTCAATCTCGCCACCCTGCCAGCCATCACCAAAGCTGGTGTTTGGATGGTCACGCTGTGGATAGGATGGAAATTCTAGGATCGTGTCACCGTTTATTTTTGCGTAATTAGGCACTGCTCACCCCTTATGTTTCTTGGAATTAGTTGGATGTTACTAGGGTCGTTATTCATTAGAATCGGTGTGCCTTCTGGCACTAGGCCAATTTCCTGAAGGGCTTGCCATGCTTCTGGGCAACTCATTGCATTACGAATTTTCGCTGGTGAAGGATGCCCTTGAGCCAAAATCTCTGCATGAATTTCTTTCGCCACCCAAACTGTAAATTCATTCGCTGCGTTGTATTCAAACATCTGTTCATCGGTGTAGCCTTCAAGCCTTGTTGGTTCTGCGATCTCATAAAGTTCGGCCAAAAGCTTTTCTAGGCTGGCGATCTCTTGGTGATTGAGAATGTAGGCTTGTCGTTGGCTTTCTTGAACGCTTTCAATTTCGATGATCTCGGCTTCCAACTCTAAGGTTTCATGCTCTAGGTTGGTCGTCTTTCGTAAGTGTTCAAGCTTGGCTTTCTTTGCAGCAAACTTTTTCAACCCTACTTCTTCTAAGGCTCTGGCACGATGTCGGCCTTCCAAGAAACCTAGGAGCGTTTTGATTTTTTCCCAGACGGTTTCGCCTATGACCTGTGTTCTGTA
>CALARU010000393.1 GCA_937888715.1 uncultured Planctomycetaceae bacterium | reverse complement strand
ATCGCTGGAGCAGGGACTGGTTTTTTTGCAGGCTTTGTGATCGTGCAAATATTTCTTCAGGTTCTAGCTAGGGAAACAGTGCCCGACAACACAGGGTTGGTGTTAATATTGGGCGTATTTCTAGCCGGCACCGGATCCATAGTAGGGGCCATCATTGGTGGCATTGCAGATCTAAAAGAATTACTAAAAGGAAAGCCCCAAACCCCGGTGAAACCGCAGGAATAAGGGCTTTTTATTTTGCAAGTGGGAGATTCCCCAAGAGGCAAACTCGCAAATATACGCTTTACTTTTTGGTGGGGCCTTCCCGTGCGGATAAATTGGCAAGCACCTGCTTCAACTTTTCCTCTTCCACCTTATTAGCTTCCAAAGATTTGGCCTGAAAAGCAGGTAACAATTTATCCCACACCAGATTCAATTGCCCTTGCATGTTGCCAGTCAAAGCAGTGATGGCAATAACAGCATCCTGCTCGGGAAGGACAATGCAAAACTGCCCATCCTTGCCATCGCCTCGAAAAGCGCCATTCCGGCATTGCCAAAACTGATAACCATACCCCTGCCCCCAATCGCTGTTGGGCTTGGGACCATTTTCCACCTGCTTGCTGGTGGCATCCTTCACCCAAGATTCAGGTATTAACTGCTTGCCATTCCATTTGCCCTTCTGCAGATAGAGTTGACCGAACTTGGCAATATCCTCGGTGGTGATGAACAATCCCCAACCACCAATTGAAACGCCCTGCGGACTGGCATCCCACTTTGGGTTTTTGATGCCCAACGGCTCGAACAATCGGGGTTGCAGGTATTCAAGAATAGTCTGACCAGTGACCTTCTGCACGATTGCCGATTGCATGTAAGTCGCCTGAGAATTGTACACGAACTTGCTCCCCGGCTTATGGGGCACGGGATGAGCCAAGAAGGTTTTCACCCAATGTGCATCCGGGGCAGGCTTGGGCTCCTTGTCATGACCAGTGGACATGGTAAGCAGATCGCGAACCTTCATGGCTTTAAGATTCTCTGAAGGATTTTCGGGAAGCAGATCAGGGAAAAATTTGATCACCGGATCATCAACGCTAAGCTTTCCTTCCGCAACGGCTAAGCCCACCGCAGTGGAAGCAAAGCTTTTGCTAAGGGACCAAAGCACATGGGGAGTCTGTGGTGTCTGGGGTTTCCACCAGCATTCCGCCACCACCTGGCCATGACGCATCAGCATAAAGCTGTGCATAGTGTTGATTTCCTTATCGGCAGCTTCGATGAACTCGCGAATAGCCTTAGAGGAAACACCTTGGGCTTCGGGGGTACTTCGGGGCAATCCTCCCGGAGTTTGGGCATAAATGCCGGGGGCAAAGGCCAGGGCAACCATCAATACACAAATCATTTTCCTACGGCTGATCATAATTTTTCTCTCTTTCTTTGAAAAGTACTGTTGAACATTAACGAATAGATGATTACTTTTTCTTCGGGTCTTTGACACCCAAAGGCTTGCTGATGAGCATCTTCAATTTGGATTGGGGACTGA
>CALARU010000392.1 GCA_937888715.1 uncultured Planctomycetaceae bacterium | reverse complement strand
CTTGTTTTGTCGTTCTACGCAGCAGAGTTTTTTGCGCCTTGTTTCAACCCCCGCCTTGCATAATGCCTACGGGGCAAACGGCATGACGAATCGGGATGCGTTGCTGGCTCTGGATTCCCTGCAGGCACTGCCTCAAGTTGCAGTTTGTGATGAGCCTCCTGGGGTGGTTTCCCTCTGGTGTTCTTTGGCAACTCAGGATGCTGCGTCCCCGAAAGTTTGGATGGATGCCTATTTGGCTGCCTTTGCGAAAATGGCAGGGTTGCGCCTCGTCACCTTTGACAGGGATTTTCAAAACTTTGTCCCCTTTGGGCTCGATTTGGCTTGGATTCAGGCATGAGGATAAAGCAGGTAGCATTTGGTTTTGTCAGTAAAAGCTAAATTATTGATGATGGGAAATGAATTCCAACCATAATAACCCGCCAATAATCCCGATCAGAATTATCTATTATTCATCTTCAACTTGCTTGTTTCCAATTAGAAAGTATCGTACTCTCGCTTACTACTTTTTAAACTCGTTTAGTTGGCTCAAGAAAAGATAATGATTGGAGCATTTCCCGACAAATTACACCTAAATCCCAAAGCCATTTATTTAAACTTGCTTATCAACACATGATCGTTTGCAGGAGTGCCCAGTGCAAAATGACGATTCGATAATTCGAAACCACCGTGAGTCTTCCCCTCTTTCCACAACATCGAGCTTGGTGGGGAATTTGCAGGCTGGTTCCCGCGAACGTTGGGAAACCTTTGTTTTACTTTATTCTCCTTTGCTACGGTTCTGGATTCGTAGGGAAAGGGTTGCCCTTGCAGCCGAGGACGATGTCCTTCAGGAAACCCTGCGTTCTGTCTTCAGCGGAATAGGACAATTCACAAAAGATTCCCAGTGCGGAACCTTTCGGGGCTGGCTGCGAACGATAGTAAAACGCAGAGTTGTAGATCACTTCCGCACTCAACCTGCGGAGTCGATTGTCAGCCAGTCCTCGTTGGAAGCGATCCCAGTTCCTGAGCAAAAAGATCCCGCCGACATCCAAAGCGAAGAGCAAGCATTGACCGACCTTAAGGCGCGAGCCTTGGAACTGGTCCGGCAGTCCACCTCCGAAAAAACTTGGCAAATGTTTTGGTTGAATCTGGTGGAAGGGGTGCCAACTTCGGAACTTGCCAAGAAATTCAATGTATCTCCCGCTGCGGTACGGATGGCAAAAGCGAGGGTGCTTAGCCGACTTCGTGAATTGATGGGCGACGATGCCCATGAAATCTTCTGAATGTTACGCATTGCTGATATGTATGTTTGAAGCCCTTATGGTACGAATTGGCTAACTAGGTCGGTCAAACCAATGATTTCACATATTAATTGCTCTTCTGATGACGAACTAGCCAGGATGGTGGCCGGCAAATTACCTACGGCCCATGTTGACTCCATTTGTCTCCATGTGGAATCTTGTACCAGATGCCAGGGTTTACTTACCCATCTCGAAGTTGAACCAGACGGATTTATCCGCTCCCTTACCAGCATAACTGAAGCAGCTTTGGCCAAGGCTCGCATAGAAATGGAATTGGAGTCCAAATTCGATTCAACGAGCCTGCCTGATTACTTGTCCAGCCTACCCGAACCAAAAAGCAATCGGCCAACTCTTCATCCCCCATGTCAACTTGGCCCCTACGAAGTGCAAAAGCTTATCGCAAAAGGGGGCATGGGAGAAGTGTACGAGGCCAAGCATCTTCGCCTCAATCGCCCGGTGGCACTTAAGGTCATCCGGGGTTATCGCCAAGATGATCCAGCATCCGAAGGTTACTTCCTCAGGGAAATGGCGAATGCTGGCAAACTCGACCATCCAAATCTGGTTCGCGCTTATGATGCCTGGGAAGCAGATGGTTGCCTTTACATGGCGTTCGAATTGCTTGATGGTCAATCGCTTCAGACCCATTTCGCAAAGGGAAATTCCTCCCCCCTTGTGGATGCAATCGATGCGATTCTCGGCACTTGCCGGGCTTTGGAATACCTTCACAGTCAGGGATTGGTTCATTGCGATATCAAGCCCGCCAATGTCATTCGACTTTCTGATGGGTCGATCAAACTCATTGATTTCGGCCTGGCAATGGACATGGCTTTGCCCCATTCTCCAAATGGGACTGGAACCAAGGGGTATATGGCCCCCGAACAGCAAGTTGGTGGCGGCCTTGT
>CALARU010000391.1 GCA_937888715.1 uncultured Planctomycetaceae bacterium | reverse complement strand
TGGATGCAAAGAACCTTGTTCGGGAAATCAATCACCCTTACTTTGGTACCATGTACGATACCTTCCATGCCAACATTGAAGAGAAAAATATTTCTCACGCGATTGCTTCTATGGAAGATACCTATGTTCATGTTCACATTAGTGAAAATGATCGAGGCACCCCCGGAAGTGGCCATGTGCATTGGGATGAAACTTTTAAAGCATTGAGGAAAGCCAAGTACGATGGATGGCTTACCATTGAAGCTTTTGGGCGAGCGTTACCCGATTTAGCAGCCGCTACCAAGATTTGGCGAGATATGTTCCCTTCGCCCGAAGATGTTTATGGCAATGGGTTTAAGTTCATAAAAGAGAAGTGGGAAGCGTTTAAGTAACTAAAATTATGGGTATTTGGGTGAATCAGCCTTTTCCCAAATACCCATTTCTATTAGATTTGATTTTACAAGGACTAATTTGGGTCGTTCCAAGGAGGGGATTGTGGCTATCATTCGCCATGCTTTAATAGCATTATTTCTTGGTTTGGTTTCTACGAACGCAGTTTCTGCTCAAGCATGGGCAGATAAAATGTTCAAGGATGGCCTTGTGCATGATTTCGGTGTAGTGCCAAAAGGTGCCCAACTTTTTCACCGATTTACCATCACCAACATTTATGCAGTGAAAATGGAAATTGTTAACATCCGTAGTGGCTGTGGTTGTACCAGCGCTTCTTCGTCTGTGAAAGTGTTAGAACCAAGGGAATCTGCAACCATTGATGTCACCATGGATGCCCGAAGGTTTTCTGGTTCGAAGACCGTGATTGTTTATGTCACGGTTGGACCTGAGTATGTTTCTACCGCTGAAATTAGAGTTACAGGCAATAGCCGAAGTGATGTCGTTTTTAATCCGGGGCAGGTTGCGTTTGGGGTTGTTTCCCAAGGGCAGAAAGCAGAACAGACCATTGAGGTTGAATATGCAGGCACCCAAAACTGGCAAATTACTGAAGTGATCTCTAAAGATACGCCTTTGGAAGCCACTTTTAAGGAAAGTTACCGTAAGCCCGGACAGATTGGATATCTGGTGAATGTTACTTTGAAGCCCGATGCTCCGTCTGGGAATCTTAAAGAGTTTATCTATTTAAAAACCAACGATACGGGTACGCCCTTGCTTTCGGTTTTGGTGGAAGCTACGGTTCAATCTTCGATCAGTGTATCGCCTGCATTGCTTTCGCTGGGCACAATTAAACCCGATGAAAGTTTGACCCGCAGGGTGGTGGTTCGTGCTAGCAAGCCATTTAAAGTTTTAGGGGTGGATGGTTTGGGCGAGGGCATCGAGTTGGGAACGCAGCCCGCAAGCGAGCCTTCCATGGTTCAGACTGTAACCTTTAAGTGCGCCATCAAGCAAGAAGGTCAGTTCAAGAAACAACTTAAGATCAAGACCGACCTTCAAGAAGCGCCTGTTTTAGTAACGATCGAAGGAACAACTGCGCCTTAGATGCTGTTTTAAGCAGCGGAAGTCGTGCGGGTGGTTGATTTTCTAGTTTCTTGTACAGCATCGCGGATGCGAATGAAGGGTTCAGCAAGGTCTATATCCAAGCCTTCAAAGAAGTGGGTAAAAAGCTCAGCTTCTTCAATGGTTCCTGCTAAGTGCAGTCCAACGCCTCTTGGGCCTGTGATAATATGGGTACCTTCTGGAACTGCATCTTCTGCTTTTGCAAGGCAAACCACCGGAATATCAAGCTTTTTGCGTAATCCAAGTACTTCGGGAAGGTCTGTAACCACTAAATCAACCAGTTGCGAGCTTTTTTCAACCAAAGTTTTGGCTATAACTTCTGAATAAATAAAAGGTTTTAGCCCTTCGCCATAAAGAATATGCTGAACTTTATTGGGTTGAACAGCACTACTGATGCGGAATTCAATAGGTCTGGCCCAGCGATTAGTTACAAGATAAGCGCCAAAAAAACCATTGGCATCCTGATTAATCGTAAGGAAACCATAATGAATGGAATGTTGGGGGTCGAGCAGATCCTTCGTCACAGTCACCCTAAGCCTCTCATCAAATGTTGCAATTCATTACAGGTGAGTAGTTTCCCCCGTATATTAATGAAGTTCGGATGAACTCGGCTAGAACTTGAATAGTATGAAAACAGCCGTGAAAAATAAATAATTGTGAGGATTAATGCAGATTGAATCGCACTATTCATTAAAGTTGGTTGATTCTTGGACTGGAATTAAACGATTAATCCGCCTAAATTGACTAGATAAGAATTTGAAGCTTTTCCTTTGGTAGGGATTAAGCTCTTTGAGGAACTGATCAAGTATCTTTTTTACTAACCGGAATACAAATAATGGCAAATGAAAACGAGACAGTTGCAGATGAAGCCCCAGAAAGCGGTCGATCCGCTGTTGAAATCATTAAGGAAAATAGCAGGTCGCTGCGAGGTACGCTCAGCCTTGAGCTAGCCGGTGCTGATGATCATTTTTCTGATGATTCCAAACAATTGCTTAAGTTTCATGGTTCCTACCAGCAAGAAGATAGGGACGCCCGTAAAAATCGCAGATCCGAGGGCCTAGGCAAGCATTACATGTTCATGGTGCGGGGTAGGATTCCTGGCGGGAAAATGACCGCTAAGCAATACCTTGCTCTTGATCAATTAGCAGAATCGCACGCCAACGGCACCATCCGCCTTACCAGCAGGCAGAGCATCCAGTTTCACGGAATTCTTAAAAACAATCTTAAAGGCGTGATCGCAGGCATTAATGAATGCATGCTTTCCACTTTATCAGCATGTGGCGATGTGAACCGTAATGTGATGGCTTGCCCTGTACCTATGAAGAACGATAAGGTGCATCAAACGCTTCAGGATGACGCTTATGCAATTGCGATGCATTTGGCGCCTCAATCCACTGCATACCATGAAATCTGGCTCAATGGTAAATCCATGAGTGAAACAGCAAAGGAAGATTTTGAACCCATTTATGGCAAGTTGTATCTCCCTAGAAAGTTTAAGATCGGGCTTACTGCCCCTCATGATAATTGCATTGATGTGTTTAGTCAGGATCTTGGTTTTGTTGCAGATATCAAAAATGGTGAAGTGGTTGGGTATGATCTTTTGGTTGGTGGTGGTATGGGAAAGACCCATGGTAAAGCTACGACTTTCCCACATTTATCCATTCCTATTTGTTATGTGCCTCGGGAGGATGTGCTTAAAGGTTCTGAAGCCGTGATCACTCTTTACCGAGATCATGGCAACAGGGCGGATCGTAAAAGAGCTCGCATTAAGTATCTGGTTGCAGATTGGGGCGTTGAGAAGTTCCGCGAAGTTTTGAA
>CALARU010000390.1 GCA_937888715.1 uncultured Planctomycetaceae bacterium | reverse complement strand
CTGCAAAATTGTTAAGCTATTGGCAGATGGAAAGAGTTACCTTAGATTGTTTGGCTGATCTAAGTGATAAGGCTATCGACTATTTGTGTAGCCCATGTCCAGAATATTTCCGTCTCCCAGCTTTGAAAAATTTAAGTGGCGCTGCTGCAAAATCGTTTGTTAATTTGTTGGAACGTGGCGCTCAGACAATTTATTTGCAAGGTTTAGAAAACATTAGTGATGAAGCTGTAAAATTCCTTAGTAAGGGGTATTATTACTGGAGTAAAACTGCTTATGATATATTTAATGATTATGATGAGGGTTTGGTTATTCCCAAAAAGCTCCAAAAGATAGTCGAGGAATTTAAAGAAAAACAGCCCAAGAAAAAATAGTTAAGTTATGCCAAGATTATTTATTCCTGCAATCTCATTCTTAAAGCACAGCGTTGTTAAAATAAAACCCAGAAAACATAAGGCCCAATTATGCAAGACCTTAAAGATGGTGAATCAACCGAGATGCAAGGCTCGGGTGTTAAACCCTACACTTTAAAAAACACGGGTGGCGTATACTCATGCAGTTGCCCAGCCTGGCGAAACCAATCTCTTGCCATCGAACGCCGTACCTGCAAGCATCTCATCAAACTGCGGGGCGCAGAGGTTGAAAAAGCACGTACCCAAAATGCCACTAATGCACAAACTGAGTCCAATGAAGCGGATGAAACCAAGGAAGCTGGCACTGCGGAAGATAACAAAAAGGGCCCGCCACTTCTTCTTGCTCATTCCTGGGATAACTTTGTCGATCCTACCAACTGGTGGATGAGCGAAAAGTTAGATGGCGTTCGTGCCTACTGGGATGGCACGCAACTTTTAAGCCGGCTTGGCTCAAAGCTTCATGCCCCGGATTGGTTTACCAAGGGCTTGCCAAGCGAACCTCTGGATGGTGAACTTTGGTTAGGCAGGAAGATGTTTCAAAAGACTGTAAGCATAGTGCGCAGGCAGGATAAAAGCGATCACTGGCAGGAAATTCGCTTGCGTGTTTTTGATGCCCCAGGGTGCGCAGGTGGATTTGAAAAACGATTAGCTTTCATCACTAGCTTCCTAAATTCAGCAAAGCTTAAATATATCGAACTGCATGAACATGAACCTTGCAAGGGGATCGATCATCTAAAGGCAGAACTAGCTCGCATCGAAGGTTTGGGTGGTGAAGGCCTGATGTTAAGGCAACCAAGCTCGCTTTATGAAGTGGGTCGTTCCACAACGCTTCTTAAGGTAAAAACTTTTCATGATGCCGAGGCCGAGGTGGTGGGACATCAGCCCGGCAAAGGCAAGCACAAGGGGAAGCTTGGCGCACTTCTAATGAAGCTTGAAGATGGCACAAGTTTTTCCCTGGGCACGGGTTTTTCAGATAGAGAGCGGGAGAATCCACCAGCGATCGGTTGCAAGGTGACTTTCCGTTATCAGGAGTTGACCGATGGTGGCGTACCTAGATTTCCATCGTTTGTAAGGGTTTACGAAGATATTGATCAAAAGCCCACGAAAGGCAAACGAGGTAAATAGTAGGAGC
>CALARU010000389.1 GCA_937888715.1 uncultured Planctomycetaceae bacterium | reverse complement strand
AGCCTTTTCGGCAGCCAAGTGGGCAAGTTGCAAGGTAGTATTCTTGATCAAGTTTTGGAACAAGCTAATGATCTTAAGCGTAAGGTTAGCGGGTTTGATCAGATTAAGCTGGATGAATACCTTACCTCGGTAAGGGAAACCGAGCAGCATGTGCAAAGGCTTAATCGCAGACAGGCAAAAGAAAATGTTGCTGCCAATGTTCCACTGCATCAACGCCCACCCGCAGGCCAGCCCAGCAACTTCCGCGAATATTGCAGGCTGATGGCAGATATCATCGCCCTGGCATTTCAAACCGATCGGTCACGCATTGCAACCATGCTGATGAGCCGCGATCTTTCGGGGCAGGTTTATCCCTTCCTTAACATTCGCGATGATCATCATAGTTATTCGCACTCGAACACCGGGCCCGAATATCAGGCGATTGTTCGCTGCCATGTTGAACAATACGCCTACCTCATCGAGAAACTTTCCAAGATGCAAGAGGGCGACAAAACAGTCCTAGATAACTCGTGCATCATGTTTGTTTCAGAGCATTGGAATGCGCATAACGGGCAGCAAGTTCCTGTTGTGCTTGCGGGTGGGCTTGGTGGCAAATTGCAAACGGGCAGGTCGCTTGATTACTTAAACGCAGGCAACGACAAACGCAAGCTTTGCAGCCTTTATCTTTCCATCATGGATCGCATGGGATTAAAACTATCAGAGTTTGGCGATAGCCGTGAAAGGCTCGCTGGCTTGTAATCTTTAAGCTGGTATAAAAAAGAATCCCCGCTTGGTTGCACTACTTTTGTGCCATGCGGGGATTCTGGTTTTTGCTATTAAGCAAGAGCCTCTATTCAGCACTGATGCCACTAAGAACATCATCTACTTCCGCTTGCTGGCTCTTTTCTTCCATCTGCAACTTGCGAACCTCTTCTTGAAGTAATTCAATTTGAGTTTCCTGTTTGTCAAACTTATCCAAATACCGCTTGTAGGCGGCAGAGGTTGGGGGGACATTTTGCAGGTTGGCACGCAATCGGGTTTGATCTTCCGTAATACCTTTCAATTCTTTTTCCCGCTCGGTGAGTTTGCGTTTGGTTTCAAGCAAGGCAGCCTTAACATCCAAGGTTCGCTGGAATGCAGCCTTTACTGCGGGTTTCACTGCAGGATGAAGAAGGAACCCCTTAATTCTACCTTCATCCATGGTCGAAATTTTTTCCTGCACCACTTGCGACTTGGTTTCTTCTATCAACTTTTCCACACTTTTGCCCTTGGGTAATTCCAACGGGAATCGATACAGCGTGGTAGAACCTTCCACTGGTTTCAATACCAGATCATCGAGTTTCCATTCCGGCCTTACTACATGCTCGAGAATGATTTTTCGATCAAGTTCCGAACGGCTGATCAGTTTATAACTTCGTGATTCATGCAGGTCGCTTGCAACAGCAACCATACCCTTGGTGATTACGATGGATTTTAATTCTATGGGTTTGACCTGAGTAAACAGTTGAAGCTCCACACCCAAATGGTTTGGATTGCCTGAAAGCACGCTTCGTTTACCATCTAAAAGTGGAAGCATAGCAACTGGCTCGATTTTGGGTTGTTCCTCGGGCACTTCAAACGAACTGGTTTTCATGGATGGAGCAGCAACTTGAAACCGGTATAAATCACGGCTTTGCTCAAGCGTTTTAACATCCCCTGCAAGTTTCCAATCATCGCGGATTGGGTGTTCGATCACTGCAGTGCGTTCGAGTTTCCCGCGGTTTTTAATGGTGTACACCTTGGTTTGCCTAGATGAATATCCAGCCTGCACCCGATCCCCGAGGTATTGAACCCGGATTTCAGGCCCAACCGATTGCTTTACTTCCGTTTTAACCTCCATCGAAAGATCAACAGCATAACTGATAAACCTTTCTTCATCTGGTTGCATGTCTGATAAGCGTGCATCACCTGCGTAGGCACCATTTTCAAATACTGTAACCGGGCCCTGAGGCAGTGGTTGCTTGGTGCTGTTTTTCAACTTTAACCCCATCAAGGGAAACTTAGCATGAACCGCTTCATTAAAAATACTGAAAGGGGTGACATCAATTTCTTCATTAAGAATCTGAATAAGAGCAGACTTCTGCCTTGCGAGAGATATTTTTTCTTCGATAAGGTATTGGAAAGATTCCCCTGCCTCATCAGCAGCTTCGGCTTCTAGCTGCTTATCATGTTGGGAAGCTATTTTCTGGCCTTTCTGTGATGCTTTTTTAAGATTCTCTTCTAACGCTTGTTTCTGGTTTTGCTTACGATTCTGTAAATCCTGATAGCTCAACTTATTCTGAGCCTGAAGACCTTGCTGGGCAGGCAAACCGGCTTGTTGCTGGGCATCGTTATTAGCGTTTCCAAGGGGGTCATTGGTTGGGGGTTGATTAGGAACATTATAATTTTGAATAATCGGATTGTTTTGGTAGCGATTATCCCCCCGGGGATTGGCGCCCATCTGGCCAAAATTTGCCATTCCGCCATTGCCCCACTGAGCACCACCTGCACCAAACTGACCAAAACCACCCATTGGAATTGAAGGGGCCATGTTGCTTGCCACCATTCCATTATTTCCTGAAGTGATTGCACCGTTGTAAGTAGGCGGACGAAGCATGCCATATTTATCTAGTTCTACAGTAGGCCGGGGCACAAACAGGGGCGGGTACAAATCCATCTGGAACGAAATTGGCCTGCCACTCACCAACACCATGCGCACATTTTTCCAATCCTCATCGGTGGTATTTTCCACCGAGGCATAGCCTTGCAATCTACCTTTGCCATTGCCTAGCAAGGTAAGACGATAAGTGCTTTTCCAAATGGGATTTTCAGCAACATAACCAACTTTCACCTCGCGCTTGCCCTCACCTTTAAATTGCAGCGTGACAGTTTTTTTCATTTGATCATGGCTGGTTGCAACAACTTCCAACGCTCTGCGTAGCTCTTCGTTCAAGGTTGGATTGATGAATTTCATGCGCTTGATATCTGCAAGCTTAATGCCTCGAATCCCATCAGGCCCCACAAGATTTAATTGATGCACTTCCACTAGGGTTTCCTTAGGGCCCGGTTGCATTTGTGATTCCATGCCAAGGATTACGCCAGTTTCTGGGGTGGTGTTTGAATTGAGTACGATTTCGATTTTTTCACCACGAGCCTGCTGCAGCAACTGCCCAAGCGTCGGGTTCATCGTAAGATCTAGGGCAAAACTTCGCAGGGTTTTCTCCACGGGATCTTGCCCATCGTAGCTGATGGCACTGATTTTCCCGCCCTTATCATCCTCCAAAATCATGCTTTTCAAAAGATCATTGACATCAGCGGCACTGAACCGAAGTTCAATCGTGGCATTCCCCTCGACAGGCCCTTGGCGCTGAAAATATCCAACACCGCTGGAAAACAAAACGACCTGAGAAAGCGGCAATTGCGAGCGATCTGCACCGCCTGCTTGCCTTACTGTTGTGCCCTCATCGGCAAATGCTGTCCCTTTCAAATCTCCGGAAGTCCTTACAGTTTTCTGGGCACCTTGATTGGTTACTCCCATGAAAATCAGATAGATTATTGCACCAACAACCATACCCGAAGCACCCAATAGATATTTGACTTTCATAAATCACCTTCGCAAATAGTTTCTGACAATCACGATTAAGCTTTCATTGCTTAGACGGATTATCCCCTCATTCCTTTCATCAAGAAAGTAAAAATAACTAGGATTTATTATAATGAAAGGGCTTGGGGGGCATCATTCACTACGCCATGGCTGATACGCTTGGCAATTTTGCGACCGAGTTGTTAACCGAGTTGCAAAGTCAAACACACTCCAACACAACTAAACAAATTGAGTTCCATTAATTACGAAGATGGGAGGGAAGATTTTATTTGCATCGTTCCAGAATCATTTGCCATTCCTCTTTAACGCCCAACTTTATCGCCCATTCATTAATGTAAGAATAGTCAAGATTTTCTCGTAACAACTTTAGCATGCCAGCAATATCTCGAATATGTTTTTCACTACCACCTAATTGGTAGTAGGTAAGCTTGTTTAAAATCACCCCCTCGGGCGAACCAAACCATGCTGAATATTCGCCATCACTGGTGATGCGCCTGCCCCGACCCATTTCGGATCGTGAAAAATCAGTATCTGATGGAAGAAAGAAATCAACCTTCAAACCTGAAGCTGGATGAATTATGTTGAACTGAAACTTATGCAAAATGGCATCCCGGGCCGCCTGTTCGGAAAAGTAATATTCAGGCCCCGTAAAAGCTGCAAACAAATCCGAAACCTTGCTCATTGGCAAGTCTACAACTATATCGATATCGTTGGTAAAGCGCGGTTCACCATAAACCATGCTCGCAATCGATCCAACAACTCTGTAATTGATCTGGTGCTTTTCAAAAAAAACAGCAAAGATTTGCATCAACTCATGTGGTAATAATTCACCGGGCGTCATCATTCACCACGCCATGGCTGATACGCTTGGCAATTTCTCGGTTGACTTGATCCGCATTCCAATCGGGATATTCAGTGCGAATGGCGCCCCGTAGAAACACCCTCGCAGATTGCCACATTCGCCCCGCAATGCGCAATTTTTCGAATGGAGTTTTTTGGCGCAGGATATCCGCCATGGCATCATCCATGACTTCGATAACCAGTTTCTTTGGTGTCATTCCAAAACGCTCCAAGAGCAAAAAGAAAATAAGTTCCAGTGTTTTACAAGCCCATCCTACGACAGAAATCTCTACCTTGCAACCTTGATGAAATAAAAGGCCCTCGTAAACCAACCCAGATTGCTCAAAACAGATACTCTTTTTAACAATCAAAACAAAACTGGACAATCGATCCTATTCAATGCATAATCATGCCAACATTGGGTTCGACTGTTTTCACACACCTGGGTATTCACATGAAACACATTTTAATTTTATCCCTGCTTCTTGTTTCAACCTCAATTCTTTTTGCAGAAGATACATTCAAGCCTGCCCCTAGAAACAAGGATTATGGCTGGATGAGCATTTCTTTATGGAAACAAAAGCATGAGAA
>CALARU010000388.1 GCA_937888715.1 uncultured Planctomycetaceae bacterium | reverse complement strand
AAAGCGGGTTGACTGTTATTCATTGCATTTATAGAGGCAAATGCACATTTTTGTATTAAGCCATCAAGATAAGGGCCAATAAATTCGCCACCAGGAAGGTTGGAACGAGTTCTTGACATCCACCCAGAGCCATGAGTATGCGACAAGCTTACTACAACATTGAATTCATTAATATTACATGAAGTTGAAACCAATTTACGAATGGCTTTGATTTCAGCACCATCAAGAATGCAATGATCCATGGTGATCAAAACGAATTTTTCAGAAAGCTCCTCTGAATGCGCCATCCAAAGCACTGTAAGCATTAAAGGGCGATGTATGCCTGTGGCTTGATCATGTTTTGCAGCCCCCCACATTCGATGATAAATTCCGATTGGTGGAGTGATGTCTAATTGGGCAACACCAACATTACCTATGCTTTGGCTTGAATCGACTTTGGTAATCATGAAACTTCCTTGCCAAATAAAGGGCCTTTGGGGTTTAAAAATGACCAAATCAAGGCATCAAGTGCAAAAATTCCAGCAAACAAAAAGAGTGCGAAATCCCAATTGTGACTTTTCTCAATTATTCTGCCAACTACCAAGGGGAATAAACCTGCCCCGATATTCCCACACATATTCATGGTGCTAAAAACAGTAGCAATATTACGGCCCCCAAAATCGATGGCTACGGAGTAGCCACTGACTCCACCAAAAGCAGCACAAAAAGCACCTAATGCCATTAGAAAAACAGATGTGTTCGTATCAGTGATATAATTTGCGGTTACAAAAAGCATGGAACAAATAGTCATACCTGCAACCGCAATCCCCTGCCTGCTTAATCGTTTATTTCCAGTTGCTTTGTAAATCCATTCACTTGAAATACCACCTAAAAGTCCCCCCGCCATCATTCCAATGCCAGGCCAAGAAGTCATACGGCCGGCTTCAAGATTGGTAAGGCCTCTAGTCTCTTCTAAAAATCGAGGGAACCATGTACTAAAAAAAACCATTGCAGCGGCTCTTAAAAACTGTTGTCCACATAACAACCACATTGATGTGCTGGTAATCAATACCATCCAATCAATTTTATTTGAATTATCTGAGACTGAAGATTGCGAAGTTTCCTTTGCATCAGATGTAAAGTAAAAAAACAATGTGGCCCATACTATGCCAGGTATTGCATAGGTATAAAGTGTCTGGTGCCAAGTCATGCTAGTAAGAAGTTGGGCGGTAAGGGCAGGGGCCAGAGCGCCACCAACTGCCATGCTTGAAGCAAGAAGCCCAGAGGCAAAAGCCTTTCCTCGATCTGAAAACCACGCACCAATGGCCTTTGCTGATGCAGGAAATATCCCCGCTTGCGCGATTCCCATTAGGCACCAAAAAACCAAAAGCTGTTCATAACTAGTCGCCAACCCAGCAATTGCTGTGAAAATCGACCAAGTAATTGCATATAAAACCAAAGCTTTTCGACTTCCGAGATAATCTGCAAGCCAGCCTGATGGAATTTGAAAAAGGGCATATCCCCAATACCAAACAGCCATCAGCAAACCCATGGATGCAGCATCCATACCCAATTCTTGCTGGATAATTTTTGCGGGAACACTTATTGCAGAACGCTGGACATACGCTATCAGGGCAGCCACGCAAAGCATGCCTAGCACCCCGTACCGCATCACGATTGCTCCAGAGATATCGCTTTATCAAGAATTTGAAGCAACCTTAATATTTCGGAAGAAGTTTCGGTGTCTAAATCCCAGGAATAAGGAGACCTACGCACTTCGTTTTTAAATATCCCTCTGTGCTTAAGAATGAATTTTTCGATTGCCAGAAATCCATCCAAGCCTGCCTGCAACTGCAGTGCAACAATTGCACAAATAGGAAAGTAAATGCGATATATGGTTTTTTCATCTCCATTAACCAACGCATTCCACAATGAAACAATTCCATCAAGAAGATCAACGCCAGGCATGGTACCGGTGATTCCTCTTCTGAAACTATCTACCAACAAGATTCCTCCAGAGCCTTCAAATATTTTAGCTTTTCCTGATGATGCATCTCTTAATGCAGAAAGATTTGGGCCGATAGGCGATGCTTCTGGTTTAAACAGAATCTTTTCATTACCATAAAGTTCAAGTAGCTGAATATAAATGCGTAGAGGAATCGCCTGGCCGACATAACCAGAAGCATCTTGAACAATCAAAGGTAGATTAACTTCTTCTGCAAGGGTTCGAAAATGATTTAAAACAGCTTCTTCCGGAAGGCTTGTTGTGACTGGAGGAATGGCCATGATGCCATCACAACCTGCTTTTTCAGCAGCCTTGGCATATACCAATGCTTGTTTTGTGCTTTCTGCACCAACCCCTGCAAAGGTTGCACCTCTTCCTTCAGAAAACTGAACAATATGATTGGTAAGGGCGATTCTTTCTTCGAATGTCAGTCGTAATATCTCCGAAACCATTCCAGTACCCAAACCTTGAGCTTTTACTGAAAAGATCCAATCGATTTCTTTTTTGAGAATCTTGGTGTCGATTGTTCCGTCATCTTCAAATGGAACATGAACAATCGGTAACACGCCTGCTAATTTTTTTTTCATGGCTATTACCAATCACCTACACTACCATCGGTATAAAACACACGCTGCGGTAATTCCTGTTGGAATGGATGTTTCTTTAACTCAGCTTCATTAATTTTAATACCAAGGCCAGGCCGGGTATTGGGTTTTACAATCCTACCTTTGCGCTCGGTAATAAAACCTTCTTCAACAACATCCTGCCTCCAAGGAACATCATTATGAACTGTTTCGCAAATAATATAACTTGGTTGAGAAAACCCAAATTCAAGGGAAGCTGCAGTGCTTACCGGTCCTTGTGGGTTATGCGGAGCTAAAGATATCCGATAAGCTTCAGCTAACGCTGCTATTCGTCGTGCCTCACTTAATCCACCGCAATGCGTGATATCTAACTGGCAAATTTCACAGGCACGCGCTGCAAATAAATCTCTGAATGCAGCCAGATTGGTTACTCGCTCTCCCGTAGCAATCGGCGTGGAAACAGAACTATTAATTGCCGCAAGCCCTTCAATACTTTCGGGCCAACATGGTTCTTCAAGAAAATATAAGCCGTATGGTTCCAGCGCTTTAGCAAATTGCATACCCATTGCAGGCGATGGCCTAGCATGGCAATCCACCATAATGTCAATGGAATCGCCAACAGCTTCACGCATTGCAGCAACGCATGCCTCCGCTGTTCGAATTGGTTTCTGCCCTTCTAAAGGTTGGGTGGGGGGAACTGCCATGGATTTAAAAGCCGTAAACCCATCTTCTACTGCCTGAAGCGCAAGGTCTGCAAAACGATTGGCATCTTCAGAAGCGGTTTCATAAAAGTCTTCCATTTTTCCACCGCCAAGATGGCAGTAGGTACGAATATGATCACGAACGGGGCCGCCCCATAACTTGGAGCAAGGCACTCCAAGCGATTTTCCAAGAATATCCCACAACGCAATATCGATTCCTGCAATTGCAGTAGACCGCACAATACCATTGCCATGCCAAAAATGCTGCCGATACATCATCTGCCAAAGGTATTCAATCCGGGTTGGATCTTGCCCGATTAAAAGTTCTGACAAATCAGCAATGGCACCAACAATGCTTCGAGTATGCCATTCTAGCGTAGCTTCTCCCCAGCCAAAAAGGCCATCTTGATCAGTTAACACTTTTACAAAAATCCAGTTTCGCATTCGTGCATGGCATACATGAGATTCAATTGCAGTAATTTTCATTAACTATCTATCCTTTTCATCTATTTAACATCAAACAATATCAAGCAATTATTTCTTTAATCAAATTTCCATGCACATCGGTCAACCTGAAGTCACGACCTGCATAACGATAAGTTAACTTTTCGTGATCCATGCCAAGCAAATGGAGCATTGTTGCATGAAGGTCATGAACATGCACAGGGTTTTGTTCTGCCTTAAAACCAAACTCATCCGTAGAACCAACCACTGTTCCACCTTTAACCCCACCCCCTGCTAACCAACAAGTAAAACCATAATGGTTATGGTCTCTGCCACTAAGGCCAGGCATTTCAGCTACAGGCGTTCTGCCGAATTCTCCACCCCAAAGAACAAGAGTGCTGTCAAATAATCCCCGTTGTTTAAGGTCCAGAAGAAAAGCAGCTATTGGTTTATCCCAATCACCAGCAAGTTTTTTATGCTGCTTTTCCAAACTATCATGGTTATCCCATGGTTGCCCTGCACCGCTCCATACTTGGATAAATCTCACACCTTTCTCGATTAATCTGCGGGTATAAAGCAATTGCCGCCCATTGGTTGTATCGCCATATAGTTCCCGTATGGATTTGGTTTCTTTAGTAAGATCAAAAGCATCAGTGGCTTCTGATTGCATGCGAAATGCAAGTTCAAAAGTTCGAATTCTAGACTCAAGTTGCGGATCAAAATTTCGGGAAGCTAGATTTTCTTCATTAAGAAGCCGAACTAAATCCAACTGTTTTCTTTGTCGAGCGACTGGCATTTCGGAATTTCGTATGAACGCCACAAGTTTGTCGGGGTCTGAGTTTTTTGTATCTAGATAAGTTCCCTGATAGACACCTGGTAAAAAACTAGAGCGCCAGTTTTGCGTGGTCACAATAGGGTACCCACCCGGGCACATTACTACAAATCCAGGGAGGTTTTTGTTTTCTGATCCCAAACCATAAGTCACCCAGGAACCAAAACTGGGGCGGGGAAGTCTACCATCACCACAATTCATCAACATCAATGATGGTTCATGATTTGGAACATCTGCATGCATGGAACGGATAATGCACATATCATCTACATGCATTGCAGTGTTTTCAAAAAGTTCGCTTACTTCAATTCCGGATTGCCCATGTTTTTTAAACTTAAAAGGTGAACGCATTGCTGCGCCTGTTTTTCTTTCTGTCCGAAGGTTGGTTTCAGGCAAAGGCTTTCCATGATACTTATCAAGCATTGGTTTAGGATCAAAAGTATCAACTTGGGAAGGCCCACCATTCATGAATAAATGAACTACATGTTTTGCTTTTGAGGGGTAATGCGCTTGCTTCGGAGCAAGTGGATCCATTTTTCCAACTTCAGCATTTGATTCATTAATCATTAAGCCAGCAAGTGCTAATGAACCAAAACCAGTTCCAGATCTTAACAAGGCTTCACGCCTTGAAAGTAAATTCATCTCGCTCTCCGTTTAGTCTACAAAGGCAAACTCGTTGGTTAAAAATAAGCCATGAGTTAAATCAAGCCATACTTCGTTTTCATTGGACCCCATGACGAAATTTATCATCTCAAGCTTTTCTTTTGCAGTGGGTTTTCGGCCTAATACAGCAAGCATGATTGCATCTGCTTTTTGGTCAGCACTTTTAATTTCTTTAATCGTATTTAAGTTCAAAACTTTCTTTGCTGCTTCCCGAACAAATGGCCCATTCATTAGGTATAAAGCCTGTGGAGCAACCGTTGTGGATGTTCTTTCCACGCTGGAGGAAGCTGGGTTGGGGATATCAAATGTTGCAAGCAGGCTAGGGAAATCCAGCCTGTCAATATATCCATAAACTGCTCTACGATTTTTACCTGTAAAAAAAGAAACCGAAGGTCCGCCTACTTTTAAATCAAGATTCCCAGATACTGATAAAACAGAATCATGAAGTGATTCGAAATCCAGCCTTCTACGATTTTGCTTCCATAATAGCTTGTTTTCAGGATCTACCTTAAGGCAATCTTCACGATCATTACTGCTTTGTTTATAGGTGTTCGAGGTAACGATAACCTTGTGAAGTTTTTTAATGCTCCAATTATTTTCCATAAAATTCATTGCAAGCCAATCTAATAACTCTGGATGGGTTGGAAGATCACCACGCACGCCGAAGTCCCCTAAAGTTCCAACCAAACCATTACCAAAATGATGGGCCCATACTTGATTCACAAAAACTCTGGAGGTGAGGGGGTTCGTATTGGAAGCAATAGATTTTGCTAATTCCAATCGCCCACTTCCCTTTAAAAAACTCTGGCGATTTGAATCTAGAACTTTCAAGAATTGTCTGGGAACTTTATCTCCAATCCGATTAGGTTGACCCCGAATAAAAATATTGGGTTCATAAAGTTCGTTTGAATCCAGAAGAACCATAGACCTAGGAGGACCTTTTACTAAATGTGTTTCAAGGTCTTTGATTAAAGCCTTATATTCACCCTGTGTAGTACGATCAGGAAATAGGTCTAAAAACCCCCAATCTAATGCCAAAGGCGCATCAGCAGGAGAGTTTGGCCCATAAAAAGCAGAGCGAATCATTTCAGCGTTTTTATCTTCTAATGGGATTTTTCCGCCAGAAGAAAGCCAGGCTTTCTCCGTTTCACCAAGCAGTTTTCCGTAAGTATCAGCAACTTCCTTCATTGACTTCGATGGAACTCGAAATGTTTTTAAAACAAGCGGGTTATCAGAATAAAGATTTTTAATTTCAAGTGCAGATGCCGAAAAGGTGGAAATATCGAGAGTGGCGTAACGATGCCATAGCGCCCAAGTTGGGTCTTTTTGTATTTTCATGCGTTCGAGAAATGCGCGCCATCTTGCAATCATTGCTGGATTAAGATCACCTTTGTCCGCAAGTAACATGAAATCATCTGCAGGAGGTTGATTACCAGCTTGATATGCTGCTAAAAGATAATCAGCAACTCTTGACCTTGATTGAGTTACAAGGTCGCGATGTTTTGCTTGCACAAAATCCAGTAGCTTTTTTTCTTTTGTTTTTAATTCAAGCGCGAACTTTTTGTATTCCTCAGTAATTGGTTCAGCATCATAAAGAGGTGGAGTTATAGGTTCGAACGAACTTCGCATTATTCCATAAAGCGAATAATAATCGGCGGCGGGTATCGGATCGAATTTGTGATCATGGCATCGTGCACAAGATACTGTAAGGCCCATTAAGCCACGCGTCATCACATCAATACGATCATCAATGATGTCATGGGTATTCCCCATGAAGTGCCCGCCAACGGTTAAAAAACCTAATGCTGCAAGTGATTTTTTATCTTTAGTTTCAAGTTGATCTGCTGCGATTTGCTCGATGATAAATTGGTTGTAAGACAGGTCGTTATTCAATGAATTGATTACATATTCGCGATATGTCCAAGCCCAAGGGTAATTCTTATCTTCAAAAAAAACATATCCTTTGTTATCCGCATATCTTGCAATATCCAGCCAATGCCTAGCCCAGCGTTCTCCATACCTAGGAGAAGCAAGCAACCGGTCCACTACTTTTTCATAGGCATCAGATGATGGATCGTTTTCAAATGCAGATATTTCCGAAATCGAGGGAGGAATGCCTATAAGATCAATGGTTAATCTGCGAATCAAAGTCCGTTTATCAGCAGTTGCAGATTGTTTGATAAACCTTTTGTTCAATTTTTGGTGAATAAACGAATCAATAGGGTGGGACATTTCGTTAATAGGGGGAACAGCTTTTTTTACGGCTAGAAATGACCAATGCTCTGTTTCAGATTTGGTATTTTTCAAGGTGATTTTAATACTATCTGGCCAAGGTAAGCCCAAGGTAACCCATTTCTCGAAGGCTTTAATTTCAATGTCGGAAAGTTTTTTATCACGAGGCATTTTCAATTGCCCTTCGTGTTTTATCGATGAGATTAATTTGCTTGCGTTTGGGTTGCCCGGGATAACTACAGCCCCATTCTTACCACCTTCAATCACGGCTTTCCTAGAATCGAGCCTTAAACCATTTTTTTGAACTGCGCTTCCATGGCATTCAATACATCGTTCTGATAATACAGGACGGATTGATCGTTCGAAAAAATCATCTTCAACTTTGTCTGCTTTTGCATCGCACACAAAAAAAAACAGAAACAACAGTGTAATTGAAATTTTAGACATACTGCCCTTGGTGTGACTTTCTTAACTGTATTTTCATCAATTTTTAAAATTACAGCAAGAAATATCTTGATAATTAAGCAAAGAAATATGGATGCTTTTATAGTAATATGCTGAT
>CALARU010000387.1 GCA_937888715.1 uncultured Planctomycetaceae bacterium | reverse complement strand
AGTTCCCAGACAAAAGATTTGTAGGGGTAACCAGGATCTGCAAGCCATTCCCAAGCTGAAACAGGCGGAGCGCATTTTAAAGAATAAAGGGCCCGTAGGACATCGCGGTGTTCCGCCCAAGATGATTTTTCAAGCTGATGCACTAGCGATGTTTGAGCATTGGAAAGATAAGATTTCAAGGAAGATTCAAGTGCATCTAAGCGCATGATTTGCCAACGAAAATCTTCAGGGTTTTGTAATTCCCGTTCTAGAACCTCATTCATCCCGTGATATCGCCTTAAAAACCTGATCCCATTTTGAAAAAGCACAACAAGTGCTGAACAATTGTATTGAATACGATTTTCCCAAACCAGTTCATAAATGCTGCCTATTTTTGCCTCTGCAAAAACTTCAAGCGATATCCCAGATTGCAGGCCATCCATCGCCATCGATAACACTACTACTGCAAGATTTCTTTCTTCAGGTATTGGCGATTTAAGCAATTCTGGGAAAGAATCAAAGCTTACAATCTCTGCAGCAAATAAAGGTGCAATTGCCAATTCTCTACGCTGGCAAAGATAGTCAACAATCTCAGGAAGTTTCTTGTCTCGATTTACCTGCCTTAGGGCGTTGGTTATATCAATTGCATACCATAAATCTTCGAGTGGATCTTTCGAATGGGTTTTCCCGAATGCTTTTTGCAGGATTTCAAACGCTTGATTCGTACCTAATTCCAAAAGTGACCGGACCACAACAACATAATCCAGCCCCGGCCTAAGCATGCCCTCGACTCGCATGACCATACCGTTTTCGAGATAATTATTAATCTTATTCTTGGTTTTTTCCATGAGCCAAACAGGAATCTCTTCTCCCTGATAGATCTCAAGATGTTGCCTAGAAACAGGCGAAAGGCCAGTAATTTTTTGGTTTTCCCCATCACGGCGAAAGCTTAACACCACAAAAAACATTACCGTAACAACCATAAACAGGCATATCATGATTAACATTGGATCCATGATGCTCTCCTGCCTAAAGTTTGATGTTAAGGTTGTAAAATCAATCCTGCCTAATATTTCCATTTCCCATGATAACATATTTATATGAAGTTAGTTCATTTAATCCGCAGGGACCTCGCGCATGATACTTATCTGTGCTAATGCCGATTTCAGCCCCCAAGCCTATTTGGCCTCCATCATTAAACCTTGAACTAGCGTTAACAATCACGGCTGCAGAATCAATTTCTCTTACAAATTGCTGGGAAGCGGCCAAACTTGAAGTAACAATTACATCAGTGTGCTTGGAACCATACTTATTGATATGCCTGATTGCATCATCAATATCCGTAACGATTTTAACAGAAATAATTAGATCGAGGAACTCTTCTGAAAAATCTTGTTCTGAAGCTATTTTCAAATCTGACACGATAGAACAACTTAGTGGGCAACCGCGAACCTCCACGCCACAAGCGAATAGTGCCTTAAGCAGAACAGGCAAAGCGAGGTGGGCTATTTTTTTATCGATAAGCAGGCTTTCAGCAGCATTACAAACGCCTGGCCTTTGGCACTTCGAATTTACTAGGATTTTTGCAGCCATCTCCAAATCTGCACTCGCTTCAACATAAACATGGCAGTTCCCATCAAAGTGCTTCATGACGGGCATGGTTGCTTCAAGAGAAACACGCTTAATAAGTTCTTTCCCACCTCGGGGAATAACAAGATCAATAAGATCGGATTTCAACAACAACTCACCCACAACTTCACGGTCAGGAATTTGAACAAGCTGAATTGCATCGATTGAAAGGCCAGAATTAATAAGTTCAGCCTGAAGGATTTCAACCAGAGCCTTATTAGTGTTTAAAGCTTCTTTGCCTCCGCGTAGGATAATCGCATTTCCACTTTTAAAACTCAGCGCAGCAGCATCGGAGGTAACATTAGGCCTCGACTCATAAATAAAAAACAACACACCTAAAGGAACCCCGACTTTGAGTACTTGCAACCCATTAGGGCGAAACCCACCCTTCAGAACCCTGCCAATGGGATCTTCGAGAGATGCAATTTCGGCCATCGAACGGGCCATTTCAATCAATCTTTTAGGCGTAATAGTGAGCCGGTCGATCTGGGAAGCGCTTAGAGAAAATTCCTTAGCATTGGAAAGATCAATCTGGTTTGCATCCCTGATTTTATCAGAGGCATTTAGCAACCGAGTCGATGCGGCCAATAGCCAATCATTCTTGCGCTGGGTGTTTAAATTTGCAAGTTGTGCAACCGTATTCCTGGCTTTAAAAGCTATTTCCTGAGCGTAATTTTTAATATCCATCAAACAATTCCACCTAGAGTTTTAATCAGGGCGCCGCACCCAATGGGCCTGTAGTTTTCTTGGCACCCTCTAATGGTATTAATTCTATGGTTCTTTCCCTTGTAAACTCTTCCAGCAATAAAAATTCTCGAGGAAGTTGCAATTTAACAGACTCCACATTCAACCCTGGGGTACCTGGCCTAGCGGTAAGATCTATATAAGCAAGAATCTTAGGAAGATCACTTAAAACCGGGCCTTGTATTTTAATATCTAATTTCGCAGACCGTTCATCAGTAAACCTTGGCTTAAATGCAAAATTAGAAGGGCAAAGAAAGCGAATCGAAACATCAGAAAGATCGTAAATCTTTTTTGGTTCAGGAATGGATCTAATCAAAACTTTCGAAGGCAAAACCCGCACGGGCTTCCCTTCAAGTTCCTCCACAACAGAAACACGAACAGACTGCGAAACATTGTTTTGAAAACCCATAGGGCTAAAGGGGATAGCAGTAAAATGCGTGGGCATACTTTTTGTGCGTTCTAATATTTCGATGGGCCCCTTGACCAATACGGATGCAGGCTGGATTAAAATCTGGTTTAACACCGAACCTTCCATTCCACTTTCTAATCGAACAGGAATTAATTTCTCTCCTACCCGGTACACTGTTACTGGGATTTTGTTTTTACCATCCACCATCCTTGCCCTTACCCCTTGAGGAACCGGGATATCACTTTCTGATACTACAACGTTATCGCCAAACTTGTATTCCCCCAACCGCTCTTCAGTAACACTGTATTCAATTTTGGAAACGCATTCATCATGTTCAAGTGACCTTTGAAACTCGCGGATTTTCAATGGTGATCCGGAAAAAGAAACATGAACCTTCATATTTGAAACAACATCAAGCATAAAATGATCTTGCTGCAGAGGATTCAGGGAAACCACCACAGGAATAGTTACATTATCGATAATTTCCTGATCGCGATTGCTGCCGTAAAGCCACGCCATCAGCGCCAAGGCAAAGGCCACTGCAAGAGAGCTAAACCGATCAACCCATTTAAACTTCAGCCAATTCAAGAAAATTTTATAGTCCACTTTAATGTACCTCGCAACTAATCAAGTTACTCTATCTGCTTCTTGATTTTTGTTTGCCTTTTCTTTAATTTTTCGAACATGGGTGGTATTAGATTCAAGAAGTTCAGCCAACCTTCGAGAAAGATTTTCTCTCGGAACTACTTCTAATTGCCCGGCTGAAGCCAAAGTAATCCTGCCCGTTTCTTCACTAACGACAAGCAAAATTGCGTCTGTTTCTTCACTAGTGCCCAAAGCTGCCCTATGCCTCATCCCATGCAGATCTTTAGAACTCACTTCGACGGGAGACAATGGCAACTGACACCCTGCAGCTAAAATTCGGCCATTACTTACAATCATGGCACCATCATGAAGAGGGCTTTGCTTTTGAAAAATCGCCCGGATCAAAAGTGGGGAAACTTCAGCATCAACCCGAGTTCCTGTTTCAACATAAACCGTAAGAGGTATTTCCCTTTCGATAGCAATCAATGCGCCTACAAATTGCCCCGCAAGAACTTCAGCAGCATCCGAAAGTTTATCAACAACAGGGCGTTTGCTAGAAGAGGTGATGGCATACAAAACGCCATATTTTCCCAACCACATCAAGCCCCTCCTTAATTCGGGCTGAAAAATAACCAGCAAGGCAAGAAGCATGGTAGCTAGTAGATAATCAAGGATTCTACCAACAACAGTTAGATTAAAGATACTGACAAGAATTTGGGCAGAAAGAAAGATGCCTACCACAACCAACCCAAAGGCACGCACAACCCCCATACCTCGGCTTCGCCCTAGGAATTGGAGCAGGAAGAAAATGGCAACGGCAAGGATTGCAATTTGCACAATCGCCCTTGCATCAAGCATTTCCCAAGTGTGAAGGATTCTTTCATACAAATTAAAGGCTCTCCAACTCTAAACAATTAAAGTACGGGATTTTGTTTCATAGTAAAAGCTTGTAGCGCTTTAATGGTTGTCACGAGGTCTCTCGTTTGAATAACATCATGCACTCTAAAAATCTGTGCAGAATCATGCAATAAGGAATAAGACAAGACAGCAAGCGTTCCTGCAAGCCTTTCCTCCATTTTTCTTCCTAATAAAGTCTGCAGGAACTTTTTACGAGATACTCCAAGGCAAATAGGCAATCCTATTTTTTTCAAAGAAGTAAACCCGGTAATCAGTTCAAGATTATGATCATAAGTTTTTCCAAACCCTATACCCGGATCAATGCTTACCGACAAGGGATCAACACCAGCCATAACCATTATCTGATACCGCTGGCTCAAAAAGCTTGAAACCTCAGCGACAATATTGTTGTAAGAAGGATTTTGCTGCATATTTGCAGGAGTTCCTTTAATATGCATTATAACCCAGCCACAAGTTTTCTTCCCTACCAAATCCAACATTGCAGGATCAAAAGTAAGGGCGCTAATATCGTTTATTATGTGGGCGCCAAGATCTATCGCTGCCTCTGCAACTTGACTTTTGGTCGTATCAACTGAAATACAGGAACCGAGCCTTCCTGCCAACTTTTCAATTACAGGAAGAATTCTTGCTTTTTCATCATCAAGGGAAACAGGAAGGGCCCCGGGCCTAGTGGATTCTCCACCTATATCGATTATATCTGCGCCCTGATCTTCCATTCGTAAAGCATGATCAACGGCAGAGGCAGTAGAAAAATGCGCTCCGCCATCAGAAAAGCTATCTGGCGTAACATTAAGAATGCCCATGACCAATGGGCGTTCTGTAAGATCGAATAATTTGTCTTTAACTTTCCACAACATTCGAAGACTCCATTACCAAGGAATCTCCATCATAGCGACAATTTGCGTCGCAAGAACATCAACATTCGTTTTTCTTGCAGAGGTAATGGATTGCCCCAACTCAGGAATAAAACTAGTGAGGGAAGTTACAAGCACAGGAGTTGTATCAGGCTGAACATGAGGATCGCCGCCTAGTGCCACTGGAGTACCCTTATTTACATCCGCTCTGGGCCGGGAAAGAATTTCTCCCGTACGCAAGTCTTTCCAAATAATTTGAACCGCAAGATTAGTTTCAGCTTCTCGAATTTCATTCAGCTGATTGCGATTAATAATGTTCTTCGAGAAATTGACAATACTTCCAGATAATTCCGTATCTGCAGGAGTATTACCATTAACCACCTTGTAAGGAGTTTTAGATTCGATTTCTCGAATGACTGCAAGCGTAAGCTCATTTTCTAAGCCCTGCCCTGCCCCACCACCGGGCGTAAATGTACTATTCTTGAACAAAGGCACGCGAACAGTACGGATGTTTGAGTCAAAATTAGTTTTGGTGGTGTATCTAAGTATTTTCAAATGCCCATCTTGCATACACGCCGGGCAAACAAATCCAATCACGCTGGCGAACAACAACATAAACAAAGATTTTGATTCACATACTGAATTCGGTTTTTTCATGGGTATCACCATTAATTCAGAGGTTTAGGCATAGGAACCGACTTGGCATCCTTGACGGGTTTGGCATCAGGATGTGGCGGAAGTCCTTGCTGGGATTGCACGGGTGCTGGGCCTTCTTCTATCGATCGATCAATTGCCTTTGGTGGCGGAGCAATTTCCGGAGACAACGGAACCTGCTCTATGGGTTGATCTGGTCCACCTGGAAGATAACCATGCTCTTTTTCGGCCTTGGTTTTTAACTCTGCCATCTGTTTGTCAGATTCTTCTGCAAACTTGGTGTTTGGGTATCGACGACGCACCAACTCGTAATAAAAATAGGCGGAACCAGGATGCCCAGTACGCTTGTAAAACTCGGCCATCTTAAAATCTTTTTCAGCTTGCTGAAAAGTGATACCTACTAACTGTCGTGAAAGAAAATCTTTTTTCTTCTCTGCTAAAACTGGAAAATTCTGCAAAGCTGAGTGCACCATTTGTCGCGCTTCAGCCACCTTACGGCCATCATAATCTGAACCACCGGTACTCATATGTTTAGAAATAATGGCAAGCTCAACGGCTTGAGGAGCAAGTTCGCTATTCGAATGCCTCTCAACGAGTTGGGTAAAATAATGATCAGCCTCGCGATAATCTTCATTAAAGAATTTAACGCTACCAGCAAGAAAAAGAGCTTTATCTGCGAGAGGGCCGCTAATATCATTCCAACGAACTTGCTCTAATTTTTCGATCGCACGACCTTCCCGATCTATCAATGGCTTGGTCTTATCAAAGCTAAGAAACCTTGGAGTAACAAACCAACGCTTACCATCACGATACTCTTTGGTTTCACGCATTTGTTCGCGGGTGTCATCGAGCCAATAATTTGCGATATCATACATATGCTGAACAGCTTGTTCTCTAAAAGATGTTCTTTCAAAGTTCTTCAGCAATTTAACATAGGTGTCAGCAGCTTTGGGGTAATAACCCTGTAGTCGCAAACATTCTGCTTCATAATAAGTACCCTCTTCAGCAGTAAGCGGATTTTTTTTATCATCTGCAAGCCTGTGAAACATTTTCTCCGCCTTGCTGAATTCTTTATTTCTAAAAAGCTCCTTGGCGCTTGCAAGTTTGCCTTCGGGGCTGGCAGGATCAACAGGTTTATCTAAAACACCACCATCCACACCAAGTACAAAACTTTCTTTTGGAGGGGGAGGTGCACCAGGTAACCCAATCAAGGGCAGCCCATCCGTTACGCAACCGGTGGAAGCTACCAAAAAGAAACCCGGAAAGAGTAATCCAGCTAATTTGGACATAAACATACTCTTAGAGTGTTCAACTTTTTCAAATAAATTTAAATACATCCTGCCTCCAGGTAGGTTAGCAGCTTCGGCCTTCTGCCCATTAAGTAAGTGATGTAGCGGCCGAAAATCTTCCTGAGTTCTTTTCGTATTTGCAAGGGAATGATTTGCAGGTTTTCCATCGAAACACCTTCCAAAGAAATAAGAACCTGCAAGCTTTCGCTTGAGATTTTGAATGAAGTCCTGTCTGCAAGAGAACAAGTTCGACATTTTACGCCGCCTCCAGCAGGACTAAAAACATTTTGAAATTCATCAACTTCTCCAGAACAGCCCGTACACATTTTTAACTCAGGGCGGAAGCCCAATTCTAGAAGTAAAATAAATTCAAATCGAAAAAGTACCGCAGCTATTCTCCCTTGTCTTTCTTCCCGCCCTGCACAAACTTTGCCGTCCCCCAAGTCGCTCCAAGTAGCTAGCGCAAGCAGGGCCTGCTCAAAAATTACAGGGTTGGGGTCATAATCCTCAGTCCACTCAGATAACAACTCCGCAAGATAATAAGAAGCATGCAATGCATTTAGATCTTTTCTTAATCCTGAAAACCCATGCAAAACCTGAGCCTCTGTAAGTAGATCTAACGAACCAGAAGTTTTTCGGAGGAGAACAATACTGCAGTGGGTTAGCAAATCAAGCGCATTCTCAAAGGAAGACTTCAGCCTTCTTCCACCTTTAGCCAATGCCCTTATTTTGCCAAATTTTTTTGTCCACAATGTCGAAATGCGACTGGTTTCACTCCAATCGACTGTTCGTAAAACCAAAGATTCCGTCTTTTCGAGAGACAAAAAAACCTCAAGA
Organism: uncultured Planctomycetaceae bacterium; assembly: GCA_937888715.1. GTDB lineage: Bacteria > Planctomycetota > Planctomycetia > Gemmatales > Gemmataceae > UBA969. The sequence goes on along the minus strand of CALARU010000387.1, from coordinate 50,117 downwards.
GTTATTGTAATGGTGCAATATCAGGCAAACCCAATCTTGAAAGGTAGAACCTTTCTCGCTTACGCATTTTTTTTCTTGATGCAGGTTCCATATCATCGAACCCGCACAAGTGAAGCAACCCATGAATCAAATAAAGAGTCAACTCATGCTCAAGAAGATGTCTGGCATTTTTCGCATGCCTTCGGGCAACTCCCACACCAATAAGGATCTCCCCTGTCAATTTGTTTTTCTCTTCATCTAGGGGAAAAGTAATTACATCAGTTGGCTCATCATGATCCAAAAACTTCTTGTTGGCAGCGTGAATATCCTTATCATCAAGCAAAGCAACACTAATTAAAGCTTTTTTAATTCCTTCTTTCGAAAGAACCGCTTTACTTACCTCAACAATTTTTTTGTTTGTGAAAACAGATGTTTTAACCTGCCTGGCGACAACAATCTCCAGCATAATTTCCCCAATGAAGGATCTGATTTTTAATTCTTTAGTATCATACCAAGGATTTTTCTGCCTCGAGCCCTAACGAGATCTCACCCGTTCTTTCATTTACATGGCCCGTTGCAGAATAAAGAGAAACTTGCTTCATTTCAATTTCTTGTGCGAGTTTAAGGTAATCCTCGGCACCATTGCAGGATGGGGCATACGAAAAAATCGATTTGCCATAACTTGGGCACTCAGCAAGTTTGATATTACGCCTGATCTTGGTATGAAAAATCTTGGCATTAGCCCAAGGGACATTTTGCCCCTGACTCTTTTCAAGAAACTCATGCAAATCTGTTACGACTTCTTGGCCCAACTTTGTATTTGCTTCATACAAGGTAACAATCACACCCAAAACTTTTACTGCTGAATTCAATCTGCGAGCGACCAACCCTGTGGTTTCAAACAATTTCCCCAAACCATGCAATGCGAAGTAATGAGGTTGCAATGGAATTAATATTTCATTAACGCAAGCAAGTGCGTTGAGGCTTAAAATTCCCAACGAAGGTGCACAATCAATCACAATATAATCAAAGTCTTCACTATCATTATCAAGGGCATCCCGCAAAAGGAGTTCTCGGCCAACAACGCCTGCCAGTTCGACCTCCGCAGCAGCAAGATTAATATCAGACGGAACAAGATAAAGGTTTTTATCAATTTGAAGACGGGCTTGCTCAATAGGCTTGGATTGCACCAAAACATCATAAATGGAAGTAACACCTAGGGAAACACCCAGATGAGCACTCGCATGGGCTTGGGGATCGAGATCAATCAGGCAAACCTTTTTACCCATGCCAGCTAAAGCTGCAGCTAAATTTACCGCGGTGGTAGTTTTTCCCACTCCGCCCTTTTGATTTAATATCGCTATTTTGCGCATTTTTAACTCTACTTTCTTAAAAACGATTCCCGTTAAGAGGGTGCATATAACTACTCCTTTCATTTTTGAAAACCCCAAGCATGGTAAATAGCCTTGTCAAAACCATTACAATCGGCACATTTTAACAAATTAGATAAACTGGCATGTTTGTTTAAAGCGTTATAAAGATCAAATCTGCCGATAACAATAAATAGGTATTGGACTATGAACATTTTAACCGGTTACTTATACTCCGCCCGCTTAAGGGTCGGTTTTAAGTTCCTGAGGAGGGAGCCTCGTGGCGGCAGACCAGTCCACAGATCTGGTCGTAGAAACCTACAAGTTGACCAAGATCTACCAAAACAAACAGATAGCATTAAACGATGTGTGCCTTCGCATCGAACGGGGCACCGTACTTGGTTTACTTGGTTCCAACGGCGCAGGTAAAACCACTTTGCTCAGGCTAATCATTGGCTTGCATAGGCCAACTGCTGGTTGGGTTAATGTTTTTGATAAGAACATGACCCCAAACTCTGCTCAACTACGCAGAAAAATTGGCTACATCCCTACCAATCCTCAGTTTCCTAAGGGTATGACTCCAATAACTTACCTTGATTACATGGCAAGATTATTCGGTCTGCCTGAAGATATTCGTAAACCCAGGCTTGCATCATTAATTCGTGCGGTGGATTTATTAGGGGCATCAGGCAATCCTATTTCCGGTTTTTCAAATGGCATGACCGCCAGGCTTGCTGTAGCTGCAAGCCTAATTAACGAACCAGACTTGCTAATTTGGGATGAGCCAACCCATGGTCTAGATCCGGAAGCCCGTCGAAGTATGCTGGAGTTGATCAAATCACTTAGTAAAGAAAAAACATTGATCGTTTCCTCGCACAACCTTAGCGACATTGATGAAGTTTGCGACCATGCTGCAGTATTAAGCCATGGGCAGCTCATTTTCTACGGATCTCTACAAGACCTTAAAGGCAGGATGCGCAAAAACCATTACGAACTTGATCTCGAAGGAGATCAAAAATCCATCACTAAAGCTGTGCAAACAATCAAAACTCTTAATGAATTTAAGACCGTTGCACTAAAGCAAAAAAAGCTGGAAATATATCTTAATGACGATGTAGTTGCATCCACAGCATTGGCAAACCTTTTTATGACTTTGACCGATAGCAAAATAAATTTATTAAGCATCAAGAGCATAGGCCAGCAGACTGAAGAAGCATTCCTCGACCTTGTGGAACAGGAAGAATCCCGCGGATTTGCAAGAATATACAAGCAGGAAGCTGCCTGATTCCGTTTAGCGTGATAGTTCGAAAGAGAACATGAACCATGAGCACAGGCACTTTAAAACCCGAACAATACAGAAAATGGCTGCCCTACTGGGCTGTCTTTCAAACCGATATGCAACAAACTGTCCACACCTGGATTTACAGGTTATGGCTGCTCGCTTCTATTTTAATTCTTGCGGGCTTCTTCACCTATCGCTTCGGCGTGTATAAAGAAACAGGCATCATTCAGCATGGCTCGCTTTTTTTCTTACAGTCTCTGCGATGGACTATTTTGGCAAGTATGACTCTTGTGGTTGTTCTTACTACCGGATGTATTTCTTCCGAACGAGGAACTCTAGCGGATTCTGTTCTTAGCAGAGGCATAAGTAGGTATCAATATTTTTTAGGGAAGTGGCATGCACGACTTGTAACCGTGATAGGAACATTCTTGCTATTAGGTTCTATCACCATTCTGGGGTGCATTTTTTTTCTACATGAAGACCTATCGTTCAAGGGATGCATAATTGCACTTATAGCAATTTGCGCACTTTTATTTACGGTCGTTACATGTTGCGTTACCGTAAGCGCAATAATAAACAGCACGGTATTGGGAATCATCACTGTATGGGTTATTTTATACGGCGTGACACTAGGGTTAAGCTATTTCCCTAGCGTTCACTTATCTCCAGAAGTAACCATGCAGGCTTTACCCCACATGGTTAAAGGAGAATACGACATACAAGCATTGGGAAGATTGCTTGTATGGACATTAGGAATATCGCTGGGCATATCAAGCTTCGGCATGCTTTGGTTTGCAAGGCGCGATATTTAAATCAACTCCAGAGAATCAAACCTGGTTCCAATTGGTTTGCAAGATCGGGATGTTTGGGCAATACCCGAATCCTATACCCATGCTGACCACTAGAATTACAGGGAATCTCGCCAGTAAATATCCAATCGTGATGCTCCTGCTTCTCATGCTTCATAGATGCAAGATGGATTTCTTGAATCTCCCAGTTGGAATCCATGGGGCCATAATAGATCTGCACATCAACATCTGCGGGAGTCAACTGCCCAAGGTGAACCTTGGCTTTAACATGAAATTTAGCCCCCAGCTTATGCGGATCGTGATGAGGATTTGAAATTTCATGAACCCCTAAATGACGCCATTGCTCATGCAGACGATGACGCCATTGGGCCAGATCATTCGCTCCCTGAAAATTATTCGAAGAAAGCTTATTATATCGTTCTGAGCTAGGCCAGTAACAAACTTTAGTATACTCCGCAACCATTCTCGAAGTACTAAAGACTGGAGCCAAGGTACTGATGGCATTCTTCATCATCTTGATCCAACCCCTAGGCAAACCATCAGTACTACGGTTGTAAAAGAGGGGCACGATTTCTTGTTCAAGAAGATCGTAAATCGCCCTACTTTCAACTTCATCCTGATATTCTAGATCAGAATACTCTTCTCCTGCGCCTATAGCCCAACCATTTTGCCCATTAAAACCCTCGCACCACCAACCATCTAAAATACTAAGGTTTAACCCGCCATTTACCGCCACCTTCATACCACTGGTACCTGAAGCCTCCAAAGGCCTGCGCGGATTGTTGAGCCAAACATCAACCCCTTGCACCATATAACGAGCAACATTCATTTCATAATCTTCAAGGAAAACAACGCGATGTTTAAATTCAGCGCGCTTGGTCATATGAAGGATTTCTGCAATCAATTCTTTTCCGCCGTTATCTTGGGGATGAGCTTTACCTGCAAAAAGAATCTGCACGGGCCGATCTTTATTATTTACAAGCGCTGCAAGCCTATCGAGATGTTTGAAGATAAGTGCACCACGCTTGTAGGTTGCAAACCTTCGAGCAAATCCGATAGTCAAAGCTTCTGGATCTAGGATCTCATCGGCACGGGATATTTCAGACGAAGTTGCAGCACGATTTTTCAACTGCATTTTCAGTCTTCTGCGGGTAAAGGAAACAAGCCTTTCCCTGCGTCTTTCATGGGTTCTCCAAAGTTCAGCATCCGGAATAGAATCAATGCGTTTCCACAAGGTTTCATCATTGGGCTTCAACCCCCAACCTGCACCCAAATATCGGTCATACAATTGAACCATATCCGGGGAAACCCACGTACTGGTATGAACCCCATTGGTAACCGACGTTATGGGAACCTCTTTATCCAATAATCCATTCCAGATATTTTTCCACATATTCCTGCTTACTTCACCATGCAACTTGCTTACACCATTGCTTACATTCGAAAGCCGGACGGCAAGAACAGTCATGCAAAAAGTTTCATTAGTATCAGAAGGGTTTTCGCGACCAAGGCCAAGAAACTCTTCCTTGCTCATGCCAAAAGAAGACATCAAGCCAGAAAAGTAGTGCTCAATTTGGGCTGGTGAAAAACGATCATTTCCTGCTGGTACAGGCGTGTGGGTAGTAAATACGGTGCCAGCAGAAACAGCTTCTCTTGCCTTATGAAAATCAATCTTCTTTTCAGTCATCAGGCATCGAATTCTTTCCAAGCATGAAAATGCACTATGGCCCTCATTCATGTGGAATACCGTTGGGTCGATACCCAAGGCATGTAAAACTTTGGCCCCCGCCATACCAAGAACGACTTCTTGGCGAATTCGATTTTCGGTATCTCCACCATACAGCCTTGCAGTAATAGACCGATCTTCCTGTTGATTTTCAAGAATATTGGTGTCGAGCAATAGCAAAGGAACCCGACCAACATTAATTTGCCAAACTTTAACAAGCACATCTCTGCCAGGGAAATGAACCTTAACAACAAGAGGATGGCCTGACTTATCGAGCACTTGTACAGCTGGCAGGCCAAAGAAATCATTTTCGGGATAACGCTCTTGCTGCCAGCCATCTGCATTTAAATATTGCCTAAAATAACCCTCACGATACATTAGGCCGACGCCATACAATGGAATGCCAATATCGCTCGCAGCTTTCAGATGATCGCCTGCAAGAACTCCAAGTCCGCCTGAATAAACTGGAATACTTTCATGAATGCCAAATTCAGCGCTAAAGTAAGCGACCCTGCAGAGATTTTTATCTTTAGAATAATGTTCCTGAAACCATGTTATAGCAGACATATAGCGATCAAAATCTTGTTCAACACGATCCATATGATTTAGAAAGCCTTCGTCTGAAAGCAGTTCTGCTGTCTGCTTTTGCGAAAGCTGATTTAAAAGTCGAACCGGGCTATGATCAACCAATTCAAATTGATCTGGATTAATTCTTCGAAACAGTTCAACCGCCTGATGATTCCAGCACCACCATAGATTCAAGGCAATCTTGTGAAGCGCATTTAAACGCACTGGAAGGCTAGGAACTACGGTGTAAAAACGCATTGGATTTGTGTTCATAATTCTCTCTTTTATTAATAAGCATAAGGGACTAAAAAGGTCAACCTAAACTATTTGCCAAACAATTAATAATTCACATCTGTCGAATAAATAAATCAGCTATTATTCTTTCAACAAATATTAGATAACATATAAGCAGTTTACAAGACCATAAAAATAATAGAAATAATTCTTATGATTTTAAAGTTTGTAAAGTGAGCCTTGCGGTAGTTTCAACGGGTAGGTTTTTTTGATAAGAACGATTGAAAGGATTTTTACTAGTGCGAACACTTGTTACCGGCGGTGCTGGCTTCGTTGGGTCTCACCTTTGTGAAACCTTTTTGGGCCTTGGTCATGAAGTTATCTGCGTTGACAACTTAATCACCGGCGGCCTTGGAAATGTAGAACACTTACGAAGTAATCCGCAATTCAGTTTTATACGCCACGATATCAGTCACCACATAGACATTGATGGCCCCATCGATAATATTTTGCACTTTGCCTCTCCCGCAAGTCCGGTTGATTATCTTAGGCACCCCATACCAACCCTTAAGGTTGGGTCTTTAGGTACGCACAACACTCTAGGTTTGGCAAAAGCTAAAAACTCTTCCTACCTATTAGCAAGCACCAGCGAAGTTTATGGCGACCCCGAGAGGCATCCACAAAGCGAAGATTATTGGGGAAATGTTAACCCTATTGGCATTCGAGGCGTCTACGATGAGGCCAAACGCTTTTCTGAAGCAATGGTAATGGCCTACCACCGTTGTCATAACATCAACACACACATCATCCGAATATTTAATACCTATGGCAATCGCATGAGGCTCGATGATGGACGAGTTTTGCCTAATTTCATGGGCCAAGCACTTAGGGGCGAACCGTTAACCGTTTATGGGGATGGTTCGCAAACGAGAAGTTTTTGCCACGTTGATGATTTAGTTGAAGGCATCACAAAATTATTGTTTAAGGATTATCATGAGCCAGTTAATTTGGGAAACCCAAGTGAGGTGACCATTCTGGAATTTGCAAAAGAGATACTTGATTTATCTGGAAGTAAAAGCAAAATCATATTTCACCCTCTACCTCAGGATGACCCGAAAGTGCGAAAACCCGATATATCACGGGCTAAGAACCTTTTAGGATGGGAGCCAAAAATACAACGAACAGAGGGCCTCACAAAAACGCTGAAACACTTCCAAGAAAAAATTGGGGGAAAGTAGTGCGATAATTCCTTGACAGAACACGCTTTCATCGTTGTTATAAGAATAGATAATTTTATTTTAATGTTTTTGATTCTTATGGAACTAATGTTTGCTACTATGTGTCAAAATAATAACAGAATGAAAGTTTAATGAAATTTAGCTTTCTTCTTCCAAATAAACTTTCATAAAGTGACCTTTGGAGTTTTCAAAAGGATTGACAAGATGCTAACGCTTATTAAGGGGAATTTCATGTCAGGGACATCGTCAAGGTTTACGCTTGTTTTGCTGGTTCTTGTTGGATTTTTATTCAGCACTAATAATTCCTTTGCCTTCCAAGCTGAAGCGCCTCCTGCTGAGGAAAAGAAAGAGGAAGGCGATAAACCTGCCGCTGGAAGTCCTAGCCTTTTCATGCACATTCTTAAATCTGCGGGCTGGGTGTTCGGTCCTCTTATTCTTGCTATTTCAATTGCCCTTATTGCACTTGTTTGCCTTTTAGCAATGGAACTGCGAATGGCCACATCAATCCCCCCTAATTTTGTTGAAGAATTCACCGACTTGGTCAATAAGAAGCAGTTCAAACAAGCCTTTGATATAGCCAAAGAAGATGGCTCCTTTCTTGGTAGAACCATGAGCCAAGGTATGTCAAGGCTTCAATATGGCATCGAAGATGCTAGAGAATCCGCCTACAACATGGTTGATAGCATCAAAGCCAGCAAGGAAGTAGCAATCACTTATCTTGCAACTATTGGGACACTTGGGCCTCTTATTGGTTTGGTTGGAACCGTATTTGGTATGATTCTTAGCTTTATGGAACTTGGCAGACCCGGTTCTACCCCAAGGCCAGATAAACTTGCGGATGGTATTTCGCATGCACTTGTAGTTACACTTCTTGGGATTGGCCTATCCGTCCCTGCAATTTTCTTTCATGCATTTTATCGCAATCGATTAATTAAAATTTCGATGGATACTAGCTTGATCGCTGATGATCTTTTAACACAGATGTATCACAGTACTAAAAAAGCAGCAGGTCAACCTGGTGCGTCTGCAGCTCCAAATGTTCCAACAAAGTCCGTGCCCCAAGTTTAATCTCTGCTGATCTCTCTTAATAACAAAGAGATCAGCACCACGATTGTTAAAAAGAGACCAGTTAAAGACTGAAATGAAAGTCAACGAGGGGTTAAATTACCATGAGTCATGGTGCATCCGACGAAGGAAATATGGAACCGAACCTCACTCCTCTTTTGGATGTGGTGTTGCAGCTTCTAATGTTTTTCATGATGTGCGTTAATTTTGTAACCAATCAAGTATCCGAAGAAATTGTACTTCCCGAATCTATGTCAGCCGTTCCGATGGACAAAAATGAAGTCGATGTTTTATTCGTTAATCTTCGACCTTTTATTTTAAAAGATTATGAATCCAAAGGTGCTACCGCCCTTCAAAAACTTACCGACAAGTTCAAAGAAGGCGACCCTTTTATTATTATCCTTGGCGAAGAACCCATGCGATTCAGCGAATTTAAGTTCTGGCTTCGAAACCAATTTAACACCCTTAAAAGAACCAGCAAAGATGGTAAAGTTAAAACTACCATTGTCATGCGAGCCCATAAACTTACTGACTATGATCAGGTTTACCGTGTCCTGCAAATGTGCAAAATCGAGGGATTTAGGCAAATAAAACTCAGGGCTGTAACTAAGAGCGTGGCACAACCAATATGAGCAAGCATAAAAACAGTGAACCATCGCCCGAAGTAATATTGCCCATCACACCCATGTTGGACATGGCCTTCCAATTACTGACGTTTTTTATTTTCACATATAATCCTTCCGGGCTAGAAGGTCAGTTTGATTTAAGTTTGCCTTCAGAAAATGAAGCTGCTGCCAAGGAAACAAAACAACCTCCCCCACCACCCGATCCAGATGCTCCTCCAAAAATCGAAGCTGATGTAACAATTGTTGTGGAAGCTGTTACAGATGATATAAATCGTGGAGAAATTGCGAAGATACACATCAAACAAAACTCAGGATCCATCATAGTTGGTGATCTTAAAGAGCTTTTTGAAAATTTGAAATTAGCAAATGAAACTGCAACCGAAAAAGAGGTAATTAAAATTCAGCCCGCAAGCAAATTAAAATGGTCTAACGTGATCATGGTTGCAGACACTTGCCGCAAAGCTGGTTTTAAAAATGTTAGTTTTGTTGAACCGCCGGGATTCAACATCAGTGTGGTTAATTAATTTTTCCGGGCACGAATGATGTCTAAAACCAACACCATTTGCAAATTTGTCGCCCTAGTTTTTCTATTTCTAGTTTGCTTATTTTCAACGCAAAAAGCGACTCCTCAAGATATCGATACTGTTCCTTTATTTCAATTATCTCAACCCGAGCAGAGCTATTTAGCAACCCTTTGTATTGGCTCGGGAACCACGCCAGGGATTGGGCTTTTAGGCTCGCTTTCTACTCTAGTTAGTGGGGATGATGCAGGTTTTAATTTATGGTCTTTTACTACACCTTTTTCTTCAAGACGAGAAAAAACCCTTCTTGCAACTTGTGGTTTAATTCTTATGCCCGCAGGGTCTGCTATTTCTGGAATTGAAACAATTGGGTTATTGAAAATCGGCGACGAAGAAGATTTTTGGTCTTTGATTAATTCAGATGTTGTTCGACCGATTCCCGAAGAATTTTTGGAACGGGTTAAAGACGAAAAGCCAATTTCCGGGCCTTCGATTGATGATTTAGAGGCCTCTGCTTATTTCGAATTCGTGCTGATGGCGTATCAAACTTCAGCTTTGGCCTTTGCGCAATCCGCACGTAAAGAACTTACTTTCTCCGATCTTATGACCAAACCCAGAACAAATCGAGGTGAGGTTGTGGAAATTAAAGGAAGGCTAAGGCGCCTCAGAAAAATTACGCCACCTGTTGCATTACTCAGTGTTGGCGTTTCCGAACTTTACGAAGGCTGGGTCTTTCAGGACATGTATGGACCTAACCCTGTTTGCATCCTATTTACTCAATTGCCTGACAACATCCAACCTTTTGAAAAGGATGATTTTCTGATTGAATTCCAAGGCTACTTTTTCAAAAAATATCGCTACAAAACAGCAAATAGTGGTAGCGAAAACCCTTGGAAAGATACACCTTTAGTGATTGGAAAAACATTGAATGTTACAAGGGGCTCGATGGAATCTTCCGAAGAAGGTTCAACTTGGGCGAAAGGGTTGCTGCCTTTGTTTACTATATCTTCGGTGGTTGTCCTTTCAGTAATTATTGGACTAATTGTTTGGTTTTTGCGTGGCGATCAGAAAACTACTAACCGGTTAAGAAACCGTCGATTAGAAGTCGACCCTCTTTTCAAAGATTATTCCACCACTAGTGGGAACCAAATTGAGCGCTCTGCGTCTAAGTTAACAGATAACGATTCTGGAAATTCAAACTTTCCCAACTATAAGATTTGATTGATTTCCTACAGCATACATGCAATAATAAAGTATTGCTAAATTTTAGGAGAGTTATTCATGTCACAAAACTATATTGTTAAAGGCACAATCAAGGGGACAGGCAAGCCCATTGAATCTAAGATTGTTGCCCAAAATGAAAAAAACGCTGGGATGATTGCCCGCGACAGGGGTATCGAAGTTACTTCCGTACTTCTCGAAGGCGGTGCACCTGTTATTGCTGCCACCAAACCCGCCATGGGATTGGCGGTTTTCGCAGGAATGGGCCACGAAGCTGGCCATGTTGAGCTTTCCGAAACACTTCAAGATAACACCGGCTATGCAAATATTATTTGGGCATTGGGTGCTGGCGTTATAAGTGCCGCCATGCACGGTTTGCTGATCCTCTTAATTATGCTTGTCCCATTTGAAAATGCACCTATTCAAGCTGCAAAACTTGATGAACCCACCAAAATCGAAGAATCTGAACCTGAACCAGACTTAACGGTAACTGATATTGGAAACGATATCGAAGTACCAACACAATACAATGTGGATCGCAAAGATGAGATGAGTGTTCCTGGGCCTGAAGATCCATCACAATCAGTTGGTATTCCAAATTCACCCGAAACAGTTGCTGCCAATGTTCCTCCTCCTCCAGGTTTTGGTGGGGGCACTGGCGCTGCGCCTTCTTTAGATGTTTCAGGCCTCGGAAGTAATGTTGGTTCCCTTGGCGGCATGGGTGGGGTTTATGCCCCAGGTGGTATCGCTGGTCGTAGTGGCGCTACTAGAGACAAGCTTCTTGCAGAAGGCGGTGGCAATGCACTTTCCGAAGCGGCTGTTGCTCGCGGCCTTAAGTTTTTTGCTTTGCACCAAGCTGATGATGGCCACTGGTCTCTTAATAAATACGGTGATTATTACCGAACTGCACCCATCGGAAATCCCTCATCAAAAATAATTAAGCATAACACTACTGATAAAGCCCAGAACAATGATATCGCAGGAACAGGCTTCGGTTTATTGCCCTTCCTTGCTGCTGGTATCACCCACAAACCCTCAGGCAAAAAATCTCAGGAAGATTACAGCAAAACTGTTATGGGTGGGTTAAACTTTCTTATTAAAAAACAAGGTAAAGATGGTAATTATGGCGGTGGGCTTTATTCCCACCCCCTTGCCACCATTGCTATGTGCGAAGCCTACGGTATGACGAGTGATCCCTTGATCAAATTCTCTGCCCAAAAAGCTTTGGATTATTTAATTTATGCACAGCATGATGGTGGTGGCTGGCGCTATGGCCCAAAACAACCAGGTGACACCTCGGTAACCGGTTGGTGCACCATGGCATTAAAAAGTGGCCAAATGGCTGGCCTTAAAGTCCCGACCGAACGATACAAAATGGTTGAAAAATATCTTGATGGCGTGCACGACCCAAAATCTGGGGGCTATGGCTACACCGATCCAGGCGCCTCTCCCGCTATGACAGCTATCGGGATGCTTTGCAGGCAGTACATGGGTGTTAACCCAAGAAATCCCGGCCTTTTAAAAGGCGTGGAAATTATGAAAAAGATTCACCCTGGCGTTAGCCCTGCCAATTACAACATGTACCAAATTTACTACGCAACTCAGGTTATGCATCATATGGGTGGTGAAGCTTGGGATTTCTGGAACCTTGGGCCAGAAGTGGGTGGGGTTCGTAAAAATGGGGTTCGTGATATTTTAATTGCCAAGCAGGTTCAGGCAACAGATCCTAAAAAAATCATGCTCGCTGGAAGTTGGGATGCTCTTGGTGCTCACGCCGATGCTGGTGGCAGGCTTATGGCTACATCCATGGCTCTTCTTACTATGGAAGTTTATTACAGGCATTTGCCTTTGTACCGCCGCGAGATGGGCGGAGCGAAGTAATCTAACCCTGTCCTCCTAAATCACCAAGGGCCTGTTGGATTTTCCAGCAGGCCCTTGCTATTTTACCCACCCGGCTGAATATTCCGACTTTTCGTCAAATTCGCTTTCAAGCTCATACCCCGCATTACCGATAAATAAAACAGTATATCAAACATTTATTGGCATAGAATTAACCCTATGCCGGGGGATTCGATCATGTTACGAAAATTATGGCTTAGCTCCCTGCTTTTAGCACTTACTGGAACAACCATTGGTTTGGCCTATTCTGAAACCCCGAGCAATAATGAAATACAAAAACCGAAAGACCGGTTTTTAACTGTAAATGAGAAAGGCAAAGCTCCAATAAAGTGCAAGCTAATCTTAGCTTGGACAAATAAAATCGGGCAACAATGCTATTTAGTGGAAGCTCTTGAAACTGGTAGAAAAATCACCATCGTTCAAAACGCCCCAAATTCAAAAGAAAAAAATTCAACCACTAACTACCACTGGGTGAATGCCAATACCCCGCCAGCGAATTCCCCCATTCCGCCTGAATATAACTCTTCAATAGCAAAAACTTTGCAAAAAGAACTACCCAAAGTTGAGGCCACCACTGCTATCAATAATTCCACCGTTGTACCTATGCAAACTGCCATTCAAAAAAACACGAAACCCTTAAAAATTGAAACAGCGACCATTAAAAAAGAAGTCACTACTTCCAACGAAAAACCTTTGGCTACTGAATTCATAACCATTCCAGCATCAGGTGCTGATAAAATCGTAGTAGTGCCAGAGAAAAACAAGAAATTCTTCGCAACTAAAACCGCACCAGCCAACCCCGACAAACTCATTATTCTCCATGAAGAAAAAAACCTTGTCGCTACGAGTGCCGGGCCTGAAAAAATCATTTCCATCACAGAAATTTCAAACAAAGCACCTTTAGTTGCCAAGGTAAAAGATAAAGCAATCGATTCTTCGAACTCAAGCAATCAACATACTACCCCTACCACTGTCAATTCCTCTACTACTAAAAGTGAATCTAAAGTTGCAGAATTCTCAGTGCCAAAAGAAACAAAAAAGCCTGAGTTTGAACAGCCCAAAGCTCAGGATTGGCGAAAATCTTGGGGCATAATGGATTCATCGCTGAAAAAAACCAACATTACTAAAAGCCAACCAGTGGAACAAGAACTTCCCCATGCAGATCGGACTAAACCTGATCCACTGAAAAGCGTTGACTATCTACATCCCAAGCTAGAAGAAAAAATAGCTAAGAAAGCTGTAAAAGCTGTGGGCAGAGAAAGCTCAATTCAAGAAGTGGAAGCGATTGTTTCTGGGGGTAACTTTCCTAAAACAACTGCAGAACTAGCGGAAAAGTCTATTCCCAAAACTACCCCAACAGAAACTCTTAAAGTAACGCCAAAGGAAAAACCTAAATCTATTCCAGTTGCTAAAGTTAATGTTAGTACGAAAATTAAGACAGAAACCTTAGAAACAACGCCCCCCCTTCCAATCATTGTTATCAAAGAACCTAGGCAACCAAGAATATTTCTTTCCAAAAAGAAAGAACCTACAGAGGCTAAGACACCAGATTTCCTAGGCCGCACCATGGGACGGATTTATGGTTTCTTGGACAAGCCTAAAGAAATTAACGCACATGAAGAAAAAGTCCCTCCAGGCAATGGGTCGGTTATAGCTGCAGGGGCCCCACCTGTTAGAGTGATTCCTTATATCCCCAATGGACAACCCCTAGGCGCACCACCTACAGCTCACAACTTTACTCCACCTCAAGCGCCGCAACTGTATCCGAGCTACCCAACTACGAGAATGGCTGGTAATAATTACCCAACCCAAGGTATGGCAAACGCCTTTACACCGGTCCCCAATCAGAGGCCGATCCCTTCGGATATTGAATCGACCGTTGTAATGCAAAACGCATTTAATCCAACAATGCCGAAAGAAGGCGATATGCCTGCCCAAGGATTTAGCCCTCAAGGAATTAATCCAAATAATGCTATGGCTCAAAGGATGGCGTCAGGCCAAATGCCAGCCTACATGATGGCTTACATTCAACCTGAAACAACCGTAATGCCTGCGGATACTTTTTTAATGGAGAATGTTGTGATGCTAAAAAATGCAAATCAACCTTCGCAAAGGGAGTATGCTGCGGATCAACTATCCAAAATCCGAGGGGTATCCATGAACCTGGCAGTTCAGGCCTTGGCAACCGCAGTTAAGGAAGATCCAGCCCCATTGGTAAGGGCAGCATGTATACGCTCGCTTACACGTATGAAAATCAATACTATAGAAGTGTTGGAAGTAATTAATGAAAAGAAAACGGACTTGGACCCTAGAGTTCGAATGGAAGCTGATCAGGCGATTATTCAACTAACTTCTGGGTTAAGTGAATCTGGTAACAAGATTCGCCAAACTGGTTCGACCTTCAAAAGGTAATTTTCGGGGTTACTTTCTCTTACTTTTGAATGTTTCGAGTTTGCAGGAGCTTTCATGATTCCTATTGATTTAAAAGGTAAAGTGGCACTGATTACTGGTGTAGGTGATAATGTTGGTTTTGCTTGGCATATTGCAAAAACTCTTCAAGCCGCAGGCGCCACTCTCTTTTTTGCAGTCCACCCTAGGCTGGTTGGTATTGTTGAAAGTATTATGGAGCGTGACACTGATGCCGAGAGTCGGATTCTGCCTTATGCTCAAGGAAACATGAAAATTGAAAAGATTCTTCCTTGCGATGTTAGCTTTGACACAATGGATGATGTCGACGAAAAAACCAAGAATGATAAACGGTATGCGAAGCATGGCGATTTTTCAATCAAAGGCATGATTGATACTCTTTCACAGCAGGTAAAATCTGTTGATATTCTTATTCATGCTGTTGCATTCAGCCCGGAAATAAAAAACTCCGCTGTCAACACATCGAGAGCTGCTTACCTCACTGCTTTAAGTGTTAGTGCCTATTCCTTAACTGCTCTAAGTAGAGCCGCACTTCCTTTGATGGAAAACAAGCCAGGTGGCACTAGCGTGGTTGGCCTTTCCTACATAGGTGGCGAAAGAGTTGTTCCACATTATGGTGGTGGAATGTCCACCGCAAAATCTGCTTTGCAAATTGATGCCAAACAATTGGCAAGTAATTTGGGACCAAAAGGCATTAGGGTTAATATTATTTCCGCAGGCCCTTACGCTTCCCGTGCTGCAAAAGCCATTGGTGATATCGGCCAAATGATCGATCACGCTACCAGCAGATCGCCTTTGCCACGCCCAATAGAAGCCGATGAAGTTGGAAACGCCACTGCCTTTTTATGTAGCCCATTGGCATCCGCAATTACGGGCCAGGTTCTATATGTTGATTGTGGCTATAATGTAATGGGCGTTTAACAACGTTGTTGTTTATTTAGAAAAAACCATTACTCCACAATGAGCCAGCGTAGGGATGACTTTAAGCAAAGTCATCCCTGCTTCATTTAACCATGCCTGATATTCTTTTTTGCTATATGCCCTGCCCTCGGTAAGAGAGAAAAGAGCAGCAGAATACAAAGCAATTTCTAAGGGGCCATCAAGCTCATCATTTAGATACACATCATGCACAAGAAGTAGGCCGCCTTTGGGGAGGGCATTAACAAGTTTATTGATAAGACGAACGCATTCGGGTTCATCCCAATCATGCAAAATATTTGAGAGCAAAACAACGTCCACGCCTGCGGGCACAGAATCTGCGAACATATCGCCCGGAAGCATTGTAACCCTTGATGCAATCCCTGCTTGATTTACAAAATTATCCGCTACTTTCAAAACCTCTGCGCCATCCCAAAGAATGGCATTTAAATCTTTATTTTTTTCAAGCAACGCAATGGAATAGAGTCCACTACCCGCGCCAACATCAAGAAGGATTTTATTACCTGAAAGAGGGAGTTTTTCTGCAAGCACTGGTGCAACATTCATGGCCCTTCCAGAAAGCGACAAAGTCAGATTCATAGCACTTTCGGTTTTATCCATTGCGGAATCTAGGCCTTCACGAAAAATAAAAGCTGCGCCTACATCAGGCTTATCTGCATGAACTGGTTTTGAAACTCGGAGTCGATTCACCATTTCCAGAACTCCAGCGGTTTGCCCAGATAAGCCAATATAAGAAGCAATACTATGCCTTGAATCTTTTAGAAGCGTAGATTTTGCAATTTCAGAAAGGGTAAGATTCCCATTGTTTTCCAACAATAACCCTGAAGCTTTTAACCCAGTAATCAGAACAATCCAAGCTCGTCTTTCAAGCCCTAATTTGGCTCTCAATAACTCAGATCCTACTTGGTTTAAAGCTATTTCTTCAAAAAGATTAAAATGCACAACAGAGGCGGTTAGCAACTCTGTTGCATAATTCCCACGGAATAACTCAAATATGGGGGCAGGATCAATCTTAGGACACATCATCGGAAAAATACTTGCTGCCATTTTTGCACCTTTTTTATTATGCTAATCATTTAGTCAAACAATTATTCTATCATGCCCACGAATTACCAGTAAAACTTCTTCCCTACAATTCTTATGTTTTGCTAGCCAAACGGGCAATTTATGCCTAGATTATCATTTATAAGTCATTAAGAGTTGGCAATGCTTGGCATTTCCTCAAATATTGAATGACACTGTTTGGCCTCTTTTCTAATGGAAATAACTATGAGCAATTCTGAACCTAAAGGCGATATCGCATTAATTGGCTTGGCTGTAATGGGCCAAAACCTGATTCTTAACATGAATGATCATGGTTACACTGTGGTTGCGTATAACAGAACCACTTCAAAGGTGGACGATTTTCTTGCCAAAGAAGCCAAAGGAACCAAAGTAATTGGTGCCCATAGCATTGAAGAAATGTGCAAGCTACTCAAAAAACCAAAACGCGTCATGATGCTTGTTAAAGCTGGTCAAGCAGTTGACGACTTTATCGAACAAATTCTTCCACACCTTGAAAAAGGCGACATCATCATCGATGGTGGAAATTCACTTTTTGGTGATACCGTAAGGCGAACCAAATATTTGGAATCGAAGGGGATTCTATTTATAGGTACAGGTGTTTCAGGTGGCGAAGAAGGTGCCCGTCGGGGCCCTAGCATTATGCCGGGTGGCAGTCCAGACGCTTGGAATCATGTCAAAGCTATCTTCCAGGATATTTCCGCAAAGGTTGAAGATGGAACCCCCTGCTGTGATTGGGTGGGTGAGGGTGGTGCTGGCCACTATGTAAAAATGGTCCACAATGGGATCGAATATGGTGATATGCAATTAATATGCGAGGCCTACGATATTTTGCATAAAGGTTTGGGGCTTTCTTACGATGAAATGCATAAAGTTTTTGAAGAATGGAACAAGGGCGAACTTGATTCCTATCTAATCGAAATCACCAGAGACATCTTGAACTTCAAAGATACCGATGGGCAACCTATGGTTGAAAAAATCTTGGATGCTGCAGGCCAAAAAGGTACTGGTAAATGGACCGTAATCAACTCCCAA
This sequence comes from uncultured Planctomycetaceae bacterium, assembly GCA_937888715.1. Classification (GTDB taxonomy): domain Bacteria; phylum Planctomycetota; class Planctomycetia; order Gemmatales; family Gemmataceae; genus UBA969. The sequence goes on along the minus strand of CALARU010000387.1, from coordinate 32,117 downwards.
GAATTGGCTATGCCTGTAACGCTGATTTCTGAAGCTGTTTACGCTCGATGCGTTTCCGCACTAAAAGAGGAAAGAGTTATAGCTTCAAAGGCCATCAAGGGGCCCAAGCCTAACATTTCAGGTAAGAAAGAAAAACTTATCCAAAATATTCACGATGCCCTTTATGCTTCTAAACTTGTGAGCTATGCCCAAGGGTATATGTTGATGCAAGCTGCAGCAAAGGAATATGGGTGGAAATTAAATTATGGTGGGATCGCCCTGATGTGGAGAGGAGGTTGCATTATTCGCAGCAGGTTCCTAGGTAAAATTAAAGAAGCTTTCGACCGAAAGAAAAGCCTTAGCAATCTTTTGCTTGATAGTTACTTTAAAAAAGAAATGAAGCGTTCACAAAAAGGCTGGAGAAACATCGTTGCCTTGGCAATCAAAAAAGGCATTCCAGTACCAGCAATGAGCACTGCGTTGTCATTCTTTGATTCCTACCGAACAGAACGCTTGCCAGCAAATCTACTGCAAGCCCAACGCGATTATTTTGGCGCGCACACTTACGAAAGAACTGATAAACCAAGGGGCGAATTCTTCCACACCAACTGGACTGGCCGTGGGGGCGATGTTTCAAGCTCCACTTACAACGCTTAAAGTCTAACTTTTCTAAACAACTTCGAACGGGACCTTATTTTTAAGGTTCCGTTTCGTTTATTAGGGGGTCTTCTGGCCAAGCATGCTTTGGGTACCTACCCCTTAAATCTTTTCGAACTTGCGGATAGGTGTTTTTCCAAAAACCTGCTAAATCCAAAGTCAATTGCTGAGATCGATAATTAGGAGCCAACAAAGAAATTAATAAAGGAAGTTTGCCCCCACCAAGCTTGGGGGTTTCTTTCCAGCCAAATAATTCTTGGATTCTTGCCTCAAGCAATGGAGATTTCCCTAACTCGTACTTCAGGGGAACAATTTTTCCGCAAGGCAGTGTCAACTTCTCGGGAAGTTCTTTTTGCAAAGCAACATACTGTTCGTGAGAAAGAATAGTTTTCACCGCGTTAAACCAATCTCCATCCCGAACTTCTGGAAGTGTTTTTTTACCCTTACAGAGCCATAATAAAGGCTCCAACAAAGAATCTGAATCAATCAACGGGAAATTTTTATTCTGAAACAATTGCCCATAAATGGTTATCCGTTCCAACAATTGACCTGCAGGCGAATCAAGAACAGGAAGAACCTCTTTCAAATGGCTCATTAAACCCTGATGCAATATTTCGCCACTCAAATCATCTGGGGTCAAATGCGAATCTTTTTGATCCAAAACCAAATCCATGTAATATGATTTTTGGACTGCAATGAGTTTCTTCAAACTAGGATCATACAAAACTTCTCGTTGGGTTCTTTTAAAAACAGGGTCTAACCAATCCGCATTTATACCTGAAACCATTCTTGCAATAGATTCTTCATCGCCCGACTGAATATCAACACAAACGAAAAAGCTATGATCCCTAACCATGCTTTTTTTCGATTGCACAACGCCACGATTGCCAACCATCAAAGCTTTCATGTCTTTTTTTTCTCGTCTTTTAGCAACACGATCCGGAAACCCAGCTAGTATTGCGCGCAGAAAATCTTCCTCTGTTCCTGTATTTTCGAAAATTTTATCTCCACCAAATGAAGCAATCAATTGATCCCGGACCCGAAAAACATTTGCTGCCCGATCGGGAATCACATTGTTACTTTGCACCGAATTTCTGAATGATTGATACTGTTCAAGAAGTTCAACCACATCGAGAACATCTGAACTAGAGGCACTTTGATCACGCCTAAAATTTGAACCACCAAAAGTTTGATTAAATACGGATCTTTCTGAAAGAATAGCTATGGCCAGAGAAACTTGGCGAAGGGATTTGTTAGCCCCTTTTAGCAAAATAGCAGCGAGCCTGGGATGAAGTGGGATTTCATTCATCTTAACGCCAAGTGGGGTTATTTTTCCATGGTGGATAGCCTTTAAGTTTTCCAGAAGCTTTATTCCATTATCAACCGCAAGGCGATTAGGTTTTTCAAACCAAGGAAATTCTTCCCAGTTGTTTTCTCCTAAGGCAAAAAGGCATAACAAAGCTGCAGACAAATCAACCCGATGAATTTCAGGTTTATCGAAATCTTCGCGCATAATCTGATCTTTTTCAGACCAAAGCCTTGAACAAAAACCTGGAGATTCCCGGCCTGCCCTACCAGCTCGCTGATCCGCTGAGGCTTTAGATATACGAATTGTTTCCAGACTATTCAGACCCAATCTGTTATCAAAGAAACTTTTTTTCGCCTGCCCTGAATCAATCACCGCTTTAACACCATTAACCGTTACGGATGTTTCTGCAACATTGGTGGACAATATCACCCTGTCTCGCGGAGCTTTTTTTAAAGATTTCTCCTGAACCTCAATGGGTAAATCGCCATGCAGAATGTGTATATCCAATCCGGGAAATTGTTTTTCAAGTTGCGCCTTGGAAGAAAGAATCTCATACATCCCAGACAAAAACACCAAGATGTCGCCCTTTGTTTTTTGTTGAATATTAAAAACTTCTGAAGTAATTGCATCCTCTAAGCGAAAATCTTTTTTAGACACTTGATAACTTATCTCGACAGGATACATTTTTCCCATGCTAGAAATCACTGGGCAATCATCCATGTAGGCTGAAACTTTATGGCTATCAAGCGTTGCACTCATCACAAGAATTTTTAAATCCTGTCTCACAGTTTTTTGCAACAACCTAGCCATACCCAATAAAAGATCACTCTCTAAACTTCTTTCATGAAATTCATCGAAGACGAGGATTTTGCAATCAGAAAGATAAGGGTCGGAGGACAACCAATTTAAAATGATACCAGTTGTAACAACCAAACATTTTGTTTTGCTGGAATAATTAGAATCAAACCGAACTTGATACCCAATTAAATCCCCAATTTTTGATCCCTGCAGATAGGCAATCCGTAAAGCCGAAGCTTTAGCAGCCAACCTTCGCGGCTCTATTAAAACAATGCCTTCGTATCCTGCTTTTATTAATCCGATCGGAACAAGAGTCGTTTTTCCTGCTCCCGGGGGGGCATGAAGTACTGCGGCACTACCATTACCCAACGCATTGATTAACTCAGGCATTACCAAAGCTACTGGCAATGAATCCAGCTCATTCATGCTTAAACACCAAAAGTTATTTTGTTGATAGCAATCAGGTTAATTAGGTGGCGACAGGTTTTGGCCAAAAGCGGGGGGGGGCGTCATTTTATCTTTAAATTGCTGGAACCCTTTTTTCAATGTATTTAGAAAGGGGGGAATTTGTGATGCAGACATAAACACCCGAGCAGACACCACACTTCTGGGATAAAAAGTTGCAATAAAATCAAAAACAAAATCACTTGGGCTATGACTTATCATCACAGCATTGCTGTAGGAACCTTCCAGCATCTCATCTGCGATTTTCAATTGCGCATACAACTCATCGATTGGCAATGGGACCGAACCTGGCGGAGGGGGTGGTAATTGCTGGGGCGCACCAAATTTAGCCTGAAACATCGAAAGATTTTCTTCAAGGGCATTGCAAAAACTTAGAAGGGCGGGCGGACTCATCACAACCCTAGCTACCACCCGTTGTGGCTGAACCATTCTTTGCAAAAAATCTAAAATAAACTCGTTTTGCCCATTTAGCAATAAAGCACCTGACGAAAAAACACCGCTGGAAACTTTTTCTGTAACCCTTGCGCTCACTTGGGAATATTTAACTTCCTGAGTTACGGTTTCGGGCTCTTTATTAGGTTCTGGATTTACTTCCGAACTCATGAATCACCTATTAGGGTTTTTGCCTTCGTTTCAAAATATTACATGATTTTATAATAAGTTTAATTAGTTAAAAACACCAGATGAACCTTAAAATTTAATGTTTTAAGGTAATCACTAAATAACACAGGAAATTTAATATGTGGTAGGAATACCGCTTGAATCTAGTTAAAAAATAAAATCAGGGGGTTCGAATAAGGGTAATCACCCCAATAATAATTAAAAGTAAGGAAATTAGATTTGTTATCAAGCCAAAAACACCCAACCTACGAATATGCATGAAACGGTTTGCTAACTCATTCTTTTTGACACTGCGCGCTTTTTTGCACCCCTCATTGCCTAGAAATATGCACCTTATCCCAAAATAAACCCCAATTAAAGGCAATAGACTCTTATTCGAAGCGTTGGCCGTAAGGTCTTCTTGATATTTCAGCCATTCGTTTTGGTATTCAGCCCCAACATCTGCAAAATTATCACATTTTTCCGATACAATTTTCAACGGAAACCCACACGAACCGCAGCGTTCTTGTTCTTTTGTTACTGAAGTATTACAGCCATAACAATGCATCGTAATTCCAAATACCCCACTGAACTCATAGAATAATTATATATAAATATGCAAGCAAATATCAGTAGGTCAAGTATCAACGATGATTTCATGACCGATTATTTTTAAAATAAGTGGTATGGCGTACGGCTGACAGGTATAAAATTTTGTTTTAACCTAGCAAAGAATAAATCCCATGGGACACCGGCCAAATATCGAATCATTCCTGGAACATGCAAAAAACAACAGCATGGTGCCGGTATTCAGGCAATTAACAGGAGATACCCTTACCCCTGTAAGTGCTTATTGTAAATTATCCCAAGATAAATGGTCTTTTCTATTTGAAAGCGTTGTTGGTGGCGAAAAAGTAGGCCGCTATAGTTTTCTGGGTACAGATCCGTTTTTAAGATTCAGTGTTAAAAAGAAAACTGTCACGATCGAAACACGAAATCCAACTCAATCCGGAACTTTTATTCAAAGTATTTCAGAGCATAATGACCCTATTGCGCTTTTACAGGAATACATCAACAAATATCGTTCGCCACATATTGCAGGTTTACCGCGTTTTTGTGGGGGTGCAGTTGGTTTTACTGGTTACGACACTGTCCGATATGTAGAAAATCTGCCTAATACTCCCACAGACGACAGAAACCTCCCTGATTTATGTTTTGGTTTTTATGATCACATGGTGATTTTTGATCATATCAACAAAACTATCGCTGTAGTTGTGCATGCGCACATAACAGATAATGATAAAGAAATTTCCTATAAGACTGCATGCGACAAAATCGATGCAATCGTACATCAACTTCAAAACAACCAGTGCACATTAAAAATCACAGACATACAACCAGAGGGAAATGTCTCCCAACCTTACAAATCCAATTTTACCAAAGAGTCTTTTGAAACCGCTGTGGTTAAATGCAAGGAATACATTAATGCAGGCGATATATTCCAAATCGTATTAAGCCAGCGACTCGAAACAGAAACCAAAGCCAAACCCTTTGACATCTACCGCACTCTCAGAGTTGTAAACCCAAGCCCGTTCCTTTTCTTTCTTCGCTTTGATGACCTCTGCCTCATAGGAAGTTCACCAGAAATCATGGTAAGGGTGGAAGAACGCCATGTGACCATTCGCCCACTTGCAGGAACAAGGCCCAGGGGCAAAAACGAAGAAGAAGATAAGATTCTTGCGCAAGACCTTATATCTGATCCTAAAGAAAGAGCAGAGCACATCATGCTTGTAGATTTGGGCAGAAATGATGTAGGTCGAATCGCAGAGTTTGGCACAGTTCAAATATCTGATGTAATGACTGTTGAAAAATACAGCCATGTCATGCATTTATGTAGCACGGTTGAAGGTACACTAAAAAAGGAAATGACAGCACTAGATGCATTAAAGTCATGCCTACCAGCAGGAACACTGAGCGGCGCCCCCAAAGTAAGGGCAATGGAAATCATCGACGACTTGGAACCCCACAAAAGAGGCCCTTATGGCGGGGCAGTTGGATACATTGATTTTTCAGGAAACATGGACACTTGCATTGCGCTACGAACAATGGTTTTAGTAGGCCAAAAAGCCTATCTTCAAGCTGGAGCAGGTGTTGTTGCAGATAGTGATCCAGCCAAGGAATATGAAGAAACGCTTAACAAAGCAAAAGGATTACTAAGGGCTCTGGAAATTGCAGAGAAACAACTTTAAAGATCAAAACGCGTTAATTATTTTCTGAATTTCCTGAGGCAATGGCGAGGATTTAAACAAATAAACCGACTTAGGTATTTGTGCTAGTTTCTCTTTTCCCAAATTACCTTTATCAGCCACAGCAAGTACATACTTTTGAAGTTTAAGCTTTTCCATATCTTTAATTCTTCGTTCAACCATGACAGTGTTCCAATTCCAAAGAATTTCTAGGCCAACAATTTTCTGATCTTTTTTTCTTTTAAGAACAAAATCTGGTATTAGTAGATCGTCTGAATAATCTAGGTCAGAAATAGTATCGGATATATCCCATTCATCGATTCTTTTTTTGAACAAAAGAAGAAACGCCTCATTTTCCGGTGGGCGGTACATGCCAGAATCTGCGTAATGGGTAACCAAACCATCATTACTGGTAATTTGGAATTTGCAGGGTTTCTTGGTTTTACCCCAGAGCAATTCAGCTTCCAATTCAAATTCCGGGCACAATAAAAGAGCAGGCAGAAACAAAGCTATTTGAAAACCATATTTTTGGGTTGTTCGAAAAAGGCTTAATGGTCCATCAATCTGCAGGGTCAATCCCTCTGCTTTATTTTTATCAACTGCGCACAACAATCGCTGAAATTTAAGCCATCGTGTTAATTGCCTTAGCCTTGCTGGGGGTGTCGATGAGGGTAGTTTTACAACAATATTCAACGAATTAAGCAATGCCCCTTGGGCAAGAGAAAGATTATACCGATGCATTAGATTCTGAGCATTGACCTTGGGTATAGCTAAAAGTTTATTTTCTGATTCAAGATCAGAATACAACAAAGCATCGATGAGATTTGGATCAACTTCAGTTTGTTTTCCTACAAGCTCAAAAATATTTTTACGAACTTCAATATCGGAAGCTAACTTTCCTTCCTGCTTGAAATTTGATGCTAACGAGAAAACAAGTTCCCTGATTTTTATCGCATCAAATTCTGTAGATTGTTCAAAACTACAGTTATCCGAAAAAACTTTTACCAACCCTGCAAACACCAAAGCATCAGGAAGTGAACCGGGATACTCATTTATTTCTTCTTCAAATAAACTTCGTGATTGCCCCAAAAGATCCTTCCCCTTGGATAAAATCCACTCTACAACCGTACCCCATCTTGAATCGGAAGGGTCAAGGTAACTGACCAGAAGTCTCCCCCTGTAGTTTTTCGCAAGTAATTTATTTCCTGTAAGCATCATGCTCCCTACGCCTTTTGCTGGTTAATTCTTCACTGGTGTTCCTGCTAATTACTTCGTAAAGAATGGCGCGTTTGTCTTTGTACTTTCTTAAGATTCGGCCCAAGCGCTGAACATGCTCACGCACTGTTCCGGAACCTGAAAGCACAATGCCAACGCCAGCGCTAGGAACATCAACCCCTTCGTTAAGAACCTTGTTGGTAACGACCGCAAGATATTCCCCAGACTTAAATTTATCCAAGGTTTGCTTTCGCTCTTTAGCCTTGGTTTCATGCGTAACAGCCGGGATTAGGAATCTCCTAGAAATCGAATAAACCATCGAATTATCTCCTGCAAAAATAATACAGGGGTCATTCGCATGCTTAAGAAGGAGTTTTTCTAAGACATCAATTTTTGCTTTTGAGTGCAACGCTATTTTCTTTTGCAGCCTGAAAGCATCGTAGGCTTTTTTCGCTTCTTGAAAGCGGGAACTTTCAGCAAGAAACCGCTGCCAACCACTAGGATCTCTAAGGCTGATCCCCCTTTTTACAAGGTAATCACGATACAACTTTCTTGCATTTTCATAATCAATTTTTTCATCAGCGGAAAGGTCTACATGAATGATTTCTGATTCATAACTAGCCAAATAACTACCCGCGAGTTCTCCAATTTCTTTTCGAAAAACAAACGGGCCAATCAAATGCTCAAGCATTGTTTCGTTACCATCGGTTCTTTCGGGGGTTGCTGTAAGTCCCAAACGGAATGGTGCAATCGAACCTAATGCGATATTCGAATAAACCGAGCCAGGCAAATGATGACATTCATCAAAAACTAAAAAGCCGAATTTATTGCCCCACTTTGCCAAATGAATATGAGCAGAATCATAGGTGGTAACGGTGACATCATGAATTTCATGAGTCCCGCCTCCCATCATCCCAACAGGAACTCCCAAGGATGCAGTAAGAACTGTATGCCATTGGTTCATCAAATCAATAGTAGGGGTCACAACCAAAGTGGGTCGTTGCATACGAATGATAGCTAGAACTGCAAGGAATGTTTTACCTGTGCCAGTGGGCAAAACAACAACCCCTCGGGATTTTTTACTCCACCAAGATTCAAGAGCTTCTAATTGATAAGGAAACGGCTGACGAACATCTTTGGTCACCCATTCCTGATTTTGGTAAAGCTTAGCTGAATCTTTAAAAACAATTTTAAGGAAAACCAAGCCTTGAATAAGGGCTCTGTAATAGATGGCCTCACACCGGAAATTTTTGGTTCTTGGATCAGGCAAAAGAAAAGGAAGGCTTTGGGTTAAATCCTGAGATAAACCATTAACTACAAGAGTTCCTTCATGAAATGTAATCGTTACCAAATTTATTTCATCCATGAAAAGAATGCTCGTAAGAATTATTTTGAATTGGGGACATTCTCAACCCTTGCAAGAAAGCTGGCGAAACTGCGCCATCTTTCAGCAAAAAGATAAAAAGCAGGAACAAGAAACAAAGTTACAACAGTCGAAAACAAAATGCCACCAATAATAGCACGCGCCATGGGTGCTCTCGTTTCTGCCCCAGGCCCGACACCAAATGCTGCAGGAATTGCACCCGCAATTGTTGCGATCGATGTCATAAGAATAGGCCTCAATCGAACAGGGCACGCTTTAACCAAGGCTTCCTCCACCCCCATGCCCTGCTCTCTTAATTGATTGGTGTAATCAACAAGAATAATTGAGTTCTTTTTTACCAAACCCATGAGAAGAATAAATCCAATCATACTCATCATATTTAATGTATCACCTGTCAGCCAAAGTGTGATCAATGCGCCTGTAACAGCAAATGGCATTGCAAGAATAACAGTGAAAGGATGGATGAACGAATTAAATTGAATTCCTAAAATCATGTAAGCAATAACAATGCCCAACATCAAGGCAAACATAAGGCTTGTCATTGTTTCTTTAAGCGCACTCGCATTACCTAATTCAACAAGAGTTACATTTTCGGGAAGCATACTAACAGCAAGTTCTTTGCATTTAGCAATTGCTTCGCCTTGAGAAACACCTTCAGAAGTGTTAGCAGTAATCTCGATTTTACGTTGATGATTATAACGATTGATGACAGGCAGAGTTGAAACAGTTTTGAGTTCCTGCACAACATCCTCAACAGTAACAAGCTTGTTATCGCCTGCTCTGAGAGTCATAAGAAGAAGATTTTCAGGTGAGGTTCGTTCTTGTTCTTGGAAACGGACACGAACATCGTAGCGCCTACCCTTATCGGTAAATCTTCCAACGCGTTCGCCCCCAACCAGAAGGCTGATACTTTCAGCAAGGCGGGAAACAGGCATACCCAATAATGCAAGTTTTTCGCGATCGGGAGTAACCTGAACTTCAGGCATACCGGGCCTATAATCCATATCTACATCAGTAAGCATAGGCAGGTTGTTTTTGGTCAAAGAGTAATTCATCGAATCAACAATTTTACGGCCGATATCGGGAAGAATTTTCCAGTCACCTTGAATGGAAAAATCAATAGGGTCACCGCGCTGAGGCGTAAAACCTTCGGTCGATTGATCTCGAACCACAACTCGCACATCTTCAACTTGCATGAGTTCTTTTCGGATTAAAGGGCCAAGTTGCTGCTGAGTCAGCGAGCGGTCAGATCGGGGAACAAGCTGAACAAAAATATCAGCTTCATTCATCAATAACCCTGATTCGGTTGCAACAGCAGTCATAATACCCGCCACTTCATCCCGATCTGAAAGAATAGTTTCGCAGCGACCAAGCAAATTTCCGATTTCATCAATGCTAGCACCAACCGGGCAAACCACATGAACTAGTAATCTGCTCTGATCTTCGCTAGGAACAAGTTCCTGACCTAAAATTCCAATTCCCAGAAAAAGGCCAGTTGCCAAGGCAATGAAAACCCCAAGCACAAGGACAAGATTGGTATGTTTAAGTGAGTACCCCAACAGTTTGGAATAAGCAGATGTTGTAAGATTCAAAGCCCAGTCGGTGGGCGTCAGAAACAATGGTTTTAAGAAGTAGAACTGAAGCGCCCAAAGGGCCAATTTAAAATAGCGTACAAATAAAACGACAATTAAAAGCTCGAGTGACAACTCCAAAATAAAAGTCATCCAAGCTTGCTTCCCAGAGAGAAACTGAAAAGGATCAACAAACATGGGCAGGGAATCAGAAAGGTATTTAAAGATAAACTTAACGGGCCAGCAGCAACATTCGAGCACAGAACCTGAAGCTGCAAAGAGTTTCAAAATCGACAATGGGATTTGAGTCAGCAAACTAATGAGAAAAACAAGGATGATATGAATTGCGCGCGGGGCCTTTTCTTCCTCATGAGCAAGCTTGAGAAAAAAAGCGCTCAGCATGGGGGTGAGGGTTAAAGCACACACGAGCGAAAGTATGACAGCAACACTCACAGTAACGCCAAACTGAAAGAAAAATCTGCCTATAGTGCCCGACATAAAAGCAACGGGAAGAAAAATGGCAGCAATGGAAAAGGTGGAGGCCATGGCTGCGAAGCTAATTTCGCTTGCACCCTGTAAGGCTGCATCGATCATTGATAAGCCTTTTTCCCTAAGCCTGTAAATATTTTCAAGCACCAAGATTGCATCATCAACTACAACACCAACAGAAAGAGAAAGACCAAGCAGAGTCATCAAATTAATGGTAAAAGGAGGCCAACCAAAAAACTTCACCCCGTAATTGATGAAGAAGAAAGTTCCGATCAGGGATGTTGGAATGGAAAGGCAAATATTCACCGTTGTGCCAATCGAGCCAAGAAACAAATAACAAACAACCCCTGTAAAAAGTACACCAAGCATTAAGGTTAATTTTAATTCATCTATATTTTCTCTTACAAAAACCGAGGAATCAACAGGCACATTAAGCTCTACACCGGGAGGTAACATTTTTCGTAACCGGGGCAACTCCTTCTTTACATTCTCACACAAACCTACCAAATTCCCGCCAATTGCTTTTCGAATTCCAACTGCAATTGCAGGCATGCGATTAAATCTAGCCAAGCTTCTTCGGTCTTCCATTCCATCTTCAACCACCGCAAGATCTTCAAGAAGAATATGCTGCCCATCTCTTTGCGTAACCAAAAGCTTTCGAAATTCATTTACAGAATAAGCTTCGCCCATGGTTCGAAGATTAAACTCCACCATTTTGCTTTGAATGTACCCTGCAGGCATTTCTGCATGTTGTTTCAGAATTGCCTGCCTAACATCATCTGCAGCAAGATTGAAACTTGTAAGCTTATCTCGATCAACCCAAATTCGGATGGATCGAGCCTGCAAACCCGCAAATTGAACACCACCAACTTCAGCAATTGCAGCAATTTCTTGCTTGAGCTCTTTCTCCGCAAAATCACTAATTCGATGCAACGGGGCGCTCCCCGATAATGTCAGCCACATCACAGGTAGATTATTGGGGTTAACTTTGGTTATCACTGGGGGATCTATATCGACAGGCAACCTTCGCCTAGCTGCACTCACCGCATTTTGAACATCCTGCATTGCAACATCAATATTTCTTTCAAGCCTGAAATAAACAGTGACAAGGCTTATGCCTTCCATGCTGCGGGACATGATATAATCAACACCCTCCACACTAGCCACTGCATCTTCAACGACATCAGTAATATCCCCATCCATGATATCGGGCGAAGCTGCTTCTCTAGTAACCGCAATACTAACAACGGGAAAATCAATTTCAGGAAACTGACTGACCCCCAAACCTTGATAGCCTAGCCATCCGAAAATTATCATTGCAGCAGAAACCATGACAGCAAATACAGGGTTTCGAATACTTAAAGCAGGCAGACTCATGGTGTTTTCAAACCTCGATGTGCTGAAATGCAGCTTGATTAGATTGTTTGATATTAGAAACAAGCGGAAGAACCGGTGAAGGCTTAGCACCCTTGGAAAAAGAGTTAAACCAATGGTTTATTTTTTCAAGAAGAACATAAAACGAAGGAACCACAATGAGCGTAATCAAGGTAGAAAGAAAAATCCCACCAATAACACTTCTAGCAAGAGGACCTCTGTTTTCAGCACCAGCACCAAAACCAAATGCAAGCGGAACAACCCCAGCAATGGTAGCAAGAGACGTCATCATAATGGGCCTTAAGCGAACAAAGCCTGCCTCCAACATTGATTCTCTCGCATTTTTTCCAGCTTCACGAAAATGATTCGCACAATCCACAAGAATGATTGAATTCTTTTTAACCAACCCAGCAAGAAGAACTAAACCAATCATACTCATAAGATTGAGCGTATCTCCACAAACCCAAAGCACAAGAAGTCCGCCTGTAACACCAAAGGGCACTGCCCACAATACTGTCAATGGATGAACAAAAGAATTAAACTGAATCCCAAGAATCATATACGCCACCAAAAATCCAAACACAAGAGAACGCCACATACTATTAATGGTTTGCGCCATCGCCTTAGCGTTCCCTAATTGAACAGAACGATAACTTGTAGGTAGCCCCAGTTCTTCCCGAACATCTTCAGCCATCTGTTTGCATCGAGCAATGGATTCACCCTGCGAAACGCCTGGACTCATGTTGGCGGTTATTTCTATCTTGCGAAGATGATTGTACCGATTAATCAAAGGTAGGGTCGAAACAGTCCTATGCTGACTAAGATCATTGATTGGTATGGTAGGCGGATTAACTCCTGCAGATAAAGGAATTTCTTGCCTGATGTGCAAATTGCTCAAAAGATCGGGAGTATTGCGCTGGCTCTCCAATAATCTCATCCGAACATCATACCGTTTATCTTCATCAGTAAATCGACCATTGCGCACACCGCCGAATGCAACATTCAATAGGAAAGCCAGTTTCTTTATGGGTACATTCATCTCAGATGCTTTATCCCGATCGGGAAAAAGCTGTTCTTCAGGCATACCGGGCCGGTAGTCTGAATTAACATCAGCAACCATACCGCTTTCAATCATGCGGAGACGAACTTTTTCGGCGTAATCAACAACGGTTTTCCAATCAGGCCCTTGAATTGCAAAGTCGATGGGAAACCCTCTAGTGGGGGTAAATCCCTGCGTGGAAAGATCTAAAACAATCGGCCTAACCCCCGCAAGAACTGACAACCTTTTTCTGACATCTTGAATGATTTGAGTTTGAGTCAAAGTTCGATCCATAGAGGAAACTAATCTGATAAAAACAATCCCTTCAGAAATAAGCATCCCCGGTCGAATTGAAATCGATGAAAACATCGTAGCAATAATATCTGTGCCCTTCACCGGATCTTTCAAATTGACAAGAACATTTTCACACTTACCAATCATTTCCTCAACATAATCAATGCTAACCCCAACCGGACAAATCAAACTTATGACAAAACGATTTTGATCCTCGCTAGGAACAAGTTCTGTTCCAATGGGCTTGATTACAATCGCTGAAGTGCCGATTTTAGCACTAAGCCACGGAGGAAGAGGAATTTTTAAGCCTGTAACTAAAAACCCAAGTGAACAGGCAAAGCTAAAAGCTACGGGAAGGATGACAATCGGGTAATCAACCGCAAATCGAAGAACCCTCTTATAAACGAGCTCCATAAAACTCATTACCAAATGAGTAGGCAAAACTAAAAGTGAATAAACAACATATTTGTCCAAACCCCACCATGTCAACCTGAAGAGATTAATGGGGAAAGATATGGCCCCCTGCATAGCGTGCGGCTTGAGCAAAACCTCTTTATGAAGCTTTAAAAACAACGAGGAAAGCATCGGTGTAATTGTCAACGAAACAACCAGAGAAATTAAAACTGCAACCGTAACAGTAATACCAAACTGGAAGAAAAACTGCCCGACTACGCCCTGCATAAATGCGACAGGAATAAAAATCGCCACGATTGATAATGTAGAGGCCAATGCAGCAAACGAAATTTCATTAGATCCATTAAAAGCTGCTTGAAACCGGGTTTCCCCATTTTCCAAGCGTCTGTAAATATTTTCGAGCACCAAAATAGCATCATCTACAACCACCCCTACAGAAAGGGAAAGGCCAAGAAGTGTCATAAAATTTAAAGTAAACCCAAGATACTTCATGACAACAAAAGTTCCCATAATGGAAACCGGTATCGAGACACAAACATTCAAGGTAGAACTCATAGATCCTAAAAACATCAACGCAACTAACGCAGTAAGCACAACCCCCATGACAAGTGAATGTTTAACTTCCTCGATATCATCTTTTATAAACAAGGAAAAATCGGTTGATATGCCTATTTCAACGCCCTCGGGCGCAAGAGCCCGTAAAAATGGTAACCTTCGTTTTACTTCTTCGCAAACTTGAACAACATTGGCACCTGTTGCTCGCATAACGCCAACGCCAACGGTTGTTTCCTTGTTGAATCTCGCAAAAGACCTTCGGTCGGTCATACCATCTTCAATGATTGCAACATCGCCCAAAGTAACAATCGAGCCATCCGGTTTTGAAATAACTGGCAAACTAGAAAATTCTTTAGGGGTTTTCGCTTCACCCATTAGCCTTACATTTATTTCTCGTTTATCCGATTTTAGATAACCAGCGGGTTTCTCGACATGCTCCTCCTGCAGTGCACGAAAAACATCCAAGGCATCAATATGAAAAGCCTCTAATTTTTCCTGATCGATCCAAATGCGCATATTCCTAGGGCGCAACCCACCGTACATCACTCCGCCACAACCCGGAATTGTTTGAATCTGCTGCTTAAGAATATCATTTACAAAGCGATTGATCTCAGAAAGAGGCTTCTGCCCATGAACACCAAGCCAAATAATGGGAAACTTATTGAAGTTAACTTTCGAAATAACAGGTGGGTCTATATCTGTTGGCAATCTGTTCATAGCAGAAGAAACAGCATTTTGCACATCCTGCATTGCGGCATCAATATTTCTTTCAAGCCGAAAAAAAACCGTGGTTACCGCAGACCCCTGCAAACTTTGAGACTGGATGTAATCTATACCTTCAACGCTTGAAACAGCATCCTCAATAATATCTGTAACATCATAATCCATTGTCTCTGGTGAAGCAGATTCTCTCGTGGTGTTAATACTAACAACCGGAAAATCAAGCTCAGGAAATTGACTGATCCCCAAACCACGATAGGCAATAGCACCAAAAACCACGAGTGCGGCACTAATCATAACTGCGAAAACAGGGTTTTTAATACTTAAATCAGAAAGGGTCATAATCCACCAAACAGGTATTGGTTACTTACTTTTAGCTTCCTTAAACTTTTTCAACAACTCTTCTTCCATCCCCTTTGGCACATCTACAGGAGTTCCCTCTTCAAGGGCATCAGCACCTTTACGAACAATCCAATCGCCCTCCCCTGCGCCTTCCAAGACTTCGACAACTCCGGGCTTTCTTAAACCAAGTTGCAATGTTCTAGGCTTTGCTATCCACTCAATGGACCCATCAGCGGTAACTCTGGGCATTGGCTGAAAAATGATAAACCCTTTTTCACTGGCGCGAACAGCTTCCTCAGGCACCACTAAGGCATCTTTTTTACCGGGAAGATCACATATGATTTTTGCTGTATATCCCGGCCTCAACTGCGACGAAAATGCGGATTGTTCAATCATTCCCTTACATTCAAACATGTGGGTGTCCGGGCTTGCAACCGAACTAATGAAAAACAATCGGGCAGTAAGGTTCTCCCTAGGCAAAGCACGAAGAGTAAATCGCATTTCATACCCAAAAGGCAATAAGGAAGAAGCATCTGCTGCGGAAATCGTAAGAGCATGAATAGGCGAAATCAAAGTGTTCGAGATCAAACATGCAGACCTAAAAAACTCCTCTCTATCTAATAAATTTCTTAAGCTAGGTGCAGATTTTTCAGGGATATACCCCACCAGGCGAATTCGACTTAAATTGGCGATAGTTGCAATCACGGTTTTGTCTTCAAGATAGCTGCCAACGGTAACCTTGCGTTGGTTGATTTGACCCGAATAAGGCGCCTTGACCTGAGAACGGTTAAAATTATTTTCTGCGAGCTCCCTAGCGGCTCTGGCTTGTAACGCTTCTGCTTCAGCAAGTTTCGAATTTCCTGCGGCTCGAACCCGATCTTCTGACGAGCTTCCAATTCCTGCAAGGCGAGTCAACCCTTCAAGATCACGACTTAAAACAAATGCAGTCTCAGCCTTTTTTTCCATTGCGAGGGCGGAATCATAATTGGCCTTATGCCTCTTTTGATCAATCCGAACCAATAAAGTATCCCTATCCACCCATTGGCCTTCGCGAAATAAAACGTCATCAACGACGCCGCTAACGCCTGCAGCAATATCAGTCTGCCCTTCAGCCTCCAGGTGCCCCACGGTTTCCAAGGCAGCTTGAAAAGGTTGCTTTTGGATTTTATAAAGTTCAATTTTTCGTTTGAGCTTCATTTGGGAAGGCCGAACTTCGGAACCACCTTTAGGCGCTTCTAGGCCCTGCTTAGAACAGCCAGAAAATAAAATCACAAAAAGAGATAAAACCGCAAGAGCACGGAAATAGGAAACACAAAGAAAGTACTTACAAAGAAACATCAGAAAGAATCTCCGTTGTACAAGGCTTATTGAAAGCCAAAGCTATTGAAAGCCGCCATGGTAGGTGATACAGTACTGACTGACCAGTCAGTCAGTACTATTTTAAATTGATTTTAAACACTAGTCAATCATCTATTTTCAAGGTTTGCGAAATGAGTTTAAAATCTGTCACCCCTCAAGAGAAAATCTTAGCCACTGCCGAGATTATGTTTGCCTCTAAACGATTCCACGAAGTCCTCATGGAAGATATTGCCATTGGAGCAGGGGTGGGGAAAGGCACCATTTATCGCTATTTTAAAAACAAAGAAGAACTCTATGCTGCGCTTCTTAAAGATGCTTCCACTGAACTTATGAACCTCATCGAAAATGCTGTTGAAACCGAGGTTTCCTGCAAAAACAAGCTTATCGTTATTCTCGAAACATCCATCAATCTTTTTGATGCAAGGCCCCATTTGTTTGACCTCATTCTTCATGCAGAGACCTTTCAACAAACTTCGTTTGAATTTCCTTGGCAAGAAACCCGCTGGAATGTAATCCAACTCGTGGAATCATTATTTAAACAGGCAGAAGATCAAAAAGAATTCATAATCCAAAACCCAAAGGAATCTTCCCTCCTCCTTTTAGGCGGACTCCGAGCTATCATAAGATTTGGCCATAAACCCAGACAAAAGGGGCTTTGCAACGATATTGTGCATCATTTCCTTAACGGCTTTTCAAAATCTCTTGCCCCAGCAACATGAATCACCTTAAACCATTATAAGAATTAGCTTTATGTCTAAAAATTAGAGCTTTTGTCAGCCTCATTTATAGCCAATCTTCATGAAGCATTCTTAAATTTGTATAACAAACACTCTAAGGCTTTCCAGATTACTGGGAACACATTATTCAACATGGTCCGATCACCAGGCTGAATCTCCAATGAAAAACAACAACATCAAAGTGTTCAGCGGTCGAGCCAACTTAGCCTTAGCTGAAAAGATTGCTTTTCATCTTAATGACACCCTAGGAAAGATAACCCTTACCGATTTTCCGGATGGCGAAAATTATGTGCGTATCGATGAAGATGTTCGGGGTAGGGATATTTTTCTTGTCCAGCCCACATGCCCGCCGGTAAATGAAAATCTAATGGAACTTCTCGTGATGCTCGACTGCTTTAAACGAGCAAGTGCAGCCCGTATCACCGCAGTGATCCCGTATTATGGTTATGCAAGACAAGACCGTAAAGACGTAGGCAGGGTGCCCATCACAGCCAAAATGGTTGCAGACATTATTACTGTAGCAGGGGCGAACCGAGTTCTTGCGTTAGATTTACACGCAGCACAGGTTCAAGGTTTTTTCAATGTTCCCGTTGATCACCTTCATGCCAGCCCCGTTATTTGCGATTATGTTCGAAGTTTCAATATTCCACCCGATGAACTTGTCATACTAAGCCCAGATGAAGGCAGCATCAAAAAAGCTTTGATGTATCAAAAGAAATTAGGCGGCGGTATTGCGATTGTTGATAAACGAAGATCAAGTGCAACCGAGACTAATCAAGCAAATCTAATTGGCTGTTCAATGGACGGGAAAGTTGCTGTAATTTTCGACGATATGATTTCCACTGCGGGTACAGTGGTTGGTGCAGCCCATGTTGCAAAGCTAAATGGCGCAAGAGAAGTTTATGTTTGTGCAACACATGGGCTATTCTGTGGGCCAGCAGTCGAACGGCTAAACGGAGCTCCAATTAAAGAAATAATTGTAACCGACACAATCCCACTTCCCCCCGACAAACAACTCCCCAATGTCAAGATTCTATCTGCAGCACCTTTGCTTGCAGATGCAATTCGAAGAATCCATTTGAATGAATCCGTAAGCAAACTATTCGAATAACCTAAACTTGAATCAGGTTGCGGAACTTTTTGGTTTGATAAAGAAGCCTGCGATTCTTTCAAAAAGCCTAGTACCAGTCTGCCTTCTAACAATTTCATCTGCAACTGTACCAAGAAGAAGCGCCAACCCGATAACGGTAAACTCTAGGTCGCTGGGAATGCCTGCAAAAATAACAAAGCTTCGCAATAAGGGAAGAATTGCGGTTCCTAAAAGAATGCCAACCACCATACCTTCACCGCCTCGCAAACTAAATCCACCAAGCACCGCCCCAGTAATTGCATATAGCTCAAACCAACTTCCTGCGTTTGAAGGAGATGCGGAACGAACCTTTAAAAGAAACAAAATTCCACCAAGGCCAGCAAGTGTGGAACATAAAATATAAGCGATGGTTTTGTACCTATCAGTCCGAATGCCGGCATACTTAGCAGCTTGCTCATTAAAACCCAAAGCATAAAGGTAGCGGCCAAAAACACTCTGATGAAGGAAAACTGTTGCGACAATCGCAAGAAAAAACAAAAGCACCAATGGCATGGGAATATTCAACCAAGGACCAATCGCATCAGGTAATCCAAGCCAATCACCCAAGGGCAAATTGCCACGCTGTAAAAAAAGAAAAGCATCCAAGTCCTGGCGACCGCCAATTCCAACATCTCGTGAAGAATCGCGAAGAACCCTGCCGGGTGTATCCCAACCTTGAGAAAACTTTTGCCCCAGTTCTTTAAATTTGATGAGCGTAAGCAACTGCGCCAAACCTCGATAAATAAAGAGGCCACATAAAGTAACAATGAATGGCTGCAAATTCCCCTTAGTGATGAGAACCCCATGAATCCATCCTATAAATGCAGAAACAATCAAAACCAGTACTGCACCGATATAGGGGTTGAATCCGTTTTCAAGAAACAAACCAAAACTGACTGCTGCAAGGCAAACAACCGAACCTATCGAAAGATCAATACCACCAGTGATGATTACAAAACCAACTCCGAGGGTAAGAACGCCCCACTCGCCAATACGGCGCTCTAAGTTGATATGATTTTCCAAACTGCGAGCCTGCGGATCGGACATCATCAACAAGGCGTAAAGAGTAAATACAACAACAAGAATTCCAATAATCCTGATCATTTGGCATTTACCTCTTTAGAGCCGGTCGCAAGAAGCATGACCGATTCTTCATTAATATCATTACCGGAAAGTTCGCCTTGCAAATTTCCTTCATGAAGAACAATAACACGCTGGCTAAGACGAATAACTTCTTCCATATCACTAGAAATCATAAGAATAGCAACTCCAAGGCTAGCAAGATGACGAATTAGCTCATAGATTTCAGCTTTGGCTCCAACATCAACGCCTCTGGTGGGTTCATCAAGAATCAAAACTTTAGGGCCTACTGCCAACCATTTTGCAAGAACAACCTTCTGCTGATTTCCACCACTTAAAAGCCCAGCAAGCTTGTTCGAATTGGTAGTTTTAATGCCAAGCCTTTGAATACTATCGGAAGACAGTTTGGCTTCTTTGAACGGATCAACTAGAAAGAAACTGGAGATAGTTTTAAGATTGGGGAGAGAAAGATTGTGCTTGATGCTTTGTAAAAGAATCAAGCCATGATGCCTACGATCCTCTGGAACCAAAAGCAATCCAGCAGCAATAGCATCGACAGGCGAACGGGGGAGAAAATTTTCGCCATCGAGAATCGCCCTGCCTCCTTGGGAAGGCCGAATTCCAAACAGAGTTTCTGCAAGCTCTGTTCTTCCTGCGCCAACCAAACCCGCCATGCCTAAAATCTCGCCTGCTTTTAGTTGAAAAGTAACACCTAAGGGGGTGCCCCCAATAAATTTGAATTGTTGCAACTCGAGTCGCACTTTAGCAGATTGGTCTAAAGCCAGAGGCTTAGAAAATTTTTCGAGATCTCTGCCAACCATCATCCGAACCATGGCATCATGAGAAATTTCATGAGTTGCAAGGGTTCCAGCATTTCTACCATCACGCAAACCAACAACACGATGGGCAACTCTTTTAACTTCCCCTAGGCGATGAGAAATATAAACGACAGAAACACCTTCGGAAGAAAGTTCCTTGATAACTTCAACCAACTGATCAGATTCTTTCTGCGAAAGGCTGGAAGTAGGTTCGTCCATGATAAGAATGCGGCCATTCAAAGATAAAGACCTGGCAATCTCCACCAGTTGCTTCTGCCCCGGAGGCAATGAACCCACTAAGACACTAGGGTCAACATCTAGCCCGACTCGTGCAAGAAATTTAGAACCAAGCTTCAACATTGCCTTACGATCGAGCAATTTTAAAGGCCCCGCCCAAAGCAGTTCCCTACCCAGAAAAAGATTGTCTGCAATTGTGAGATTATCTGCAAGATTCAACTCTTGATGAATCAAGCTAATACCATGCTTCATCGCATCTGAAGGGCTATAAAAATTGACCGCAGCACCGTTGATTCGAACTTGACCAGAATCAGGTTGATGAACCCCAGCAAGTACTTTCATGAGGGTTGATTTACCCGCACCATTCTCACCAATAATGGCAAGGATTTCTCCCTGATATATTTGCACAACAACATTGCTTAGGGCTTTTATCCCATAGAATTGTTTACTGACGTCCAACGCCTCTAACACGGGAACCAAAGGTGTTCCCGGCGCAACGCTAGAGCCTCCTGAAACCGGGCTGCTCATTTATTCATCAACTTTTTAAGGTTGGTGTGGAATGCATCGACATTATCTTTTTTAATAACCTTATGCGGCACATCGATAATCCCGTTCGCGGGGATTTTCACACTTTCAGGCTTGGTAACAAGTTCAACCATTAACTTGACAGATTGATACCCAAACTCAAAGGGTTGCTGTACAACCGTGCCATAGATTTCCCCAACCTTAATTGCTTCAAGTGTGTTGTCATCCTCATCAAAACCAACAATTTTAACTTTACCTGATCGCTTAGAATCTTTGACTGCAGCAAGGATGGCGGGTGGGTTATAAGCCCATAATCCAATCATGCAAAGGTTCTCTTCATTTTGATTCTTAGCAAGAACATCGGCAGCATTATCTTTGGCTTTATTTTTATCAGTATTATCGGTGTAGGTACCAATCAATTCATAGTTCCCATATTTTTTTCCATTGGGGGAATCGCGCAATGCTTTTGATTCGGCAAGACCTTCAAGAACATCAAGCACTCCCTGACGCCTTTCTTGAGCATTGATTGGATCCAACTGGCCAACAAAAATCGCAATTTTTCCACCTTGTGGCATAACTTCTTTGACCAATTCGCCAACGGATCTGCCAGCCTGAAGGTTTGCCGTGCCCAAGTAGCACTTTCGCTTAGATTTTACAGCATCGTTATCCACGCACAAGACAGGGATTCTCGCAGCAATTTCATCTATAAACGAAGTCTGATTTTCTGGACTGATGACACTCACAGAAATTGCGTTCACGCCTTGTGTCATTAAATCTTCAATGATTTGTTTTTGGGTTGAAGCCGAGGCATCTTGAGGTCTTTTAAAAATAACTATGGATCCTGTTTCTTTCTCAGCTTTTCGGGCACCAGCCTCTGCAATAGTCCAGAACTCTGCAGGGTTATTACTAACAAAAGCCACTTTGACATCCTGCTTCGCTGCTTCTTTTTTCCCGGCATCGGGTTTAGCACCCTCTTTATTGGAAGGAGCAGGTGCACCGCCACAACCCGATGCAAGAACCGAAAGAATAATGAAAGTAAAAAGAGGATTCCCCAAAACCAAAGACTTCGAATTGCTCATGTTATTCCCAACAAACAAGATCTATAATATTCTGCACCTACACATATTGGGCAGAACTTAACTAAAGATACTATATTTGATGGGGATGCCAAGAAATAAATGGCGAATTGTATTACTGAGGAACAGGGTTACTATTTTTTCCCTCTGCGGCTTGCGCAGTGCCTGTCATTTGCTTTTCCAACTTAAAATTCTCATCTGCCTTTTTAAGCAGACCAGAAATCGAATCCACCGCCTTTGAAGGGTAACCCGCTTTGGACAAATAACCCCGGGCTAGTATTTTTGGATCTATAGTTCCAGCCCCGGTTGCTTTGTTTTTCATGCGCATCCGATCTAGCTCATATCGTTCCGCAATTCTGGTTCCATCCGCAGGCCCAAATACCAGCGAGCGATCATTCCCTATAGGGAAATCCATCCCAGGCGTTCGGTCGGTGATTTTGCCTGTTGGCGCACTATTTTCCTGCTCTCCCAACATCTTGACCAATTCTACTGCCAATACGGCTGCTAACTGCTCGTCACTACACTCCTTAACCAAACCATCGGTAATCATAATTTGGTCAACACCTTTATGAAACACCTCGGACTGAGAAGTTCCAATAGTATGAAACGCAGGCTTAATTCCAATTGATGGATTAGCAACGAGAAGTTTTTGACCAATTTTTCCAACTCGGATTGCAGCTTCTTTGGTTGGGCCAGCATCAGGCGCAGCATTGGGCAATCGAATAATTTTTTCTGCATTCATACCAGCATCAGAAATCATTCGGGTCGATTGCTTGGGGGTTTGTGAGCAACCCAGCAAAAGAACCATCGGCATAGCCATCAAACCAAATAGATTTTTGAAAACCATTGCAACTTCCCAAGGCAAAAAGATGCCCAAACTATGGGCTTAAAATCTAAAGTGGCCTATAACCATTGCAATTTAAAAAGTAAATAGCGTCATTCAATACCCGATAAGCCAGAAACCACAGGCAATTTAGGAAGGATTGATTTTAAGGTACACTTTTCCCTCTTTGGAATCTGAAGCTGCAGCACTAAGGGCTTTTTGATAATCTGCCAAGTCAAAAATTGGACCAGCGGGGGTATCTAACACACCATCACGAATAAAAACCCCCAGCTTACCAAATAATCCCAGCATAGTCAAAACTCCCTGATCTTTGGCCCATTCCGAAAGCCAAAACCCCTGCACAGTCTTCTGACCTTTCATGATATCGCCTGGCTCAAACTTCAATGGTTCCCCCGACATCCGACCATAAACCAACATCTTTCCATTTCTCGCAAGGCTTAATATCATTTGCGATCCAACCTCGCCACCCACCGCATCAACAGCGTAAGAAACACCTTTACCCTTGGTAATTTTCATTACTGATTCTTGAATGTTTCCCTGATCCAACGAAATAACTTCGTCGGCACCAATCTTTCGAAGCATTTCAGCTTGTTGCTGCTTACGAACAATATTAATAGTGTGAAACCCAAGCTTTTTACCCAACTTTACTATCATCTTCCCCAGCGCCCCAGTTGCAGCAGATTGCAACAACCAACCCCCCGCAGGAATTTTCAACACTTTTTGCGTCATAACATATGCTGTCGCAGGGTTTACAAAAAAAGATGCAGCCTGCTGATCGGTTAGATAAGAAGGCATGGGAACAGCTTGCCTTGCTGGAATGATGATTTTCTCCTGCCACCTGCCATCCCCCTGACCAATCACTGACACCCGTTTCCCCATAACCCGCCATGCCAAAAGCCCTTTACCAGCTTCGACAATTCCCACCCCTTCAAAACCTGGAGTTTGGGGAAGATTGGGCTGATTGCCGTATTTACCCTGAATGAACAGCAAATCTGATGGGTTCACCGGACTTAGAATCATCCTTACCAAAACCTCCCCGCTACCAGGTGTTGGTTCACTTTTATTTTCAATTCCTAAAACTTGCGAAGGGTTACCGTATGAATTGCATACTAGGGCTTTCATCAATCAATCCTCGAAGGTAATTCGTTTCCTATGCAACAACTATCCTAGGTTTTTAATTCGAAACCACCAAACCTTTAGCCTATATCCCGCAATCTAATGAATATACATTCAAGCTGTACCATGTTTTACGCCGATATCAATTATGACGACTTTAACTATTATTCATGCCCGCAATTGAACTCTCCGAAAGGCTTATGACAAACCTCAAGGTTTCATCATTCAGAAAAAACTTTTACACCATGCTTTTGCTAGGTGTAAGCTTTGCAATTGTAATGCCGGGTTGTAGCAGGCGCTTCTTTCGAAATAGGGCTGACAATGAAGTAAACCAAATTCTTGCAACCAAAGATAAATATCCTAATTGGAAACTAGAACAGTTTCATCTGCTTCCCGATCCAAGGGCCCGTTTCGCCTCCGCAGGCAATCAGGACAGACCCGCAATGCCACCCGATGATCCTGCCTCCATGGCAATGGCGCCTAACCCGCAAAAACCAGGGAAATACGGCATAGGTCACATGGAAGGCTCGGGCTATTTAGATCTTCTTTCCCAGTATGATTCCGATAATCGCTCTGCTATCGCAATTAAAGCACCCAAAGAGAACGACTCACCATTAAAATTGGTTTCGTTCAAACAAGATGGCATAAATTATCTGGACAATCTTGACCCAGACAAAGGGCCTTTTGATTCCATGGGCCTCACCTACAAGGGCGATCCCGCTGGCCGTTATGATCATCCTTTCCTAGTCAAACTCGAACAATCATGCGAACTTGGGCTAGTTAATAGCAGGGATTTTCAATTCAGAAGAGAAAATGTTTATCTCGCTGCCCTTCCAGTAACTTTGCAAAGATTTGCATTTGCAGCTCAGTTTTATGCAAACGAAGTCGCAATTCGAGAACGATCCGGTTCAGAAACCTTAACAGGTAATACCAATAGGTGGAATGTTGCATCAGAAGCAGGGGTCACCAAAACATTCTCAACTGGCGCATTACTTTTGTTTAGATACGCCAATTCAATCGTTGTAGATATGGCAGGGAATGGCGGAACCCAAATAAGAACTCCCTCTGCATTATCGTTGGATCTGTTCCAGCCTTTATTCCGTGGGGGTGGCAGAGCTGTTACTCTGGAACCTCTCACCTTGGCAGAACGCAATCTGCTTTACGAAATGCGCTCTTATGCCCGCTTCCGCAAGGAATTTTATGCTGATATAGTTGTTGGGGGCGCACCCGTTGTTTTTAGCACTCCTGCCACGGTGGCATCAGCCTCTAGATTCAACAGCGTATTTGGTTCTGGCTTGGGTGGGGCAGGAAATGTTCAGGTGACACCGGGCGAAGGCAATGGCTATAGCTCGACATCACAAGCTTTTGCCGCCCGAAGAGATGGCTACCTGCCCGCATTGCTGAAAGCCGGTTTTCTGCAAAACGAACGCGAAAATGTCAAAGACTTATCCACCACGCTTGACCAATACAAGGAAATGCAAGCCATTGGAGATCAATCCGAACTACAAGTATCAAGAATTCTGCAACAATTATTATCATTTAAAACAAATGTTATCACGAGGGAGTTATCGTTACGGGATGCGCTCGACCGCTTTAAATATCAACTTGGTCTGCCAATTGACCTGCCCCTAGAACTCGACCGTACACCACTGGAGCCCCAACTGGCGCAATTGGCCCGCTATTCTAATCTAGTAGACGAGTTTAAAAAAACGCGGCAGGGCTCTAGAAAACTCAATGACCCCAAAAAGGTGGATCAATTGCGTAAAGGCCTACAAGCCATTCTTAGGGAATCCGATTTCGTGAAGGGAACGCAATTCAAGGAAAAACTCCCAAAGAGATGGGCCGCCTGGGAAGCCATGACCAAAGAGGAATTAGCTGCAAAGCTCAAAGAAATCAATATTCGCAGATTAGAACTTCAAGAATCAAAGGCCGATTTTGAGAGAAAAGGTAAGCAACAGCCCTACGCAGAAAAATTAGAGCTGGGTGAAAAAGACTTCGAATTCTTCCTAGGCAGATTCGAAAGAAACCTCAGGCTTTATGAACAAAAGGTAAACTGGCTACGAAACGGTGTCGATGATCAACTTAACCAGTTTGAAAACCTAATTGAGGACTTTCTGTTGGTTTTGGTAGAGCCAAGAAACGAAAAACTGGACAAAACGAGAAAATCTTGGCCCTCTGCGCCCAGAGTTTGTGTTGATGGTGTAGACTTACTTAAGACCGAAATCGACGAGGCTTTGTTTGCAGGCTGTAGGCACGCTTTAACGAATAGGCTGGATTTAATGAATGGGCGGGCCCAACTCATGGACTCCTGGAGGCAAATTGCTATTTCCGCTAATGCCTTGCAAGGGGTCATGAATGTAGAGTATAGTTTATTGGGTACCTCGCCTGCTAATGTTGCTCAACCTGTTAATATTAATGCGAGTTCCCTACGGCACCGCTTGATCCTTACAGGGGATTTGCCTTTAGTCAGAATTCAAGAAAGGAATGCCTACCGGGCAACCTTGATCAACTGGCAAAGACAACGACGCAACTTGATGGCGTTTGAAGATACTATAATTGAGGATGTTCGCAATGAAATCCGAAGTTTGCGAGCTTTGTCTCAAACTTACGATATTCAGAAGTTGGCTGTTGAATTAGCTTACTTGATTCTGGACAATGCCCTTGAAACAACCTACGCACCATCCAAACCAGGTGGTGCGGGTGGAACCCAAGGAAACAACGAAAGCGCACAGGCTGCTTTTACACAGCAGTTGCTCGCAGCCCAAAGTTCCAAACTGTCAGCACAAAACACGCTGTTTACAATTTGGACTGATTACCTGAGTGTACGAACTTTCCTTTACAGGGATCTTGAGCTTTTACCTCTTGACCCACGCGGAGTATGGATCGATGATATCGAAACCTGCCATTGCGACCTCCCAGCAAACAGACCTGCCGAAACAGTTACCAATCTCCGAAGCATCCCCAACGGTGCAGAGGGAACTCGGGGAGGTCCTACAAGCATCCTTCTCCCGCCCAGAAAAATCAGCCTCAAATAAAGAGCCCGCCTCTAGGAACTTCGCCATTAAAAAATTAGCGATGACGTTTTTAATCCCTGCGATCATCCTTATCGCTGCTTCAAGCCTTTATTTTTGGCCTCGTTCTAAACCCGTCCGCATCGACCTTATCACCCATGTAGTCAAACCAGAAAAACTTCAAGTGACTATTCTTGAAAGAGGTATGCTCGAAGCCTTAGACAACAAAGATATTGTTTGCCAGGTACGTTCAGGCAGCAAAGGATCTTCGTTCTCAACTACCATCAAATGGGTTATCGACGATGGATCTCATGTGAAACAAAATGACCTTATTGTGGAACTAGACGACTCTGGCCTGCAGGAACAATTAAAAAGCCAGCAGATTGCCCGCGACAGGGCCCGCAACGATTTCATTCAAGCAGAGGCTAACTACGACATCGTAAAAAGCCAGAACGAAAGCGATATCGCAACTGCTGAAATCGCCATCGAACTTTCCGCCCTCGATCTGGAAAAATTCCAAGAAGGTGATTACAAACAACAACTCGCTGAAATTGAAGGAAGATTCTTCATGGCTGAATCCGACCTTTCCATGTGGAACGATCGCGATGTTTGGCTCGACCGCATGGTAAGCAAAGGATACCTCACCCCCAAACAAGCTCTCGCAGATAGATTCAAACTAAAAAGCGCAGAATTTTCCCTAGAAAAAGTTAAAGAAGAATTAAGAGTCCTGAAAGACTACACCAAAAAACGCACCCTGACCGAACTCAAAAGCAAAAGAGATGAAGCCAAAAGAGCCAAAGACCGATTAATAACCCAATCCAAGTCCAAAGAAATCCAGGGCATCAACGACACTCTCACAAAAAAATCCATCTTCTCTAAAGAGGAACTGCGCTTCAAGGAGATCGAAGACGAAATCAAAAAATGCTATCTCTTAGCCCCTCAAGATGGACTCGTTGTCTACTATGTTTCCGAACAGGCAAGGTTTGGAAGCGGTTCGCAACAAGCAACCATCGCCCAGGGCGAACCCGTGCGTGAAGGCCAAAAATTAATGCGCATTCCCAACCTTTCTCACATGATGGTCAACACCAAGGTACACGAGGCCATGCGCAATCGCGTCCGAGGCGACCAATGGAAAAAAACAGGCTATGGCGAAATCCGACTTGCAGGGTTATCCCTGATGCGCCAACCCCTACTTGGCGCGCTCTCCGCTCAGGCTGCCTACTTTGAGCTTCACAACGAATTTGCGGACAAAGAACAAGAACTAATAGGCAACGGCCTGCCTGCCACAATTCGTATCGATTCTTTCCCGGATAAAGTTATGCAGGGCCATGTTAAGCATGTCGATGAAGTCGCATCTCAATCCGACTGGCTTACTTCCGATGTACGAGTTTATCGCACATTAGTTTCCATTGATGAAAGTTTACCAGACCTGAAACCAGGCATGAGTGCCTCTGTTACCATTTACACAGACACCAAAGCTGAGGATGTACTTGCAATTCCTGTTCAAGCCGTGCTTGGTAACACACAAAATGGATTTTTCTGCTTTACCCTTACCCCTGATGGCCCGATTGAAAAAGCCATCAAACTTGGGGTAAGCAACGAAAAAATGATTGAAATTAAAGATGGACTGAATGAGGGCGATGTCGTGGTTCTTAACCCCAAGAGCCTTTCCAGAGATTCTAAGAAAGACTCTTCTAAGGCAGAAAAAAACGACGCCCCAACTCCACCTAGTTCCAAGAAAAAAGACAAAAAGTCTAAGACATAATCTGGTGAACCGTAATACAATTTCAACTACTTTTAAAGGCTTTACAACTTGGCCAGCGTTCTTAAAATTATTGATCTAGCAAAAGTATACTCCCTAGAAACAGTGTTGGTTTACGCAGTAAAAGGTGTAACACTAGAGGTCGAAGAAGGCGATTTTGTCGCACTTATGGGGCCCTCAGGTTCTGGCAAATCCACCCTCCTTAATCTTTTAGGCTGCCTTGATCGACCAACCAACGGCCAATACTTTCTTGCTGGCCAAGATGTCGCCAGAATGGAAGATGATCAACTCAGTAACATTCGAAGTCGCTACCTCGGATTCATCTTCCAACAATACAACCTTCTACCACAATACACCGTGGTCGAAAACATTGAGATCCCACTGCTCTACCAAGGCGCTAAACTTTCAAACTCCACCACCAATAGATGCATTGGCTTGGCCAAACTAGTAGGACTGGGCAACAGGCTTGATCATCGGCCCATGCAACTTTCCGGCGGCCAACAACAACGCGTTGCCATTGCTAGAAGCCTCGTTAACGACCCTGCTGTTATTCTTGCGGATGAACCCACCGGAAACCTTGATTCCCGAACCAGCGACGAAATCATGCATCTACTTTCTAAGCTTAATGAAGCTGGAAAAACTATCATCATGGTGACTCATGAAAACGATATCGCTTCCTGGGCAAAACGAATTGTTAGAATGCGTGATGGGGTAATAGAATCCGATGTCAGGAACGAAAAACCAACCGTTTCCATCGAAGGCGCTACCTCTACCATTCAGACGGAACTACTTGAAAGCCTGGTGCTCCATCAATCCAAGTGAGAAGCGGAAATGCTGATATTCTCAATCACCGCCATTCTTATGCTTGTCGGACTCTTCGCCTCCATTTTGCTTTGGGACAAAGGCCGCAGAAGCTTCATTCTTGCTGTTCGAAGCCTTTGGCTTCATAGGCTTCGCGCTTTTCTTTCCGTCCTAGGTATCATCATTGGCACCGGTGCCGTGATCTCTCTCATGGCCTTCGGCGAGGGTAGCATGCAAGACGCCTTGGAGGATATCCGAAGGCAGGGCGCCAACAATATTATGATCCGTAGTGTCAAACCAACTGATGATGCTGGTACTTCCAAGCGTAGTTACATCGCCATTTATGGCCTCACCTATTTAGACTTTGACAAAATTGCGACCATCCCCACCGTTACAAGAATGGTCCCCATGCGCATCTTCCCCCAAGAAGCGAGAAGAGGTTATAAAGGCGTTAACAGCAGGATTGTCTCCACCATCCCCGACTACCTCGACATCCATAACATCGAAATGAAAAGTGGCAGGTTTCTTGTCGCTGACGACGAAGTGCTTTTAAGAAATGTTGCAGTCCTAGGATCCGAACTCGCCAATAGGCTTTTCCCATTCGAAGACCCCTTAGACAAAGAAGTTCAACTTGGAACCTTTTTCTACAAGATCATAGGGGTTATGAAAGAAAGATCCCAAGGCGGGGTTTCCACCGAAGATGTCAACTTAGATGTAGTCATCCCCATTGCAACCGCAAGAGTAAGGTTTGGGGAAAGAATATTCATGCGCTCTGCTGGTTCCAGATCTGCTGAAAAAGTAGAAATAAGCCAGATCACAATTACTGTCAGCGATATCGAAAAAGTACGCCCCACAGGCGAAATCGTTCGATCAATACTCGAAAACCACAGTAAAGCCGACTGGACCGTAAATGTTCCACTCGACCGACTCGAAGAAGCTGAAAGAGCCAAAGAAAGATACAAAATGCTGCTCGTTCTTATCGCATCCATTTCCCTTCTAGTTGGTGGCATCGGTATCATGAATATCATGCTTGCAACCGTCACCGAAAGAACCCGTGAAATTGGTATTAGACGAGCCCTTGGTGCCAAACGCCGCGATATCACCCTACAATTTCTTATCGAAGCTGTTGTACAAACCAGCGTTGGCGGAATCCTGGGCATCGGCCTCGGACTCGCCATGGTCTACGCACTACCTTTCATTGCAGAAACTTTCTGGGACGCCAGAATCCCTGCAAAGGTTCATTTCGAATCCATCACTTGGTCACTTACCACCGCTGTTGCCGTTGGACTTATTTTTGGCATCTATCCCTCCAGAAGAGCCGCGCTCATGGATCCGATAGAGGCTTTAAGACATGTCTAATTATTCCGAAAATCTACCTCCAGATTTGTTGCGCCTTTGCGAACAACAACAGCCTCAAATCTTTCTTGTTTTAGGTTCAGGATATGGCTCAATGGCAGAAAAATTCCAAGACAGACACTCTTGGCTTTTTAGCCAACTCCCAGAAATCTCTGCTGCAACTGTGCCAGGTCACAAAGGATGCCTTACCCACGCACGATTCCGCAACAAAGCTTTACTCATTTCTGAAGGCAGAATTCACTCATACGAGGGTTACCCCAAACAAGTTGTCACCGCAACCACCAAAATTGCACACTCTCTCGGGTGCCATACTGGGATTTTCACCAATGCCGCTGGTGGCATTGCCCCAAATCTTTATCCGGGCTCGATAATGCTCATTAAAAACCATATCGATACCATCAGCAAACCATGGAATAACGACAAAAACACCCCTGGCTTTTCACCCCCAATTGACTCCCCTTACGACCCTGCCCTACTTGATAAATTAAAAAATATCTCGAAATCTCAAAATTTATCCACAACCACCGGAACCTACCTGATGGTTTCCGGACCATGCTACGAATCGGCCTCTGAGATTCGAACATTTTCGTCTTGGAACGCAGATGCTGTTGGAATGTCAACCGTCTGGGAAGTTGAGGCAGGATTTCATTTAGGAATGAAATGTGCTGGAATTTCAGGCATTACCAATAAAGCTGCTGGTCTTTCACCGCAACCACCTTCGCATCAAGAAGTACTCGAAAACGCGCATATACTTACCTCTTCTTTTGAAAAGCTCCTTTTTAACTATTTGGAGAATTTGTAACACCTGGACCACC
>CALARU010000386.1 GCA_937888715.1 uncultured Planctomycetaceae bacterium | reverse complement strand
GAGCCTCTGGTTCGGATGGAGTTTCTGTCATTAAACCGCCACGGGTATTAACTTTAGAACTTGCTCTTGAATATATCGAAGATGATGAGTTGGTTGAAATAACCCCCAAGGCGATTCGCTTGAGGAAGATGTACCTCAAAGAAAACGATCGAAAACGATCGAATCGAAGTAACTAACAATTTCATTCTGCTGATTGAAATGATAATTCAAAACCCTTGGCCAATACCCAGGGGTTTTGTTGTTATTAGGCTGTGAAATACAGGACTTACTTTTTTAGGTGTTGAGCAATTAAATTAAGAGCGTCAAAAAAGTAGAATGCTGCAGTGTAATGCCCGCAGTCATACCATTGGATTTGTTGCTTTCCGCTTTTTTCCCAAAGTGCCTGCGCCATAACGGGGGGAACAATAACATCATTTCTGCCCGCGATTTGTAAAAGTTGCTTAGTTTTAAGGTTTTCTGCGTGAGTTAAAGGGTCTACAGGTGCAAGAAGATCAACAAGTTGTTTTTTTGTGCCGCCAAATAACTCGAAAGCTTTTCTAGCAATAAGAGCTTGGGGGTGATCATAATACCCCTCAATTAATCCGCCACCGCCTAAAAGTACAACAACTTTGGTGACCGATGGTTCCATTTCAGCGCTAAGGGCGCCGATCATGCTTCCCAAGCTGGTACCAGTGATTCCAAGTCTGGTTTTATCGACGTCGTTACGTTGTTCAAGCCAAGCAATAGCAGATCGAATATCCAAGACGGTTTGCTGGATAGCTTTGAGGGTATGTTTGATATCCGGAGATAGAAGGCGAACTTTGCTTTCAGGGGGCCTCCTAGGCCCATAATAAGCCATTTGAACAAAAAGGCACCCTATTCCCCTAGAAGCAAGATAAGAGGAAATAGTGCGGGATAATGATTGATCACCACCAGTAATATCAAGAACAACCGTGGCAGGGAAGGTTTTCAAATTTCTAGGCACATAATATTCTGCATAGACCATGTTGTTTTCTGGAAAAGGAGTCGTTATCACGGATGGAAAAGTAAGGGTAAATACATCTACATTGGAAACCGGAAGCTGATGCTTAGGTTTCAAGGTATAATTTAGTAAAGCTTTTTTGAGGTGATAGATTTCAGGTGTTTTTGGGGATTCAGGCTTGGAGCCAACTTTAAAAGAGCCCTGCTCTTCTATAAAGGTACTTGCATTTAATTGGGATGCACAATATTCCACCATAAAAAATAATGCGATTAATATGGTCGTTTTCATGTTATTCCGAATGCTTGTGAGTTTTGAATTACCCCATCATATCACGGAATGATTCAAATAAATAGCTGCTATCGTGGGGCCCCGCAGAGGATTCTGGGTGATATTGGACGCTCATTAATGGCAGCGTTTTATGTTTCATGCCTTCGAGAGTGTTATCATTAAGATTGATGTGAGTAGGTTCAAGGCTTTTTGGCAACGTATCCATACCCACTGCGAAACCATGGTTTTGTGAGGTTATTTCAACTTTTTTACTGGAAAGGTTTAAAACAGGTTGGTTTGAACCACGATGCCCAAATTTTAATTTGAATGTGCTTGCACCGCAAGCATGAGCTATTAATTGGTGCCCAAGGCAAATGCCAAAAATAGGTTTTTTGCCTATAAGCTCGGAAATTGTCTTGTGGGCATAGGTTACAGCAGCCGGGTCTCCGGGGCCGTTGGAAAGAAAAATCCCGTCTGGATTTTGATCAAGCACATCTTGCGACGTGCAATTTCCAGGAAGTACCGTTACTTTGCATCCGATTTGAACCAAGCACCTTAATATATTTTGCTTCATGCCGTAATCTAAAGCAACCACATGGTGAGTTGGTTTAGTTGGAGTTAGGTAAGTGACTAAAGAGTTGGTGAAGCCTTCTTTCCAAGTTGACATAGCTTTTGGCATTACTAATTGCGCAAGATCTGCACCAGCCATCGTTGAACTTGAAATTGCCTTTTGAACTAGCTTTTTGTTGTCCATTTCAATGCAAGAAAGGATACCTTTCATTGCACCCCGAATACGGAGCCTTCTAACTAAAGCCCTTGTATCAATCCCCTCGATACCGCAAATCCCTGCTTTTTGTAAATAGTGGCTTAAATCATTGGTCGAACGATAATTGCTAGGTATTTTTGTTAGTTCTCGAACCACGAAACCTTCAATCTGAGGAGAATTCGATTCGACATCTTCATGATTAACCCCGTAATTACCAATCAAAGGGTAAGTCATGGTTACAATCTGGCCTTTATAGGATGGGTCTGTGATAACCTCCTGATAGCCAGTCATACTGGTGTTAAATACTACTTCACCAGTAGATTCAACCTGGGCACCAAATCCTTTGCCGGTAAAAACAGTCCCATCTTCCAAGGCTAGTTTTGCAAGCATGAGTTGATTGTAGCTCCCTATATTGAAAGAAGATTTCCACATAAACTTTTTACGGCTAATGCCCAATCTTTCCAAGATGGTAGCAGTCAAAAATTAGGATCATAATTAAATCTGATCGATTGCGACCATATTTTTGAACTTTCCAAGATTAAATAAAAGGCTTTCTAAAGGCAGTCCAATGACATTTGTTATTGAACCCTGCGAAATTTGTACCCAAGGATCATTTTCTTCCTCGATGGCATAAGATCCGGAGTGATTTTTCCAAGATCTTGTTTCAAGGTAATGCTCAATTTCTGCAGGCGATACTTTCTTAAACGAAACAATGGACTGTTCTTGCCAGCATAATTGTAAATTTGTCGGTTGATGCCAAAGAACTACCCCGGTCCATAATTCGTGGTTTCGGCCAGACATCTTTGAAATCATTTCTTTGGCGTCTTCCCGGTCTATAGGTTTTAGCAAAGGTTTCCCGTCTATCCATCCGATGGTATCGGCTGCAATAATAAAACCTTGTTTAACTTGCAAACTTACTTCTTGGCCTTTTAGCCAAGAAATGACAGCAACTTGTTCCCTAGGAGATGAAAAACCCGAGGAGGGTTCTTCAATATCTGGTTTAATTATTTCAAAAGTGTTGAAAATTCTTTTCAGGAGTTCAATTCTTGAAGGTGAAGAACTTCCAAGGATTAAGTTTTGCTGGCTTTCCATGCTTGAATCGTACTTTCTACCAGAGGAAACATTTTTTCAGGAACAAGATCATCGAGACATATCATCTTAGGGCATTTGGTAAGGTAGCTGCCTTTGCACTGTACGGAGGTTGAAACAGTATTATTAAATTGACCATATGGGCCATTCCATTCAACCTTGGTGCAAAGAAAAGGCGCAATAATATTTTTTTTCTGAGCAACAGCAATATGTAATGGGCCCGTATCGTTGGAGAAGACGAAATCCATTTGTGAAATTACAGCAATAAGTCCACGAAGAGAAGTTTTGCCCGCAAGATTTATTACAGGAGTTCCGGGCGCAAGCAAGGTTGCAATTTCTGATGCGTTTTTGTTGTCATCATTACCGCCAAAAAGAATGATACTTCCTGAAGTCTCTGACTGTGCTTTTTGTAATACCTGGGCATAGTAATTTGAGGGCCATTGTTTGGTAAGCCATCTCGCTCCCGGGCAACAACCAATCCAAGGTTTGGGCATTAGGGAAATCAATTTAAGGACATCTGCCTTTTCGGTTTCATCAACCGGAAAAGATGCAGGCGGGATTTCTCCCTTGCACCCAAGAAATTTTGCTGCCTCCCAATACCTTTCTACTGCATGCATCCCTTTGGATGGGTAGTTAACCAAATGGGTATAAAAATAGCTTGAGCCTTCTCTGCAATCTTCAAGGCCGATCCTTATTGGTGCTCCACTCAGTCGAGTAAGAATTCCGGTGCGAAGCAAGCACTGTAAGTCGATTGTCAAGGTGGGATTGAGCGCCCGTATTCGCTGAATCAATTTCCAAGAGGACGATAAACCCTTCCCAAAATTCTTTTTCCAAATATTTCGATCAAAGCTAAAAACCTCATTAATATCATGATGATTGGTCAGAATAGATTCGTAGGATTGGTTAACCAGCCAAGAGATTTTAGCCTGGGGATATGTTTCTCTAATGCCCCGTAAAAATGGTAAACTATTGGCAATATCACCTATTGCGCTGGGTTTGATAATCAAAATTCGCGCGGGATCAAAGTCTTTTAGAATGAAACTTGCTTTCATTTTGAATTAATTGTCCATAGAAGATTTAAAACCCAAAGTACTTTAGGGTTTCTTGTTCAAGGATTCAAAAAAAATCTTTACTCTTTTGTTTTGTTCCTCAAGTAAAGTAATTAATTCCAATGATTCTTTAGGGCTTATGGTTAATTTATTTGCGTCATTTTGTGAAGGGTCTAACTGGAGATATAAATCTCTGGAGAGTTTCAGGTACTTTAAAAGTCCTGCGGTATCTGATTCTGCAATGCAGGTGTCTAAACTTGAAATAAGTTTTTCATTTTGTTTTGTCAATTCGCTAAGGCTTAATTTTGGTAAAGAATCGAATATAAACTTTCTCGATTCCACAACTTTAGCAGATTTGTTTAACCATAAATCCTTGAACTGCTTAATATCGCTCTCAACTTCTGGAGCATCTGTAAAAATAGATTCCAGCAAAGCAATTGCTTGTGGGAAATCACCATCGGCAGCCATGCGTTTGGCCTCGGTGATTTTGTAATCTAAAATTTTTCGTGCAGGTGAGTTTTTGTCTGTCTCAATCTTAACCAGTCGACCTTGGTATTTGTTTAATTCAGCAATATATCCAAGAAGAGCGTCAAGTTTTTTTTCTCCAAGTTTGATCTCATTATCATTTGTAATTTCAGGCCACTTTAGTTTTAAATCATGGAGCCCAATTTTGATGTTATTGGTCCTGTCAGCACTGAATTTCGAGAGTTTTCCAAGCTTTTCGATCCTAGTCTTTAATTCCTCTTCCTTGAAGTTTGGTTTGTTTAATTCTTTAAAAAGTGCGCCCATGAAAGCGAGTTGATCATTAACCTGTATCAACCAAATAAGCTTTTGCTTTTCGTAAGGTTTTTCTGGCTCAAAACTTAATGTGATTGATTCTTGCTCGTTGGATGTTTTGAAGAAAGGGAATTGAGCAACCATATTTGTGTTCCGAATTATTTCAACAAATGCAACGCCAATGAATAAGTTTTCGGAATCAGTAGAAAAATTAAATACTCCTTCATTGTTTGTTTTTGATGCTAATCCTGCCTGATTCGATCCAACCTTAAAGGCAGATCTTAACACGACATCAACCGGGAAATAGTTGCTGGGAATATTAGGATCTTGGTTTTGTTCTTTCGGTGATATTTTAAATTTGACATCGATAGATCCACTAGGGATTTTGATTGCTTTTAGCCCGATTAAATCTGGTAGTTCGATGCCAGTATATAGCCTGGAATTAAATTTGATTTTTTTATCGTTTGAAACAACAGCATCAGTGAGTTGTAAAACTGTCCATTTGTAAATATTGTTGGATTTGTTGGTCTGGGTTTTTCTAAGAATCTGAAAGTAGTCTCCTTTTTTTGGTGAAACATAATCCGATTTTAAGTTGCCGTCTATTTCAAATTGAAGTTCATAAATATCGTCTGTTACTTTTTTTGCAATCAGTGCTTTTGGTACAAAATATTCTTTTAATAAGTCTAAAGTTTTTGAAGGTATTTCTTCTTTTCTTTCGCAGGTTGATTGTTGTGTTGGAAACATAATGGCTGATTCGTTGTCTGCAAAATTTATTTTGATGACAAAACGGTTCTTTTCGTGTGTGATAAGTAAGGTTGCCGACATATTCTGATTAGTTTGATTTTGTAGATTCTTTAAATTTTGTGACTCAGTGAGTTTAAATTCTTGTAGTTGAATGATGCCTTTAAAGGTTTGTTTAATTCTGCTTGAAATAGATTCTTGGATAAGGTGTGCTGTTTGTTTGGTTAAAAAGCCTTTAGTTTCAAATGCAATAAATACTTGAAGAGTTTTTTCTTTTGGAGAATTATTTAAAGTAATACCACTGCATTTATTTGCAAATAAGCATGATGTAAAAATCAAAACAAAAAATAGCCAAACTTTTTGCATATCAATTTCCGCAATTATTTAGATTGCTTTAGCGAGATCATCAAAAAAATCAGGGTAAGTTTTTGCAACACATGAAGGATTACAAATGGTAATTCCTGGAATTTTTAAACCTGCTATTGCGAAACTCATGGCAATCCGGTGGTCGTTGTAAGTTTCAATTTCTGCGCCATGCAGTTTTGAGGGATGAATAATTATGCTGTCGGGGAATTCCTCAACTAGGGCGCCAATCTTTCTTAATTCGTTGGCAAGTGCACTGATTCGATCGGTTTCTTTGTGTCTTATATGGCCAATATTTGTAATCTTGGTTGTTCC
Source organism: uncultured Planctomycetaceae bacterium (assembly GCA_937888715.1). Taxonomy (GTDB): domain Bacteria; phylum Planctomycetota; class Planctomycetia; order Gemmatales; family Gemmataceae; genus UBA969. Next base: position 51,506 of record CALARU010000386.1, on the reverse strand, counting down.
CTTGGCAAAACATGCAACTACGCCAAGAGTCATAACAGTATCGCTAATATCGTTCATATCTATATTGATGGCGTGTAATTCTTTACCATTAATAGTTGTTGAATTGTTATTTTGAGTGACAGTTGCTCCCATAAGTTCAAGCGCATGAACAAATTTTAAATCACCTTGAAGCGAGGTTTTTCCTAGTCCTGGTGTTGTAACCGTGCCCCCTGTAATTGCTGCAGCCGCATAAAAATAACTTGCTGCAGAAGCATCGGGTTCAATTTGGTATTCGAATCGGTTTCCAGTTTGATTTCCTTTAATCAGATACTCTCGGTCAGAAATTTTGGTGGTGTTTATTCCCCAGTCATTCAGCATTGCCAGAGTTATGCCTATGTAAGATTGAGAAACAATTTTGCCTTCTAAAATGATACGGGTGTCACCTTTGGCAAACGGGGCAGCCATTAGAATTCCGCTAATAAATTGACTGCTCATTTCTGAATTAATTCTCGCAATTCCTCCGGACCAACCCAAGGTTTTTATAATTACAGGAGGACACCCGTTATTGTTTTCACTTGAAGAGTTAATGTTAAGGTCGTTCAAAGCTTTTAAAAGGTCATTGATGGGCCGTTCCTGCATTCGCTTGATACCATCGAGTTTGTAGGTGCCTTTTCCTAGCCCAACCATTGCTGTCAGGAAACGCATTGTCGTGCCGGAGTTTCCAGTGAAAAGATTGGCATTTGAAGAGGGGATGATCCCTGAAGCTTTAGGGGATGAAACAATTGCTGTGCAGTCTTTCCAATTTACTGAAAGAATAAAGCCGAGCTTTTCTAAGCAATCGACCATGATTTCAGTGTCTTCGCTGCGCAAGACTCCACTTAGATGAGTTTTTTGTTCGCCCGAATTGAGCGCCGCGATCACTAATGCTCGATTGGTGATGCTTTTTGAGCCTGGTAAATGGCACACTAAATCAATCGGTTTTTTTAACGGAGTGATTGTGGTTTTTTCTGGATAATCTTGTTGTATTTTCATGGTATTAAATCTTCATAAGAAACGCGTACTAAAAATAATCCCTTTGCTGGAGCTGTTGGCCCAGCATATTTTCTTTCTTTTAATTCTATTAGCTCATGAATTTTATCCTCGGGCCAGTGTCCTCTTCCGATTTCGATAAGTGTTCCAGCTATAGCCCTTACCATATTATAAAGAAAACCGTTCCCTTCGATATTAAACCATATCCAAGGTCCCATCCGGTTTATTGATGTTCGATAAATTGTTCGAATGCTATTTGTGCGATTTGGCCATTCAGATTCGAAACATCGGAAATCATGTGTTCCGATTAGTTGTTGGGCAGCTTTGTGCATTTTTTCATGATCTAGTTCCTGTTTTACGAGGTGGCAGAATTTCCTGGTTAAAGGATCAGAAATCCCAGATTGCCTTATTACATAACGGTAATGCTTTTTCTTGGCATCTTTTACTGAATGAAAATCATAAGGAACCTCTGTTATTTCACTGATGGATATATCATCAGGCAAAAGTGCATTAAGGCCTAACAGTATTTTGGATTCACTTAAATTTGAATCAACCCTGAAATTTGCAACTTGAGCAATAGCGTGTACCCCGGTGTCAGTTCGACCACTTGCATATAGTGTTATTTTTTGGTTCGTTATTTTTTCAAGATGCTTTTGGATGGTTTCCTGAACGGTTCTAAAGCCAGGTTGGGTTTGCCAACCCTGAAATTCTGTGCCATCATAACTAATAATAAGTTTTAAATTTCGCATAATAAGCATTGTCATTCGCAAGCGAAAGTATTTCCATGGGGGGTATGTGCTGTAATGGTGGTATCGGAAAACTTTATCCTAATCATTTGAAAACTTCACTGCAAATAACCATTGATTCTTAAGCTAGTTCTATTTCTTTCATTGTATCTTTTTAAAGCTTTTAGGGAATAAATTAATCATGAACGATGATGGGCTGGAAAAATGGATGAGCTTGGCGCTTGATCTGGCAATTCGAGGCCGTGGAATGGTAGAGCCTAATCCTATGGTTGGAGCTGTATTAGTTAGAGATAACACTGTGGTTGGTGTTGGTTGGCACCAGAGGTTTGGGGGCTTACACGCTGAGATCGAAGCCTTAAATCAAGCCGGTGATAAAGCCTTTGGAAGTACTTTGTTTGTTTCCCTCGAGCCTTGTTCGCATCATGGGAAAACTCCTCCTTGTGCAAATGCAATTTTATCTTCTGGGATATCCAAAGTTTTTGTAGCAATGCGTGATCCGAACCCATTGGTTGCTGGTAAAGGCATTGGTTTTTTACAATCTCATGGTATTGAAGTCGAAGTTGGGGTTGGTAAAGAAAAAGCTGAATTTATCAATGCCCCATTTATTAAATACCATTTGCATTCAAAACCATTTGTTGTTGCGAAATGGGCTATGAGCCTGGATGGTAAGATTGCGACGAAATCTGGTGAATCAAAATGGATTAGTAATGATAAATGCAGAGAAAAAGTTCATCAATTACGGGGTTTGGTGGATGCAATTTTGGTGGGTGTTGGAACGGTAGATCTTGATGACCCTATGTTAAACGCAAGGCCAGAAGGGCCAAGAAAACAAATGCGAGTTGTGATCGATCCTAAAGCCAGAATAAGCCTTTCTTCACGAATTGTGCAATCTGCCAAGGATTTTCCAACGATAATTGCTGTGAGTGAAAAGGTCTCGCAAGAATTAAAAGTTAGATTGCAAAATTCGGGATGTGAACTGCTCGAACTTACTTCGAATAATTCTGCTGAAATTGTTGATGAACTTTTAATGCTGTTGGGGAAAAAAGGGATTCAAAACTTATTGGTGGAAGGAGGCGGAAAAACGCTGGGGAGTTTTTTTGACGCATCTCAGGTTGATGAGATTCAGGTTTATATCGCCCCATTTATCATTGGTGGTACAGATGCAATATCACCTGTAGGAGGGGTTGGAATTCTTGAAATGGCCCAGCGGCGAAAAATAGCTTCTTTCACCTATGAGATGATTGATGATAATATTCTGTTATCGGGTAGACTTAAACATTATGGGTCAAAATAAAGTTTTTGGATGATTATGAAAACTACTACTTGGCAAAAACAGCTTTGGATTAAATATTCGCCAAATTATGAGTCATTTACCTCGTTGTTTGTTTCGTTTATCGTTCACATTGCATTGGTTACCATAATTATGATGCTTGGTTGGGAAGGGTTAAAAAAAGCAATAATTGGAGATGTTAACCGAAGGCTTGGGGTTTCCTCAGTAAGGGTTGGGGGTGGCACTTCGTCTGGTTCCCCCGATGCAAAAGAAAATGATGATACGATCAAAACTCCTACTAAATTGAATATTCCAGATAAAGAAAGCATGCCCGAAATTCCATTAAAGTTGGATCCCTCTCCGACAGAAAAAATTCAAGTTGATAAAACGGGCGGAAAATCCTTGGTGGAGGATGCGAATGCCAAAGCTCAAGAGTTATCTCGTATAGGGCAAAATTTAAAAAGCAAAATTATTGAGGGTTTGAAGGGTGTTGGAAATACAAAAGGCGACGGGGTTGGTGATGGTCGGGGTGAACGAATGCTTCGGTGGATAATGGTTTTTAACACCACAAATGGCTCGGATTATCTTTCACAATTAATGGATTTGAATGCTCGGCTTGCTTTCCCGGATCCAAATAAGCCAGGTAAATTTTTGGTTATTTCAAACCTTGGTGTTAAACCGATAACAACTATGGAATTGGATTTGTCTTCAGTTAGTGATATTTTTTGGGTGGATGACAAAGCACAATCAGTTACAAATTTATCTCGTGCGATGGGCCTGCAAATCAAAGCAGAAGCATTTGTGGTGCTTATGCCTGTTTCTGTTGAAGAGAAATTGCAGAAACTAGAAAAAGCATCGCTTCAAGGCGCTAAAGAGGATGATATTCAAGAGACCCGGTTTACAATCAGTAAAACCGCAGGTAAATACGAACCTGCAAAGGCAGATATTATCTTCAAGAAAAAGTAGGGTTATTTTTCCAGTGCTTGGAGTATTTGTTGAAAATCAGCAGCCCTTGCTGCATCTTGAATAGATATCACCGCTTGGTATGGAACATCATCGCTGTAATATAAAATCAAATCTTTGCTTTTTAATTTTCGTGCAGAAGCTTTTAAGGCAGAAGTAAGATTGTTACTTTCGACTGGTTGTTCATTGATATAGAAAATAGTTTTTCCACCTTCTTTTTTTATCACAACTTTAGTTTTTTGATCAGCTTGGGAAGTGCTAATTGATGGAATTTTTGAATCTGGATTGGTTTTAGCTGCTTCAAGATGTTGCACTAATTTTGCATAGCTAGTTAAGAGGATGAAAAAGACTAAAAGTACCAAGCAAACATCAATTAAAGCATTCATGTCGATGTTGTCATCGTCTTCGTGTTTGATTGTTGATTTTGATGATAAAACTTCCTCGAATTCTGGATAATCTTGTAGGGTTTTCCATACGATCTCCCCTTCTTTTCGGATTTCATCATGGATAGAAATTAACCCAGATACAATGAGATCTTGTATTTCGATGGACTCAAGTAGAATTGATTTTGAGTCTGTACCATGGTTTTTCAAATCCCAAAGGCTCATTTTTTTCCGGTGACTCCCAGATGAATTTTAGAAATCTCATCTTTGCCAAATGATTTTTCAATTGAAGTTACCAAGGTGCGAATGGTTCCAGCAGATATATCTCCAGGAGCATACACAGTTACTTCTTTAAACCCCTGCCCTTTTCTAATTTCATCTTGAAGATAAGCAATCAATTTTTCTTGGGACTCAAATTTGGTTGTTTGGTCTTTTTTTCTCTCTGCAAACCCGACTGTGTAAGCTTTGTTGTTCTCTACTTCAATCCAAGCTTGGTCTTTTATGCCCTGCACACTTGCATATTCTGCAATCGGAAGTTTTGTGGATGTCCCTGAACCTAGAGAAGATGTACTCATTAAAAAATAAACCAACAACACTAGGCTTACATCTATTAATGGAATCATATCGATATCATCATCAACACTTTGATGCTTTTGAAAAGAATGAGATGGGGGTTCGAAGATTTCCGGTTCAGGATTTTCTTTTTGTGGCAAGATGTTTGCAAGAGAGGGGTGTTGGCCAACTTCGAACCAATCTGCGGTGCCAGCAGGGCGTATTTTGTCACGAACCACCAATCGTCTTTCTCCAATCCATTGCAAAATAGTAGCCGCAGGGATCTCTCTGATCACCTGATTAGCTTTAATAATCCACACATCATAATATTTGGCATCTGGCAGCATAATTGATTCAAGGTTTAAGGGGTGTTTTTAATGTGGTTGCCATTTCAATAAATTTTTGAACAGCTTTTTTTATTTGAAGTTCAAAATCATTGATTTGAGCTTTGAACATTACATGAGAAAATACAAGGGGTATTGCGGTAACCAAGCCAAGTGCCGTAGCAAAAAGGGCTAAACCAATTGAGCCAGCTTGTTCTGAAACGCCCCCTTGAGCTTCTTGTATTTTCGTGAAAGTTCCAATCATGCTGATAACTGTTCCAAGTAAGCCAACCATGGTTGCGATTTTTGCAATTGCTAGCATTGTTGGGAGCAGAAAGTTGAGTCTTGGAATTATTTCAAATTCCATTGCGTTGTTTATTTCTTTTCTTGAGGCAGGTATTCCGTTTCCCAGGCCTTTAATACCAGCGGAAAACAATAATACGCCCAGCCAGTCTTTTTGATCGTTGTTTAATGTTATTGCTGCTTTTATGCCATCCTTTAGTAGTGTGGCTTTTAATGTTTCCAAATGTGCCTCAGTATTTTGCAGAAGCCCTCGATTAAGAAGAATCCGCCAAGTTATTAATGCAATTCCGCAAACCGACATGGCTAGCATGGGGATTGCGAATATCCAATCATTTATTACAAACATCCAAAATGATGACATTGTTAGTCCTTTTAAAAGTTTACTACTTTGATTATTTTATTAAGTCCATCAGGGCAACGATAGGAATAATTGATTTCTTTCTCACACCATTTTCCCAATTGTAATAATTTGGGTTCGGAATTTGATTGGGCAACAAGTTGGATCGCAAGGGGTAATCCAGATTGAGAAAGTTGGCAAGGCATGGACAAAGCAGGCAGGCCAGTGAAACTCCATGGGGAATTAAAAGCTGGATCGCCTGTTGTTTCGTTGCTTGGGGCCTCTGTGGTTGTTGCAGGTACCATGTAGCAATCGTATTGCTTTAAGTTTGTTTCGAAATAATCCTTCCAGTATTTTTGCTGGTTTTTGCAGGAAATATAGTATTGGGGTTTGACCTGGGATCCTTCTTTAATCAAGGATGTGATCCTAGGCGGATAATCTTCCGGCCTTCTTGAAATCCAGTACTCATGTATTTTGAATGCCTCATAAGACATGATAGCGCGATGTTCCACGATTGATTTTGCAAATGTTTCAGGCAGTTCGATGAAAGTTATTTGGGCGCCTGCTCTTTGAAGTTTTTTAATTGTTTCATCTAGCATTTGGCGGATTTCTTCAGATGCATTATCCCAGAAAAAAGATTCGAGAACAGCAATGCGGGGTGGTTTTGAAGTGTCGGTTTTTATATTTCCAGGTTGTGTCACCTCTTCCCAAATGATTTCTAAATCTTCAATTGTGGGCGCCATCATGCCCATGTGATCCATGGATTGAGCCAATGGAAGCACGCCATCTAGGGGCACCCAGCCAAATGTTGGTTTTATTGCAGCTACACCACAATAACTAGCTGGTCTTGTAATTGATCCCCCTGTTTGAGTGCCTAAAGCAGCAGGGATCATTCCGGAAGCTACAGCAGCGGCCGAACCACTGCTTGATCCCCCAGGCGTTTTTTGCAGGTTCCAAGGGTTCCGAGTTGGAGGTGGATCAAAGCTGGCATATGCTGTTGTTACGGTCTTGCCCACTAAAATAGCGCCAGCTTTTCGTAGCCTAGTGATAATTGTTGCATCTTGTCGTGCAAATGAACGAGCCCAAGACATGCATCCTGCACGGGTTGGCCAATCGTTTACATCGATGATATCTTTAACACCAAACGGGATGCCGTGCAGTTTTCCACGATTTAATCCTGACGCAATTTCTTTCGTTGCATTTATGGCATCAGCCTTTGCCTGTTGTGGGTCCAAAAATTCCCATGCATTAATGATGGGGTCGATCAGTTTGATTCTTTCCAGATATTTATCTAAAAGGGAGATCGGTGTAGTTGAACCTTCTCTGATAGACTGGTATAAGCTTTGGATGGAATCCATTTGGGTACCTGCGAATTTCTTGGATGACCAAAAGGGAAGCATAACATGATAAATGTTGCGGTTCTAGGGGCCTCTGGGTATACAGCGCTTGAAGTCATAAAAATTTTACTGCGCCACCCGCACGCAAAAATCGTTGCGTGCATTTCTAGGCAAGAAGGGACCCCTTTAGTTTCAAGTATTCACCCTTCCCTTGCAAAAAGGATTGATTTGCGCTGCGAAGAGCTTGATCTAGGTTCATTAAAAGAGAAGGGTGTGCAATGCGTTTTCAGTTGCCTGCCTCATGGGGCTAGTATGGAGGTTATTCCAAAACTGATTAAAGCTGGCATCCGTGTGATTGATCTGTCTGCGGATTATCGATTAAAAGACCCTGTGATTTATAAAAAATGGTACGGTGAAGAACACCTTGATCTTTCAGGTTTGGCCAGTGCTGTTTACGGTCTTCCAGAATTTAATTCGTTTGATATTAAAACTTGTAATCTATTGGCGAATCCTGGTTGTTATCCGCAAACAGCTATACTTGGGTTGGCCCCTTTGTTAGTTGAAAAGTTGATTCATCCGGAACAAATAATCGTTGATAGTAAAAGTGGGGTTTCCGGAGCAGGTAGAAACCCAAAGCAAGCTACGCATTTTCCTGAATGTAATGAAAGTGTAAGCGCCTACCAAGTTGGCAAGCATCGGCATACTCCTGAAATGGAGCAGGCTCTCGAGAAAGTTTCTGGGGAAAAAGTGAAAATTATGTTTACCCCTCATCTTATCCCAATGGATCGAGGGATATTTTCGACTATCTACGCCAAGCCTAAAAAAGAAATTTCTGAACTAGCGATAAATGAATTAGTTGGCAATTTTTATAAAGATAAACCGTTTATTAGGCTAGTTGATCATCTGCCGTCTACTAAAGATTCGGTCGGGACAAATTATGTCGACTTACATTACAAAGTTGCTGGTGATTATATCGTGGTGCTTGCTGCGGAAGATAATCTTATTCGGGGGGCGAGCGGGGTAGCAATGCAAAATTTCAACCTGATGTTTGGGTTCCCCGAAGTTACCGCTCTTCTTCCTTGATTTTTAGTTAAAGCGCTATTGACAAGATTCTTCCTTAGGCTATTCCGAGTTCCAAGTTCGGGCATTTCTTCATAGGGGATTTTTGTTATGAAAAGAAATTTATTGATCTTAGGGGCTTTGGTTATCTTCAGTTCCACATCTTTTGGCCAATCTCAAAGTAATCCTAATGGAACTATTACGCAAAACAGCAATAGTTGGAACCCTTTTGCGTTTTTATTACCAAAGCAGCAAGATGCTGCAGCAATGCAGCAAGCGCAACTTGCAAATGCCCGATTGGCGCAACCACAAAGCTTGTATCCGCGAAATACAAGCCTATTGGATTTCTTTAGCCCGGTACCAAAATTGAGTAATTCAACTCCGATTGGTTATTCCAATTTCCCCAGAAGAAGTCAACTGCCTGGCAAAGATTATTTACGTGGTTTTGGTTTTAGGGCTGGTGGGCAATAAAATTCGACTTTTATATTAAACTTTTCTTTCATAAATCCTTAGGGTTTGGTATAAACATATATCTAACGTGGAGGATTTATGGCTATTTTGCGATTTGTTTTTGTGGTTCTTTTGGTGCTATCCCTTGCATTGGGCTCTTCTTTTGCTCAAGACAAAGATAAAAAAGCTGATGGCAAAAATACTAAAGCTGATCCTAAAGAAAAATGGATATCTGTTGGTCAGGTTGTTGCAATACTAAAAGAAGTGCGCGAAAGTGATAAATCTGTAATTCTTTCAATACAAACCCAAAATAGCTATTACAGTCCGCAGGCAAGAAGAGTAGTTCCTGCAAAGATGGAAGATATTGAACTGTTACTTAAGGATGATGTTAAAATTCGTCAGTTTAACCCTCCCGAAGCTTTTGATGACAAGGGCAGGCCAAAAAAATACAACATTAAAGAATTAAGGGAACTTAAGGGTGATGATTTAAAGTCCCCTGGGTATCCAGCTGATTTTTCAGATTTAATCAGCCAGTCGATTGTAAATGTAACCTTGATGCAAAAGCCGCAAAAACCTGTTCGCGGTGGAAATTCTGGATTGGTTGGAGTTGCAGGGAAAAAAGATGATCCAGAGTTAGCAAGAGAGATGAGACCCAAAATCGCATCTATTGTGATTATGGGCCGCATGCCAGATAATTATAAACGATAGGATTCTAGTACTTAGCTGCACCCGAATCTGATTTAAGCCCAACTTTTGCAAGTGTTGTAGCAACACCATCCATCATCATTTTCAATTCGCTGTTGATTGCGATAAATTGCCAGCCCTGTTCTATACGAAGTTGAGCCTCTTCGGGGCTCATGCAATGGATTCCAGGGGCAACCTTGTTTCTTTTGCAGGCTTCTAAAATGGTGTTTAATGCTGCGTTAAATGCATCCGCAGTTGGTCCCTTGCCATCTGCAGTTCGCATACTCGCTGCAAGATCATTGGGGCCTACAAATATGGCATCAATACCAGGTACTGAAAAAATACTGTCCGCATTATTTACTGCATCAATATGCTCACATTGCAAAATCACCAATAATTCATCATTCGCCTTGCTGAAATAGTCTGGTGCGGTTGCTCCAAAGTTTAAGGCATGAACATTCCCACCTACACTTCGAGTGCCCAATGGTGGGTAAAACATGGCGGAAACTGCATCTAAGGCTTCTTGTCTTGAATTAACCATTGGTACAACCACACCAAAAGCACCATTATCCAGTGCTCTTTTAATATGATCATGGCGGTTGGAAGGAACCCTAGCTAGTGGAACACCATTAGCATCTGCAATTGAAGCAAACATGTGGGTAGCTGTTTCCCAGCTTACCAAGGTGTGTTCGATATCTACAGTTAGCCAGGAAAATCCAGCCCGAGCCATGAAACGTGTTGCAATTATGCTGCCAAGGGAAAGCCAAGTTCCGAGAGCTGGTTTTCCTTCTTTAAGAGTTTTTTTGACGGGGTTTGTTTTCATCGTTGCATTCCTTGGTTGTTAAAGAAATATCCTTACTAAAAGGATTAGGGTTATTATCGAAATTTTCCAGATCTTTGTCGGATAAACCAAAATGGTGGGCAAGTTCATGAATCACAGTTTTTCGGATTTCGATTTTTAATTGAATAGGGTCAGGGAAAGATTCTTCATGGGGTTTTTTGTAAATAGTAAGTTTGTGCGTAAGAGAATGGATATCAATTGCATCACCTGCCCAAGGGTGGGAAAGTTCCATGGGTTCAAACAAACCAAAAAGGGTGTTCCCTTCTTTAATTTCAGCAGCAGAAAAGTGCGCTTTTATTAATGTTTTTTTTGAAGGAAACTCCTCAACTTCCACCACAAGATTATCAAGGTGTTCATAAAAAAAGCTGGGGAGTGAATTCATAGTGTTTGTCACTTCCGCACAAAATTCATCCATGGATAACTGAATCATTTGCTTTTTCATGGCTTACATTTACAAGTTCAAAGTAAGATATACCACAGATTACAGGATCTTTATTGATAAGGGAAATTTATATGCCTCCAAGTTCAAAAAATGTAAAGCTTGTTAACGGGTTGGAGTTTTTTGATGTTGTAAAATCAGAAATCGGAAAAAAAATTATTGGCATGGATCTAGTTTTAGAAAAAATGGTGGTTGCAATACTTGCACAAGGCCATGTTCTTTTGGAAGGTATGCCAGGACTAGCTAAAACACTTTTAGCCTTCAGTATGTCCGAATGTCTGGATTTGAATTTTAAACGAATTCAGTTTACACCGGATTTAATGCCCTCTGATATTCTGGGGACGCAGATTTATTACCAGCAGACTGGTGAATTCAAAATTAAAAAAGGTCCACTTTTTGCGCAAGTTGTTCTTGCAGATGAAATAAATCGGGCACCCGCAAAAGTCCAATCTGCTCTTTTAGAAGCCATGCAGGAAAAGCAAATTACCCTGGGTGACGAAACTTTCCCTTTAGGCAATCCTTTTTTTGTAATTGCAACGCAAAACCCAATTGAACAAGAAGGAACTTTTCCTCTGCCTGAAGCCCAGATAGATCGATTCATGTTGAAAATATTGGTGGATTACCCAAAGTTCGATGAGGAACTTTTGATTTTGCAACGACTTGAGCAACTTGAACAGCAAGGGGATATAAGGAAAATTGTTGATGCACAGAACTTAAACGAACTTTGTGCTTTGGCTTCAAAAATTCATGTTGAGGAAAGTATCCGCAAATATATTGTGGATCTGGCTGTAGCTACTAGGGTTCCAAATCAATTTGGACTGAACTCCAACTTTCTTGAACATGGTGTTTCTCCCCGTGGCACGATTAGCCTTTTAAAATCGTCCAAGGCGTTGGCTTTTATTCGAGGTCGGGATTTTGTGCTTCCTCAAGATGTCAAAGAAATGGTGCCTAGTGTGTTCAGGCATCGAATGTCGCTTTCATTTGAAGCGATTGCTGAAAATTTAAGTGCAGATGCAATTCTCAGTCAAATTATGGATAAAGTTTCCATTTCATGATTTTCAAATAAGTACGTATGTTTTTTCTGCATCTGATTTGTTTTCGTTATTAAAGATAGATATCTTTTTATTGAACCTATATTATGTGTTCAGTTGTTTTGTAATTCTTGATTGATTAGAGGTTTTAAATGTTTACCAGACGCTCGTTTAATAAATCAATTTTCGTTGGTGCAATTGGCTCTTCCGTGATAGCAACTTCATCCCAAGCACAAAATTCTTCTCCGAATGATAGGCTTCAGCTTGGTTTTATCGGTGTTGGTACGATGGGGCGCGGACATTTGGGCAATTTCCTTGGCATGAATGATGTGCAAGTTGTTGCAGTCAGTGATGTTGTTGATGACCGCTTGGAAAACGCCAAAATAATGGTTGAGAAAAAATATTCCCAGCCCGATGGCAAGCAGGCTTATAAAGGTTTGAAAGTTTACAAGGATTTTCGGGACCTTATAAACGACAAAAATATCGACGGGGTTGTTATTAGTACGCCTGACCACTGGCATGCTCTTATTTGTGTTATGGCTTCTAAAGCTAATAAACACATTTATTGTGAAAAGCCATTGACTCATTCGATTGCAGAGGGAAGAATTATTGTTGATGAAGTAAAAAGATCTGGCGTTGTTTTTCAGACAGGAAGCCAGCAACGCAGTGAGTTCGGCGGGAAATTTCGACTTGCTACCCAGTTGATTAGAGCAGGAAGAATTGGAAAAGTTAAGGTTGTTCGTATAGGTGTTGGTTCTCCTGCCGTTGCCTGTAATCTCGAAACTGAACCTATTCCAAATGGGACTAATTGGGATCTTTGGCAAGGGCCAGCCGCAAAACGGGAATATAACAAGGTGCTTTGCCCTGAAGGTGTTCACACACATTTTCCTGCTTGGAGAATGTACTGGGAATATGCAGGTGGCGGCTTGGCCGATATGGGGGCCCATCATTTTGATATTGCCCAGTGGGCCTTAAATATGGATAGCACAGGGCCGGTAAAAATTACGCCCCCTGAAAACGGTGAGAAATCTGGGCTTAAATACACATATGCCAATGGAATCGAGATGTTTCATGGCGGCCCTAGTGGCTGTACATTTGAAGGGGAAGATGCAACGCTATATGTAGATCGCGGCAAAATTGAATGCACTAAAGAAGAAATTCTTAAAGATCCGATTACTAAAACCGATCCTTCAATTATAATTGCAGATAATCATCGCAAGAATTGGCTTGAAGCAATTCGAACTAAAAAGACTACTATTTGCCCTGCTGAAGTAGGGCATCGAAGCGCAGCAATCTGCCATTTAGGTAATATTGGTTATCGAATTGGTAAGCCGCTTGATTGGGATCCGGTGAAGGAAAAATTCACTAATAGTGATGATGCAAATAAGCTGTTATTCCGGGAATATCGAGGCCCTTGGAAGTTTTAACGCTTTGCGATTAATAATGGTTTGCTAGTTAAATATAAAATTAGAACCCATTGGAATAATATTTCAAACGGGTTCTTTATTTTAACTTAGTTTCTTGATGGTAAGTTTGTTCTCTGCTAAAAAGTGTAAACATTCTTCTTTTTGAAAGACCCCTTCAGTTGTACCTTGTGCACGAACGCAACTTGCCCCGAGGGCGCTACCAATTTCTAAGCATTCAATATCGCTTTTATTTTCGAGAATGCCTGAAATATATCCTGCTGTAAATGCATCCCCACTTCCTGAACCATCATGATAATTGATTTTGAAAATCTCCGCCTTATAGCAACCTTGATCATTTAGCAAAATTGTGCCTTGGTTTCCTAAGGTGATAATGCTCGTTTTGACTCCCATGGATTTAAAAAACATTGCTTGCTGCATTGGGTTTTCTATCCCGGAAATTAGTTTAGCCTCTGCATCATTAGGCAGGAAAACATCGACAAAAGGCAGGATGGGTTTTAGCTTTTCTAAATGGTCACCTAAGCCAGGTGTAACCACATCCAAGACCGTTTTAGCCCCGTTCATTTGTGCGGTACGAAAAATTCCTGCTACATGATCTGGCGATAGTTTGTCCATCAGTAGATATCCTCCCAAGTAGATAACCTTACAGCCTTCAATGTCTTTATTTTGAAAATCCGTGTCAGTGAAACTTTCATTTGCTCCAATCAGGTGTATAAACCGCCTGTCTTGGCCAGTAACATTGATAACTAGAGTTTGGCTGGTTGGGGAATAGGCTTGTTTGATAATTTTACTTGTATCTGAACCAGTGTCTTTTAATTTTTGAAGAATGAGTTTTCCAAAGTCATCATCGCCGATTTTTCCAAGAATCTTTGAATGGACCCCCATTTTTGTAAGGTCTACGCCAACATTTGCAGCACATCCGCCTAAAGTTAAAGCCATTCCACTGGTTGCTATAAGTTCGCCTTCTGCAGGAAAATGTTGTATCGGTGAACAGCCATGATCCAAAACAATGATGCCTGCACAAAGAACTGTTGGGGTATTTTTCATTTGTAAACTTCTGCTTTATTCAATTAGCTTCAATTAAATTATCATCCTGATAATTGTTTATTGATGCAATGGGGTAATTGGGAAATTATATTTCTTGCGCATTGGTTTACAGTCAGGCTTTTAATGCGGTTAAATCTTGGTATGATTAGGCATCATCGAGAATTGCTTTATTGGATGTTTTGGTATTTGCACTAGCATAGTAAGCGATTGATTGAAATTAATAAGAATGGAAATGTGATGATTTCTGAAAATGGCGAGAAAAGCAGATCAACTCGAGGCATTCCCAGTTTACTTCTTAATAAAATAAGTGGCTTACTTAAAGAATTTAACCACCTTATATATGGCCCAAAAGCTGCCGAATTACTTTCCATCCCGCCCCGCGATCTTTTGCCGATCAAATACATGCTTATTTCTTCGGGGGTTGGGCACACTTTAGTTGAAGGGTATAAAAATCATTTAAACCAAGAACGCGGAGATGAAGAAACCGGCTGGCTCTTGATGGGATATCGCGAAAAAAAGCATGCGGTTGTTGTTGCTGCGGTTCCTTCTGGAGAATTTAGGGAAGCAAGTTCAACCCATGTTAAATTTAATTCCCAAGCTCAAGTGGTTGCTGGAAGGCTTTTGCGTCAGCTTCACGATAAATTAGAGGTTCTTGGGCTTTTTCACACCCATCCCGGAAGATTGCGCCATCCTTCCGGTGGAGATTATCAAGGCGACATTCAATGGGTTAAAAATTTACCTGCAAAGCAAGGGGTATTTGGTATTGGTACGGTTGATCACGATTCACCCAGCCGTGGTAATTTTGCCTCCAAGATTGCGATTAATACTTTTTCCATGACTGGAATGCGTTTTGATTGGTTTTCTCTTGCTAGCGGTGATTCTAATTATGTTAAAGTGCCTATCCGTTGGACTTTGGGGGAGGATCTTGCCAAACCTTTGCATGTTGTTTGGGATGCAATGGAAGTTCATGCAAGCGAAATTGAAAAGGTTCTTGCACAGCAAAGTAAAGCCAGTTGTGCTATAACAAAATCCGCCTCAGGCCATCAACTTACCTTGAGTATTCCCCTCGCGGGCTCTTTAGGTAAAATTTTAGTGTTTATTTTTAAAGATAAGGTGCAATATTTCTTCGAGAAGAACGAACAACTATTTGAAGTCGATATTCAGGAAGATAAAGTAGATCGTGGCGTTTACTTGGTTCTTGCTGAATTGGCAAAATAGTTTTTTTACGAAAGGATTTGTCATGGACTTTAGACCTTTGAACGATGATGAAAGAAAAAACCTATACGAGGCTCTTCGTAATAATGCCGAATCTGGCAAACCGATTCATGTGAATCCTAAAGATACTTCTTTTGTTTCAGGTACGGTTGAATCCGCTGAACAAGATGTAATCAATGCCATTCGTTCCGTTCCATGTCATTATAAGCTGTAAAAGTATGTAGATGAACGACTACATTCCGATTCTATTACGAAACGAATCTGCAAAGCGTAGGCTTGTTTCTGTTGAGTTTCCTGTTATCGAGCAGTACAACCGCGATAGGGAACCTGAGTACCGTATTACGATCGAGCCTACTGCTGAAGGATTGGCGTTAAACTATAAGCTTAAGCCTGCGCATAATGTGTTTGAGGTAAAAACAAGCCTAATGGCAGGCTATCCGTTTATTCCCCCAGAAACTAGGGTGATAACAGCGTTGGATTACCCGTGTCCACATCTGTTACCTGGCCAACAACTTTGCTTGTGGAAACAAGGCAGCACTCGGAGAACCAGTCGGTGGGATCCTGCTTCCTTCACGGTTATTTTTGCAGTAATGGCTGCTTGGCGTTGGTTGGCCTGTTATGAAATTTGGAAACAATCGGGCGAATGGCCCTTGCCGGAGGCGCGATAAATGGCTCATCTGGTTCAGGTCGGTTTGGGGAGTGGTGGTATGTCTGTTATCGACATGCTGGTGCGAGATATGCGCATTTCCAAGATTACTCTTATCGAACCGGATCTTCTTAAGCCACATAATTTACCTAGGCATCTTTTAAGTTCAGATAATGTTGGCAAATCTAAATTGCTGGCAGCAGTTAAGTGGTTGAAAGATCGCAATACTAATCTTGAGATAATTTCAATTGAGGCTTTTCTGCAAGATCCTGATAAACAAGACCAAATAAATAATGCTATTAAGGGTGCGGATTTTGGCGTCTGCGCTGTTGATAATGAAGAGGCAAAGTATCATTGGTGCTCCTTAATGAGGGAACATAGCATTCCATGGACTTTGGGCGAAGTGCTAAGCGGCGGCATTGGTGGTTTTGTCCATACATTTGTTCCGGGTGGGCCTTGCTATGCCTGTGCTTGTACTTATTTAAAACGGGAAGGCCCAAAGGATTCAAAAGATTTTAAGCCTGACTACAGTAATCCGTCTGGCCAAGTGGAAGAGGCAAGAATCCCCGCATCGTTTGCTTCCATTCAATCTATTGCTGCGCTTCATGCACTTGCAACCTTGGATTTGTTAGATGCAAAAATTCTACCTTCTTCCTTTTTGCTTCCTTTGCAGAAAGTCGAAGGGATTTTTTCAGAAAGCCTAAAAAAGATTGTTGTTAACGTTTCAAAAAATGAAAACTGCTTGTTCTGCCGTCGGCCGACTGAAGTAGTTGCTGACGTCGATGATTTGCTTCAAAAAAAGTTGAAAGAACTTTCAGGCGGGTTGGGTTTATGACCGAAAACAAAGCATTGCAACTGGGCTATGAATCCAATGGATTAAAAGTTTTAAGCCCCATAATACCCTGGTTTGCAGAAAAGATTTTTCTGGAAGTTGCAATTCGTTTCCCTGATAAATTTCTCTGTTCCGCTTCAGATTTTAGTTTGCATCTGGGAAAATCTTTTGCAATCCCAGGAAATCATTTGCACATCAACGATGCCGAAGGGCATAAAGCCGGAAAAGTTGAATTCCAATTAGATAATTTGTCGAAGGAAAGCAAAGCAAAGATCTATTTTAAAAAGAAATTGATCTCGGAAATTGAGATTCCTTTTCTTACAAAAGAGGCTTTTTTAGCAAGTGTTGAGGTTCACGCCCCTGCCCTACACTGTAATTTTGATTCTCAGATTGTTTCCTGCCAATCATTTTTCATGGCTGGGTGTAAAGGAGTTTCCGTTTCTGCAATGCTTTCATCGAAGTACGGGGTAGCATTTCTATCGAACTTAGATGCTTCATTATCAATTGATGTCGGGTCGGGAATTCCCGCCACTATGGTTGCTAGAATTTCAAATATCGAAGGTTCCAAAGCTTTTATTCCAATTGTTTTTCCTCTTGGATCTTTGCCCAAAAAAATAGGAAACATGAAGATTTCTTTTTTGCTGGAAGGTATAAAAATTGGTTCGATGATTTGCCAAGGAATTACTTCGAGTTCTTTTTCTAAAATGATAGTGGTGAGTAAGCAATCATTTGTCGTTTGGAAAAAAAATGGAGAGTTGGAGTTTGTTGACGAATTACCACAATTAGAGACGGAGGTTCGTTTTGGCCCTACTTTTTGGGTTGGAACAAAAGTTGATGGCCTAGTTGGATTTGCTGATATTAAGATCCAGGGCTATCTGCATGGTTCTCATCAACCTCTTTGCTTTTGGGAAGGCAAAGTGCTAGCAACTAGTACGCCTGCCCTTATCGCACCAGTTAATCTTGGGCCAGAATCTTTTAAGGAAATAAGCTACTTCGAAGTGCTTTCAGGTAAAAATTCCATTGCAATGATTAAGCTCGGTTCAAAGCCAACGGTTCAGTTTACTGCAGAAGGTACAATTGCGAGTGCTGAAGTTTTTGCCAGCACTGCAAATGTGAGTGTTCAAGATGTTTTCAAAAAATTGCGGCAGTTTTCCAGTTCAAATTAAGCTCTTTTGAATAACTCTATATTTTGCATAGCCAGCATGATAAAAAGAAAAATCATGAAAAAACTCTCGGTTTTGGCAAAGTATACAATCATTAAAACAGAAACAATTATTGATAAAGTATAAGTGATTTTATCTCCAGATCTTAAAAACAAGCTTAGGAAATCGCGTAATGCTTGTCCGCCATCTAGCGGGAATACCGGTAAAAGGTTTAATATTGGCCAGTACAAATTGATGAAAAGTAGAAATCCGATAAATAGATTTACCTTTAACCATGGCCCATCATTTTCGTGAGGGATTACCCTCGATTCTGATAGGAACAAGATGAAAGCATAAAGTAAGAGTTGTATTCCGGGACCCGCAAGCGTTACGGCTATCCTTTTCCACCGATTTGACAAATTGTTACTACCAATGGCCACTCCACCAAATCCATGCAGTACAATGCAACCTTGTGTTCCGAAGTATTTTCCCATAAAAACATGCCCTAGTTCATGAACCAGTATGGAGAAGAATACCGCCATTATCCAGGTTAGTAATACTGTAAAGTCATTGGTCATGGTGTAATAGGGCCAACCCAGAATAGCGGTGACTATCCAAAACATTGGGTGCACCCTAATAGGGGTACCCAAAAGGTTTAATCGTAAATCCCAAGCGGTTTCTTGTTGATAATCCATGAACATGACTTGATATTACCATCATTTTAAGCATTAATAAAAGAACAATGTAGAATGTATAATCTTTTGCTTGGCTAAATGATAGACTTTGGCCTTTTTAAATTGCGAGAATTAGCTATGAATAAAAATTCTGTGGAAGGAATGGCTGTTTATCCTGGAACCTTTGATCCTATTCATTTTGGCCATTTGGATATTATTGAACGAGGCTCCAAGGTGTTTCCCCAACTTTTAGTCGGGGTTGGCATTAATCCTGATAAAAGTACCTTGTTCTCCCTTGAGGAACGGGTTGCATTGGTTAAACAAACCACTTCGCATCTTCCCAATGTAATAGTATTACCATTTGAAAACTTAGTGGTTCATTTTGTTAAAGAATCTAATTCCAAGCTTATTCTACGCGGTATGCGAACTACCAGTGATATGGATTATGAATTCACTATGTCGCTTGCAAATATGGCTTTGGATCCAGATATTGAAACAGTGTTTTTGCTTGCCAAGGATATCTATTCACATTTGAGTAGTTCGCTTTTGAAGCAAATAGCTGTTCTTGGGGGAGATCTTTCCAAGTTTATTCCACCCGCTGTTGCCAAAGCAATGTTGGAAAAAATAAGGCGTAAATAAAGTATTGCTTACGACTGGATATTTTGCGAAATGAGTCAAGATAAAGAAGTTTATTCAGGTTATTTGATCGAGTCTTTGTTGGCTCAGGGGCCTGTGACGGTTGTTTATAGCGCAATTGATATGGCTTCGGGGCTTCCCTGTGTTATTAAAACCTTGCGTCGTGATTATCCTTATGAAAAGCAGGCACTGGCTTTTTTAAAAAACGAAATCAAAATTCTTGAGACTATCAAGCATGCAGCTTGCCCGGTTCTTCTTAAAACCAACACAGAGAACAAACCTTATTTCTTTGTCATGGAAAAAATTGATGGTTGCACATTGCGCCATGAATTAGGTCGAAAGTTTTCTTTTGGTTCCTCGCTTGTGATTGAGATTACCAGGCAAATTCTTTCGTTGTTGTCGAATTTGCATGGCCTTGGATTCACGCATGGCGATATCAAACCGGAAAATATAATCATCGAACAATCTGGAAAAATTAAGGTTTTAGATTTTGCATTTTCTGCAAATGTTCGAATGAATGAAAAGCTTGAAACCAATCTTATGCTTGGTACTCCTAATTATATCGCTCCTGAATTATGCGCGGAAGTTCCCGTAATAAGCTTAGAGAATGATATTTATAGCTTGGGCGTTTTGATATTTGAGATGTTAACGGGTAGTTTGCCATACCCTGAAGGCACGATTTCTCAAACGCTATTAAGGCATCAAAGTGATCCGCCTGCTAAATTACGACAGCAACTTGGAGGCTTAAATCCCAAACTTGTTAATGCTATCGTTGAAATGCTTTCTTTTAATTTACAAGACAGGCCTAAAGCCAAAAATTTAGTTGATATCTTTGTTAAATTTGAAATTGAGAACATGATCTTGGGTTGAACATCACTGAAATATTTATTCGTCTTGGTCCAAATCTTTTTCTGTGTATAAAATAAATCCTTTTTTCTCTAATGTCGATGTGGCTGTTTCGTGATCCTCGACATAAAGGGCAAGTGCTGAATTTCCACTGGGGCCAATGAGAAGTGGGTAAGCGTAGTGTATATTCACTTCGGCTTCTAGAAGTGCTTTGCAGATCAATAACAAGGGTTGGGGATCGTTTGGTAGTTTTACTATAAGTAAATCGCTTTCGGTAAAGGGTAGGTTAGCTTGGGCAAATATTTCGGTCGCTCTTTCTGGGTTACTTAGCACTAGTCTGATAATTGCACAGTCAGCTGAATCTACGATCGAAATTGAAACAATCCGAATGTCTGTCATTTCAAACCAGCGAACAACTCGCATGAGTCCACCAACTCGGTTTGCGACAAATACATTAAACTGCCTTACACTCGGCCAGTCCCTGCCTCTTGCAGTACGAAATCCCGTTGAACTGCCCGATCCATCATTTTTTCCAATTGCCATTTGTGATCCCTTCTTTTAAAAATCACCCATACTACCCTTAAATTAAACATTTTCGGTACATTCTTGGAAGCTAAATTTGATAATTTCAAGAATCTAAGGTGTGGCGGAGTTGCTCGAAACCGTTTCACTGTGCTATCTTATAGGTGTACAAATATTTTCTATTGGGTTATTTTCATGAGTTTATTTTCCGTTCAGGTCGCAGATAGGGTGAAAAGATTACCTCCTTATTTGTTTGGAAAAATCAACGAACTTAAATATAAGATGCGTAAGCAAGGTGCTGATATTATCGACCTTGGTATGGGAAATCCTCGCGATGTTCCAGATCCCATGGTCATTGATAAATTGTGTGAAGCTGCGCGGGATGAAAAAAATCATGGGTATTCAGTCAGTAATGGGCTTAAAAATCTACGCAACGAAATTTCTAAAAGATATGAGCGCAAGCATGGCGTTTCTCTTGATCCGGATCGCGAAGTCCTAGCCGGTCTTGGTTCTAAGGAAGTGTTTAGCCATATGTGTCTGGCATTATTAGGGCCTGGTGATACTGCAATTGTGCCTGCGCCTTCTTTTCCAATTCATGTTTATGCTGTCGCACTTGCATCAGGAAATGTCATTAGTCTGGATTGTACTCAGCCAGATAAGTTCTTGTCTAACATCTCCGGTGTTGCAGAGCATTTATACCCGAAACCTAAAGTCTTAATTCTAAACTATCCGCACAATCCTACCACTACGGTTGTTGAAAAAGAGTTTTTTGTTGATGTCGTTAAATTAGCAAAGAAATTTGGTTTTATGGTGATTCATGACTTTGCCTATGGTGATGTTTGTTTTGATGGATATCATGCGCCTAGTTTTTTAAGCGTTCCCGGTGCCAAAGATGTTGGTGTTGAAACTATCACCATGAGCAAAGGTTACAACATGGCTGGTTGGCGCCTTGGTTTTTGCGTCGGAAATTCAGAAATGGTCAAAGCTCTTGCTACGATCAAAGGTTATTACGATTATGGGATTTTTCAACCAATTCAAATCGCTGGGATTGTTGCTCTAAGGCATGGTGAAGATTTGGTTGAAAAGCAAGCATTGGAATACCAGAAAAGGCGTGATGTTCTTGTTGAAGGCCTGCGAAGGATTGGTTGGCAGGTTAATGTTCCCAAGGCCAGTATGTTTGTTTGGGCTCAATACCCCTTAGCTTGGCGTGAAAAGATGAATTCAATTGATTTTACTATGAAATTACTTGAAGAAGGTGAAGTTGCAGTTAGTCCGGGTGGTGGTTTTGGCGAAGCTGGAGAAGGTTATCTTCGTTTGGCTTTGGTGGAAAACGAACAGCGCCTCAGGCAGGCAGTCAGGCAAATTGCTCGTTGCCTTAAAACTGATATTTTGCCCCCTCTTTAGTTACTTGCGATTGTTATTAAGATTCTTGGTTAATGCTGTTTTGGTATTAATTTCTTTATAAAAGCCATTTAGTTTCCCTTTATTTATTTAATCAACGAAGAGAACTTTTTCTTTTACTTCGGTGCTGTTCTGAAATACTCTGTTTATTAATAGCGTAGCTTATAAAACAGGTTTTCAAATATGCTTCCTGATATTACTGCCAATCGTGTCCCAAAAATTCAGATCATACCTAAATTAGATGGGTATGTTTCCTTTGAATCGAAAGGGCGTGAATTGCTTGGATGGAATACTTCCCTATCTTCTCCTAGACCTTTTTTTTATCCTTTGATCGGTCCAAGTGGTAAATCAATTACTCGAATGGGGCACCCTGCCGCTGCTGATCATTCCCATCATCGTTCTTTTTGGTGGGGACATAATAATATTGCAGGAGTCAACTTCTGGGAAGAAACTAAAAACATTGGTAATAAACCCCAGATTCGACAAGATCAGTGGTTGCATTTTCAGGATGGAGATACTGAGGCATCAATGGCGGTTCAATTAGGATGGTATGATTCTCATAATGTAAAATTAATTCAGCAAGATCTGATCGTATTAATTAAACCTCTTTCAAATAACGAATTGTGGCTGGAAATTCAAACCCGATTCACGCCTATTCCTGTTGAATTAAAAATCCCCAAAACAAACTTTGGTTTTCTTGGACTTCGTGTAGCTAAAACTATCAGCGCCAGATTTGGTAATGGAATCCTTTCTTCTAGTACTGGTGAAATAACTGAGAAAAATATCTTTGCTAAGCCTGCGAAATGGATGGATTATAGTGGGCCAATGGATGATAAAAATGATGAAGGAGTGACTTGGTTCGATCATTCACTTAATCCCAGATACCCAGTTTCATGGCATGTTCGTGATGATGGTTGGATTTCGCCTGCTTTTTGCTTAAGAGATGAATACTTACTTGAAAAAACAAAACCATTGGAATTAAGGTACGGATTGCATATTCATGCAGAAAAATTGAACTCTGAAAATGCAAACAAACACTTTGATTCTTTCGCTAGTTCGGGGAAATTGGTCTTAGAAAAAACACAAGGAACATATCCTTTTGTAATTAAAAGAGTTTAAAGGAATTAACAATATGTCTGATTTAACAAATGCTACAAAACATAAAACTTTTCTTGGGCACCCTATTGGTTTGTATGTCCTATTTTTTACCGAAATGTGGGAAAGATTCAGCTATTACGGGATGCGGGCCCTTTTAATTACTTACATGGTTAATTATTTTAAGTGGACTCAATCTGATGCTTCTTCCGTTTACAAATGGTATACCACTCTCGTTTATGTCACCCCCATTTTGGGTGGTTTCCTTGCAGATCGTTATCTAGGTAATACCTGGGCTGTAATCATTGGGGCAGTATTGATGGCGATTGGCCATTTCCTAATGGCTTTTGAAGCAAACAATATTTTTTATGCTGCTCTTATCTTATTAATCATTGGTAATGGTTTTTTTAAACCGAACATGTCTACCCAAGTTGGTAGGCTGTATCCGCCAAACGATCGCCGTAGAGATGGAGCTTACACCATATTTTATATGGGTATTAATTTAGGAGCTTTTCTTTCTCCGTTGGCCTGTGGTTGGTTGCAGGAAAACACAGTGGGCGAGTACCACTCGGGATTTGCACTTGCAGGAATTGGGATGGTTGTCGGGCTTCTTACTTATTTGATAGGGTTGCCTTTAATTAAAGAAATTCCAAGTGTTGAAATGCATGATGAAAACCAAAGCAAGGATTCTGATCAACCATTAAGTGAAAAAGATGCAGACCAAACTCCATCCGTACTTGGTTCCTTTTCTAATTTTGCAGTGAAATCACTTTTGTTTGCAGCTATCTTTCTTATTTGTGTTGCATGCTGGAAAGCGTCATCAAAACCAATTTCTGCTGCCCCTGCATTGATCAGTGCAGCTTCACTGTTGGTTGTTTATTGGATTGCAAGTCAGGTAAAAAATGCAATGAGGGACAGAGTTCTTACTATTGTAGCCCTTGGTTTTTTTGCAATATTTTTCTGGGCCGCCTTTGAACAGGCAGGCAATGCATTAAACCTTTGGGCCGATAAAACTACTAATCGTTACCTCTTTAAGCCTATGCCCGAAGAAAATAAGTACCCACCAGTAATTGATCCCGTTTTTGTTAAAGAAGGTGCACCTCTTCCTGTTGTAAATCAAGAAAAACCTTCTTTCTTTGGCCTATTTAAACTAAAAGACAAAAAAAATGATGATGGGTTTGGTTTTGATCCCGTTCCTACAGCATGGTTTCAATCCATTAATGCTTTGGCAATTTTTATAATGGCGCCTCTTTTTGCTTGGCTTTGGCTTCGTATGGATTTATCAATCCCTATCAAAATGACCTTGGGTATTTTTGCCATGTCGTTATCTTTTGTTGTGATGATTGGCGCTTCTTTTGTTGAAAATGTTCCCCTTGTTACAGATTTTAAGGGTAATAAATTGCCTTCTTCTATTACCATTGGCAAAACTGGCGAACTCCTTTTGAATGAACCTGATTCGAAAGAAGTTTATCCGATTCAAGGTGGAAGGCTTACTTACGATCCTGCCAAAAAGCAATTTACTGTCCGGGGTGTTTTTGCAGATGTTGAAAGAGATCGTGTTGCAAGGTCAAGCGCGCCTCCAGAACTCTCATTAGCTTTGGATGATATTTCCAAGGAATTAAGCAAACAGAAAATTAGCAATAAAACTTTTCCAATTGAACTCAAATTGCCTGATAGCGTTGTGGGGTTTGATATTCGTTATGCTGGTCTTCCCGAGAGTATGGTGAAATTTAATGCGCAAAATAATACTCTTTTATTTTCCGGGACTTTGGCTGAAAAAGATATTAAAGCCTTACTTCTTGCAGGGGCAAACCCTGATTTTCGCGATAGTATGGATATGCTTTTTGTTGGTTCTTCAAAGTTCAAAGTAAGCTCTGCCTGGTTGTTCTGGAGTTATATATTAGCTACCATTGGCGAACTTTGTCTTTCTCCAGTTGGGCTTTCTATGGCAAACAAACTCGCGCCTGCTAAGTTCGCAACTATGATCATGGGGCTTTGGTTGCTAGTTAGTGCTTTTGGTAACTTCGCTGCTGGAGCTCTAGGTGAAACCTATGGCACTTTCCCACCTGTTGAATATTTCACTTATACGACAGGGGCTCTTGCTGCTTCAGCTTGTGTTTTACTTGTTATAAGTCGTAAACTTACTTTGATGATGCATGGCGTTAAGTAAACTTCAGGAATTTAATCATGGCTTTTGTTCAATTTGTTAAAGGTCAGAATTGGGGTGATAATTATTCGGTTATTGCCCCTGATAACGCTTGGTCAGTGGTTAAGAAAGTACTTAAAGGGGGGCTTTCTGACGGCTTAGAAGTTCTTGAAGTTAATGCTGGTGATTTTCAGTTTACCATTCTTGTTGGCAAAGGAATGGGGCTTGGAAATGGAAAATACAAGGATTTAAGGCTTGGTTGGGATTCCCCAGTTAATGGGCCGGTTAACCCTAAATATGTTGAATTGGAACGCAGAAACGGGCTTGGTTGGCTCGATGGTTTCGATGAATGGTTTTGCAGATGTGGCCTAGTTTCTAATGGCCCTCCGGGAACCAGTATCGATGGCAATCGTTATACTCTTCATGGCAGAATTTCAAATTTACCCGCCTCTGCTTTAAGCATTCGGACCCCTGAAAATTCAAATGGTATTATTGAGATAAAGGGTGTGGTTGAGGAGGCATCGCTTTTTTCTCCAAAACTTATGCTTGAAACCACTTATTCAATCGAGATTGGTTCCAACCGTTTAAAAATTACGGACAAGGTTAAGAATCTAGGCAGTAGTAATGTTTCATTCCAGCTTCTTTATCATTGTAATATTGGTCAACCCTTTTTAAGTGATAAATCATATTGGAAAGCTCCACTCATTGTTTTAGCCCCACAAACTCAGAATGCTGCTGCTGCAATTAATTCTTATTCGACTTTTGGCCCTTCCCAGTCTGGTTTTAAAGAGCAGGTGTTTCTTTGCAAACCCTTTGCTCTCTCTTGCGGAAGATCTTTGGCGACTATTGTGAATCCTAGTATTAATGTTGCATTTGTTATTCGATTTGATGTTAAATCTTTGCCTTGTTTTACAGTATGGAAGAATTTAGGGGCAATTGAAGAAGGATATGTGGTTGGATTGGAGCCTGCGACGAACTATCCTAATTTTATTGATTTTGAAAAGGCGCAAGATCGCTGTGTGTTGTTGGAACCAAATAAAGAATGGATCGGAGCATTAGAATTGGAAGTATGGGACAAACTAGAGAAAATTCAAGAAATAGAAAATGAAATTAACGCCATGCAAATAAATATGCCTCAAATTCATCTTAATCCGCTGCTTCCCTTTACTCCATAATTCGGAAATAATATGAGCAAGGGGGCAGAGGTTTTTAAGCCTCTGCCCCGTTTGCTTTTATACTACTGGGATTCGGGGAACCGTATCACCATCTGGTACTTCTGCAGATAATGGATCAAACCACGATTCATTGAAATCTATACGCTGCTTTTTCTTCATCGCAATGTTTGATGTTAAGGCAATGATTGCATCCGCCATAGCTACTCTACCATGACACCTTGGCATATCAGCTTCTGATTTCGAACTCTTATCCCAAACCCTGATTTTGTAAGCAAAATCTTCCATTTCTTCTTTGTAACCGCGACTCACAGGGGTTCCTGCTCCGCTGGCTGCAGGGGCTCCACTGCCAACCGCTGATGGCGCCCCGCCTGGGCCCCATGTTGAGCTTGCTTCAAGTACAGGTTTGTTCCCTGGTGTGGTGGATACACTGATGCTGGTACTTTTCGGATCAGTGGATTTTTTTGAAGGATTCTTTTCATTATAAAGCATTACTGATTGTTCTGCTTCAACTATCATGGTTCCGCGGGATCCCATCACGCATTCGCCATATTGTTCAAAACCATTGGTGTTTAAAGATGAATAGGTAACTACAACAATATCATCTTTGTCTGAACCCTTGTTCATTCCTTTTGGGTGATTAGGTCCAGGAAATTCAAAGGTTACAAAAACGCTGTCATCGGAATCGCGATCATTTCGATCTGGGCCATAGAAAATCTTGCCCCCAACGCCACTGACTGATAAGGGGTGAACTTTCCCAAGAAAAATACTGCAAGCATCAAGTTGATGGCTGCCCAGTTCGGCCATTAGGCCACCACCAGTTTCGTTGTAAAGTCTCCATCGGACAAGTTCTTCGACACTTTTGAACCCAAACATCTTAGATTGTTCTTTAAGTTCGTCATGATCAATCTGGTAGATGGGTGGATACCAACCGTCTCTATATTTAGGGGCGGGATATTCCTTAGCGATAGGGAATCTGGGAGCTGCATCAGCCACAAAGGGCCAAGAGTTGTTTCTATGCCAGAGTGCTCGAATGTGTTTTACATCACCAATCACACCAGATTTTAGCACTTCAAATGCATGGGAATAAAGCATGCTGTAGTGCCTTTGGTGGCCAATCGATAATATCTTTTGTGTTTCTTTCGAAACCTTGATCATTTCTTTGCATTGTGAAACATTCCAAGCCATCAATTTTTCGCAAAGCACATGCTTGCCAGCTTTCATTGCATCAATCGCAATTCGAGCGTGATTGCAAAGAGGGGTGGCAATTACAACTGCTTCAATACTTTTGTCTTCAAGAACTTTTTTGTAATCAGTGAATATTTTTATATCTTTGCTTTCAGGCCCATAAAGCTTTTTAAAACCAGGTCTAAGCGGTACTTTAGGATCGCCTTCCATTATCCGATCGCGGTTATATGGGCGAATATCGCAAATTGCTGTGAATTTAAGATATTCTGGGTTGTGCGCTCCTACCAGAATACCACCTTCATCCCCACAACCAATCAAAGCTGCACGTACCGGGTTTCCTTCCATGGATTTGTAGCCAAAATATACAGCGGGAGTAATTGCTGCAACTCCAGCGCCAGCAGATAAACCTTTCAGAAAGCCTCTGCGTGAAAGATCTTGTGAAACATTTTGAAAGTTAGATTTACCTTGTTCTTTTTGTTCAGGGGTGAGATTCATTGCCATTGTTTTTTCCTTTGATTGGTAAGGTCAGTTAGTTGTAAATTAGATAGATTTATTTTTCGGTTCAGAGTCCCAAGTACAGCAGCTAGGAAGCCAATTAGCAAGTATTGCATCTAAGCCAAACCATCTTCCTGAATTAGTAGTAACTAAAACCATCATAGCAAACATTTCGACCAAATTCTTGTTTACAAAAACATAATTTCCTTCATTTAAAGGAGGGACTGGAAGCCAAGGAAAAGGCGGAATCGTTAAATAGGTCATTGCAAGGAAGCCAATTCCACCCAAGCATGCTATTCGAGTGAATAAGCCAAGGAACAATCCTGCACCGATTGCTGTAATGCCAAAAATTGTCATCAAATTTATCCAATGAATAAAACCCATCTTCTTCTGTGAAGGTGACAAAACAGTTGATTTTTGTTCAACTGTTAGCAGCTTTTGCAAATCGGAATTGAGGGCATTTTTTTGTGATTCATATTCATCGTTAAGCTCTTTTCGACCTTTGGATATTTCTGCCCTAGTCGATGCAATTCTAGCTTTATCTAGTTCTTTGCCTAAATACCAACTTCGGTCGTCTGATCGGATTTTGTCTAATTCATCAAGCTTGGATTTGTAATAAGTCAACCACTGGGGGATCGTATAATTGATTTTTAATGTGCCGGTTGGTTTGCCATCAGGAGAGGGTATTTCAATTTCTTTTATTCCTTCTTTAAACCATTCTAAGGTTTTTCTAAGGTTTTTTTCAAGCGACTCTTCAGCGGATTTTTGTTGATCTTGAGACAACTGGTAAGAAGAAGAAAAATCTTTGACGGTTGTATTCCATTCATTTGTGATTGATTTTTCATCAATCTTTGCAAGAAGTTCTGAATCAGGATCAGGAAGGAATCCTTTCATGAATTTGCCTAAAGGCCCAGATGATTCACGAAAATAAAATTCGCTGCTAAAAGGCTTGGGTGAATAAAGCGAATGAATCTTGTGAAGGCCTTCAAAAAGAAAATGCCAACCAATTATAAGCCTGAGAAGAATCAAAGAAATAACTGTGTAACGATTCATTAATATCTCGCAATGAATTTAATTTGTGAACCAATTCAAATAGGTTAAAACTCTACGGCCAAATTGCCAACAACTAAAACCTGTTCTTTTTCATTTTCTGATAGTATCAGTATGCCAACTTCTTCATGGTTTTCACAATATTGAATTGCAGCATTTGTTCCGAGAACAAAAAAAGCTGTCGACAAAGCATCTGCTGAGGTCGCATCTGGTGCTGCTACAACACATGTTGCAATGCCATTGGCAGGATATCCGGTTTTAGGGTTTAAAATATGTCCATACTTAATCCCATTCGACTCAAAATTATTATAGGTTGCAGCAGAGATGCCTAAAGCCCGGTTTTTCAAAAAAACTGTAGCAATGCGTTTGTTTGGCTGCCAAGGGTGGTTGATTGCAATAGGCCAGCCTTTTGATTGATTTTGTGGAGAAGAACCGCAAACTATACTGCTTTTCCCTCCATGGATCATGAATGAAGAAACCCCAAATTTATTAAGGAGAAGGCCTTTTACCCTGTCTAAGGCGTAGCCTTTTCCAATTGCGCCAAGATTTATTTCCATTTCTGGTTTGCTAAAAAACACTGTTTTTTTTGCAGGATCAAGAATTAATGAGTCCGATCCAAATGTTGAAAGAATGTTAATAATTTCTATTTCACTTGGAACTCTTTTAGGCCCTTTAAAAAACCCCCATAACTTCACAAGTTTGCCTGCTGTAATGTCGAAACCCTGATTGGTTTCATGGCTTAGGCTCTTTGCTTTCTGGAGCAGGTGAAATAGATTTGGTTCAATAACTACAGGGGTTTTTCCTGCATTTTGATTTATGTTTACCACTTCACTTTTTTGAATGTAGACAGATAATTGATTTTCTAAAACTGAAATCAAATCAAGGCAATCCTCAGCCATCAATACAGCATCTTTCGTCCCAAGGGGGAAAGATATTTCAAAATCTGTAGCCATCGCTCGGCGCTTGATATGAACCAGGCTTAGTTCTGGGGCGTTCGGACTGAAAATGGTTTCTAATACAGACGAAATAAGCCCGGAATTATGGGTTATGTTTGCCGGGCTTATTAAGCTTCTTCTATCCATGATTTATTGCCTAAAAATGCTCCTGATAACCATAGATAAAATTGAAATCATTAATCAAAAACTTGCAAAGCCATTAATCATCTTCATCCCGAACCAGAGGTTCAAGTTGTTTGGTGTTTCGTTCCACCGCTAAAATTATTGTTCGTTCTTCAACGCCATCAGGTGAAACAGCAACAGCTGGAATAATTTGACGGCTATCTGGAAGACTGAAACGCATTGTAAAAGTGCCATCGGGCCTAAGTTTTACAGGTTCACCTTGAAGAGTAACTCGAGCGTTAGGATCGGTTGAGCCGTAAACAATAAGTTCTGCATCAACTTGAAATTTAAAATCGCGGCTTTTTCCGAGAATAAAACCAGCGGAACCAAAACTAGTTATTGCAGAAGAACCAAGAGGTCTACGCAATCTTTCTTCAAAAAGTTGTTTGAGTTCCATGCTGCTAGAACTTGGGTCAAATCCGCCAGACATTGCATAAATTTTGTCTGCTTTTTCGTTATCTAAATCCGCCCAGTTTTCATCAATCATGTCGGAAATACCAGCCCTGGGGGTAGTAACCACATTGGAACGGGAAAGAACATAGAATTTACCTGTTTTTGCAAGGTAACCAACATCAATGCGATAGGAACGCGGAGGGGTTTTAACATTAAGATACCAGCTGTTACATCCACCATGGATTTCAATGTCCTGAACAATCGTTTCGCTCGAGCAAGTGGTATCATTTGAAGTTACATCAATGAGGCGCAAAATTGGCTTGCAACTATGCCAATCTTGAGAAAGAGCTGCTTCAGCCCTCTGAATCGCCTGTCTTGTTATTTCCCAGTAAGCATGCAACCAAAAAGGATCGCGCACCATAACTACAATTCGATCTTTGTTATAACCTTTTGGCAGATCTTTGGGGGCTTTAGCGGCGAGATCTTTAGTTGGTACGCCCATGGAAATTCTAGATTTTTCCTGTGCTTCCAAAGCTGAATCACGAGCTAAGGAAATTTGGGTACGCTTTTTTAAAAGATTGTTCTTTTTAATAGCCATTTGCTTTGATGAAGACTTTATTTTAGATATTGATTTAGCTTTTATTACCGGTTCTTTAGTTATTTTATTTACAGAACGAACTGCAGGTGGGGGTGAAATTTTTGATTTGGTTACAGACTTTTTGGCTGCCATATGCGATGCTCCATTTGGCAAATTTTGCCATTTGCTTCTTTAGACCTCCTTGTCAAAAGAAATGGTTAATATGATTAAAACTTCTGATACATGCGACATTCATATTCTTGTTGCAAACACAATCATTATTTAAACCTAAAACTAAACATTTGAATGTCGTAAGGCAGTAGGGTTAGATTAAATTAGATTGAAAAAAATGTCAAACAAAAACTTTGGAAATCGTTATAATATCAAGACTTATAACCATATCAGGAAGACGTTATAGTTTTCCTAAGTGTAACATTTAACCTAAAGTGAAGTGTTTGATGGTTCCGAATCGTAAAAGTGATATTAAAGGTTTTGCAATCTATGTGGAACTTGCTTCCCTAGGTGCCGAAATGTTTGCTCCGATAGCTATTGGTGCCTTTCTTGATTCTTATTCTTCAACCAAGCCTTTTGGTATAATTTCGGGCATTCTTATTGGTGTCCTTGTGGTTGCTTTTCATATTAAAAGGCGTTTATTTTAAGGTGCATGTTTTGACTGAAAAAAATGCCCTAATAACAAATGGTGCTATTGCTAAACTTGATAAACAGATTTTAGCCTTTTATGGCGTGACTTCGCTTGTTTTTCTTGCTGTCTTTATTGGTTTGTCCTTAAACGAGGGCATTAAAGAACACTTTTACTATTATCTGGCGATTTCGATGTTTTTTTGTGCGTTTTTTTTCTCAAAACTTATTACTTTCATTTATGAATTTTTTTACAAGAATAATAACGCTTCTTTACTTTTTTTAACCTCTCTTCCTCGATTATTGTTGTTTTTGCTTGCTTTTGTTTTTTTTAAAAATACAGTGCACGAAGAAATGAACAAGCATCTCGTACTAATAGCGATTTGTCTCTTTTTTTTCTTGGCCATGTTTGAGTCGATCTTGAAGTTAAAATTGTTTTCTCGTAATTGATTAATATATTAAGATTTGTTATTTATTTGTTTTAAAAGTAGGTTACTTTAATTATGTCAAAGCCGATACCTGACGCAATGGATGAGGTTCAAGATCAGCTCCACCATTGGCATTTTTTTGATGAGCAAGGGCTGTTTGAACATGGTGTTCATTTAAATTTGATTTCGTTTGATTTGTTCGGATATCATGTTGCGATAAGCAAATTTAAGATATTGATGTTGGTTGTTGCTGTTTTAATTGCAGCAATCTACATCCCTTTGTGTCGTAAGGTCTCTAAAGGCGAAATCTTGCGTGGGCCTTTTTGGAACGCTTTTGAATGCTTACTTACTTACATCCGAAACGAAGTTGCAAAGCCGACATTAGGTGACTTGGCCGATAAGTATGTTCCTTTCTTATGGACTTTGTTTTTGTTTATATTGTTTTCGAATTTGTTTGGAATGTTGCCCTTTATGGGTTCCCCAACGGCAAATATTTCAGTTACCGGAGCGTTGGCTCTGGTGAGTTGTTTCTTTATTAATTATACAGGCATCAAGAAAAATGGGGTTAAAGGATTTGTAACCGGTTTTTGGATGAAAATTGACCTCCCTGTTGTTGGGCCTGTAATCAGTGCGTTACTTTTTGTTCTTGAATTTGCTGGCATCTTTATTAGAAGTGGGGTCTTAGCCGTTCGTTTATTCGCAAACATGTTTGCAGGCCATATGGTTCTTGCTACCGTGCTTCTTTTTGCAGTAAAAGTTGCTGGCGAAAATATTTTACTTCAATCTGGTGTTACAGCATTAAGCTTAGCGGCTAGCTTGGCTTTATGTTTCTTAGAATTACTTGTTGCGTTTTTACAAGCTTATGTTTTTACATTCTTGACTGCTTTGTTTATGGGTATGGCTACTCATGAAGGCCATGGCCATGATCAACATGACCATGAAGAAAAATCGATTCAAGTCAATCATTAAAATTTGATTGACTATTGTTTAAATGGTTCGTAAATAAAGATAACTTAAGCTCGTATGTTTTCTTGTTGTGTTTACCCCTTATGGTGATTGTGGAGGCTTGCTTTCGATGAAAAAGATGTTTTTGATGTTTGCAGTGGTTGTAGCTTTATTCTGCTTCGCTGATGATGCATTTGCTGCTGATGGTATTGCCAATGTTGGCAAGGGCATTGGTGCAGGTTTGGCAATTATTGGCGCAGGTATAGGTTTGGGTTACATTGGTGCGGGTATGGCTGAGAGCATGGCACGCCAACCTGAAATGGCAGGCGACCTTAGAAATGCGAGTATTATCATCGCAGCTTTGCTCGAAGGTGTTGCCTTGTTTGCATTGCTTATTTGCTTCCTTATTTAGTTTCTATTCTTTTAAATCGGGAGGTAGAGGGGCCATGTTACGACGGTTTTTCGTCATGACTTTGCTTGGTTTACTCAGCCTTGGGTTTGTGTTTTCCACAGACTGTATCGCTGAAGCCAAAGTTGCTGAAGTTAAAAACCCTGAAGCAAAGGTTGCTGATGTTGATCAACAAACTTCAAAACAAAGAGATATCTTTGGTTTTAGTGCTGATACCGGAGTTTGGACTTTGGTGCTGTTTATTTTGCTTTTCTTTGCACTAAATAAAACAGCATGGGGCCCTATGCTGGAAGGTTTGCAAAAACGCGAAGAAAACATTCGTCGTGCCATCGATGAGGCCGAAGCTGCTAGTTTAAAATCCCTAAAGTTACAAGCCGAACTTGATGCTAAATTTAGGTTGGCAGGCGACCAAATTAGGATTCTTATTGATGAAGCACGCCGTGATGGCCAGGTATTAAGAGATGATATGGTTTCTAAAGCTAAAGAAGAGATCGTTGCAGAACGTGATAGGTTGCATCGTGAGTTGCAACTTGCCACTGATCAAGCAATGAAGGATCTTCTTACTAAAGCTTCTGATTTAGCTTTACTTGTATCTACAAAAGCCATTAAAAAGTCTTTAACGATTGAGGACCATCGAGTTCTTGTCGATGATTGCTTGGCTGAATTTTCCAAATAGCATCTTATGTTTGTAGCGTTTTTTCTGCTGGGGCTAGATAATGTCTTACAGTGATATTGATTTAAACATTGCTGACCTTGCCAAGCACTATACGGTGCTTGATGACGGATCTCAGCGTATTACCCAAGTTTATTCTGCAGCTCTTTACCAAGCAGCATTGCCTTTGGGCCTTGCTGATAGTGTGCTAGAAGAATTGCTTGAAATCGCATCGCTTTTGAAAAAGAATCCCAAGCTTGAGGCCTTCTTTTCAATTCCTGTTATTTCTCGCGAGGAAAAGACTAGGCTGGTAAAGTTGGTTTTTGAAGGAAAATGCAGCCCTTTGGTTATGAACTTTATTTTTGTGCTTAATGAACACGATCGACTTGGTTTGCTTGGTGCTTCTGTTCATGCTTATCAGATTTTGAACGAGATGCGAAAAAACCAATTGCAAGTTCAGGTTATTACCAGTGTTAAGGTTACTCCTGAGCAAGAGGTTGCGTTACTTAAGGCTTTACAAGTTAAGCTTGGTAAGCAACCTGTTCTTTCTTATACGGTGGATGATTCCATTGTTGGTGGATTAATTATTAAAGCCGGGGATTGGCTTTGGGACGGTAGTTTACGTAGCCGTCTTCAATCCTTGCGCAATCAATTGATTGAGAGAAGTACTTATGAGATTCAAAGCAGACGAGATAGCTTCAGTTCTTCAGAAGGAAATTGAACAATTTCAAGACCGCATCGACGCTAAAGAAGTCGGTAGGGTTTTAGAAGTTGGCGATGGAATTGCCCGTGTCTACGGCCTTACGGGTGTAATGGCCGGAGAAATGGTTGATTTTCCTCGATCTGGTGTTAAAGGCTTGGCCTTTAATCTCGAAGAAAATTCCGTTGGGATTATTATCTTAGGTAGATACCTAGATATTAAAGAAGGTGATGAAGTTCTAACCACCGGAGCTTTGCTTCGTGTTCCTGTTGGTGATGCTTTAATTGGCCGTGTTGTTGATCCCCTTGGTGTTCCCAAGGATGGAAAAGGCCCAATTATTACAAATCTTACCCGTGCGGTTGAGTCCAATGCTCCAGGTGTTGCTGGAAGGCAACCTGTTGATGAACCAATGCAAACCGGTATTAAAGCCATCGATGCTATGACTCCTGTGGGTCGTGGTCAGCGCGAACTTATCATCGGTGATCGTAAAACAGGTAAGACAACCATTGCTCTCGATACCATCATTAATCAAAAAGGTAACGGGGTGATTTGCGTTTATGTTGCTATCGGTCAAAAAGATTCCACCGTTGCTAAAGTGGTTGAGATTCTCAAGGCTAATGGCGCAATGGATTACACCATTGTGGTTGATGCGAGTTCTGCAGATCCAGCTCCGCTGCAATATATTGCGCCTTATGCTGGTTGTGCAATGGCTGAATATTACATGTATGAAAAAGGCATGGCAACGCTTTGCGTTTACGATGATTTAAGTAAACAAGCAGCAGCATACCGCCAATTATCACTTCTTATGCGCCGTCCTCCTGGTCGTGAAGCATATCCTGGTGATATTTTTTATGCACATTCGCGTTTGCTTGAACGGTCTGCAAAGCTTGCAGAGCGCTACGTAATTATTGACAAAAATTCTGATGAATCAAATGTTACAGACGATTGGGGCGTTAACCGTGATGAAGCGGGCAAAGGTGTAGTTTATGTTGGGCCAGCAGGAAAAGAGCATGCGTTAAAGCATGATCTTCCCAAGCACCTAAATCATAAGCTTGCAAAAGTTAACACTTCTGGCGGTTCATTAACTGCTCTTCCTATTATTGAAACTTTGGAAGGTGAAGTATCTGCATACATTCCAACCAATGTTATTTCGATTACCGATGGGCAAATTTATTTACAAGGTTCTTTGTTTAACGCTGGCGTTAGGCCTGCTGTGGATGTGGGTATCAGCGTTTCCCGCGTGGGTGGTAAAGCTCAGATTTCAGCAATGAAGCAAGTTTCTGGTGGTTTGCGTTTGGATCTTGCCTCGTTTAGAGAGCTTGAAGCTTTTGCGCAACTAGGAACTGAACTTGATAAAACATCCCAGTCGCAGTTGGATAGAGGGTACAGCGTTGTTGAAATATTAAAGCAACCACCTTATAAGCCAATGAATGTTGCTGATCAGGTAATGATTATTTTTGCTGCAACAAAAGGCTTTTTAGATAAAGTTGAAAGGTCAAAAGTTCAGGCTTGGGAAGTACAATTC
This sequence comes from uncultured Planctomycetaceae bacterium, assembly GCA_937888715.1. GTDB lineage: Bacteria > Planctomycetota > Planctomycetia > Gemmatales > Gemmataceae > UBA969. Next base: position 14,863 of record CALARU010000386.1, on the reverse strand, counting down.
CTAGCCTACATGAAAGAACAGAAACCTGAAGTTCGAAACACTTTGATAAGCGAAAAGAAATTGTCTCCAGATCTTGTCAAAAAGCTGGAAGCATCGATTAATGAATTTGGTTTTCAGTTCAAAGGCTAATATTGGGTAAGGTGTTTAATTATGGCAAAAACTCGTGAACTTGTGGTTCGAAGAAAAGCGATCCGCAATATTCGCAAGATAACCCGGACCATGGAACTTATCGCCACTGCGCGTTTTAAGAAAGCCATGGATCGGACTGTAGAAGCAGCAGCTTATACTAAGAAAATAGCTGAGATTGCTGCTGAACTTTCTGCGTCTGCTCAGGATGTAACTCACCCTCTTTTGGTAAAGCGCGAAAAAATCTCCAAGAGGATTTTGCTCGTTATTTGCTCTAACAGGGGCCTTTGCGGTGGTTACAACGCAGGCATCTTAAGGGAAGCAACCAATAGTTTAAATGCTGCTAAATCTAGGGGAGAAGAAACGCTCTTAGAACTTAGCGGTAAGCGCGCAATTTCTTTTTTTAAGTACCAGCAAATTATTCCTGTTGCCACCTATATCAATTTTGAAGATAAGCCTAGGTTTGATGAGGTTGAACCTCTTGCAGATAAATTTATCCGTGAATTTGTTGCTGGTAATGTTGATGCCGTTGATGTTGCTTACATGAAGTTTCTGAACCCAGCAAGACAATTTCCGGTTGTTGAAACTATCCTGCCTTTTGCAAAACCGAATGAATCTTCTGCAACTGCTGTTAAGAAGAATGATAATACAAGTTACGAGTTTTTGCCTAGCGCCGAAGAAATTCTTGCTGAACTTCTTCCACAGGCATTTAAAGCTTCACTTTTTAAATGTTTTCTTGATGCTGCAGTAAGCGAGCAAATTGGCAGACGCGTGACTATGAAAGCCGCAACTGAAAATGCAGATGATATGATCAAAGCGATTTCCTTGCTATATAACAGAGCTCGACAAGCTCAGATTACTAAGGAGATTTCTGAAATTATCGGTGGCGCTGCTGCGCTTGAATAAGTTTTGATAAAAATCCGGGTTCTTATGATTTTTGACTAGAGAGGGTTTTTTGTTATGGTTAGTGCAAATGCTGGAAAAATAGTTGAAGGTAAAATTGTTCAGATCATCGGATCTACTTTTGATGCTGAGTTTCCTGAAGGACACCTTCCAGAAATTTATAACGCCATTAAAATCGATTCAGATTACAAGAATGTTATTCTTCATCTTACTGGTGAAGTTCAGCAGCATCTTGGTGGGAATCGTATTCGTTGCGTAGCTTTGGGCTCAACTGAAGGCTTGGTTCGTGGCATGAAGGTAATTGATACTGGTGCGCCAGTAACTATTCCTGTAGGCGAACAAACCTTAGGTCGGGTATTTAATTTGCTTGGCGAACCCATTGATGGTAGAGGCCCGGTAAACGCGACTGAAACAAGGCCGATCCATCGTGAACCGCCTGCTTTTTCTGAACTGTCACCTAAAACAGAAATTTTTGAAACCGGTATCAAGGTTATTGATCTCTTGACCCCACTTGTTCGTGGTGGAAAAGCAGGTCTCTTTGGTGGTGCTGGCCTTGGTAAGACAGTTATTCTTACCGAACTTATTGCCCGTATTGCCACCATGCACGAAGGTTATTCGGTTTTTGCCGGTGTGGGTGAAAGAACCCGCGAAGGTAATGATCTTTGGCTGGAAATGCAAGAAACAAAAATTGGTAAAACTGATCGATCAGTTATTACTCAGACTGCTATGGTGTTTGGTCAGATGAACGAACCACCAGGTGCACGCCTTAGAGTTGCTCTTACCGCGCTTACCATGGCTGAATGGTTTCGTGATGCTACTGGTAAAGATACTCTTTTGTTTGTTGACAATATCTTTCGATTTTCTCAGGCAGGTGCTGAAGTTTCTGCATTGCTAGGCCGTATGCCTAGTGCTGTAGGTTACCAGCCTACTCTCGCTACCGAAATGGGCGAGTTGCAAGAAAGAATTACATCGACAGCCAAGGGCGCTATTACCAGCGTGCAAGCTGTTTATGTTCCTGCTGATGATCCAACCGATCCTGCCCCTGCAAATGCTTTCCAGCATCTTGATGCGTTTATTTATCTTGAAAGAAAAATATCTGAAAAAGGTATTTACCCTGCTGTTGATCCTCTTGCCAGCTATAGCAATATTTTGGATCCAAATGTTGTTGGCGTTGAACACTATGGTGTTGCCCGCAAGGTACAGCAAATCCTCCAAAGATATCGCGAATTGCAAGATATTATCGCTATTCTTGGTGTTGAAGAACTTAGCGTTGATGACAAGCAAGTTGTTTCTCGCGCTAGAAGAATTGAACGCTTTTTATCCCAACCATTTATCGTTGCTGAAGTATTTACTGGTAAGCCTGGTAAAGTTACTTCTTTGCAAGATACCATCCGAAGCTTTAAAGAGCTTTGCGAAGGAAAATGGGATCATCTTCCTGAATCGGCTTTCCTTTATGTAGGGGCTATTGAAGAAGCGGCTGAGCGAGCCAAAGAAATGGCGGCAGGTAAGTAAACCATGGCAGAAAACAATTCCAAAATTCATTGTGTTGTGGTGACACCCGAAAAGGCCTTAGTTGACCAAGAATCTGATTCCTTGGTTATACCTCTGTTTGATGGCGAAATGGGTATCCTTCCCAATAGAGCTCCCTTAGTTTCTAAGCTTGGGTTTGGCTCCCTTCGTATTCGTAACGGCTCTACCGATTCCTTTTTCTTTATCGAAGGTGGAACGGTACAAATCTCTAATAATATTGTTACCTTGTTGACCCCAAGGGCTACCGAGCTTTCAGCTTTGGATGTTAATTCTGCTAAAGCTATTATTGATTCAAATCTTGAAGGTAAAACATCAAGCGAGCGGTCAAAGTTAAAAGATCGCGCCCGCGCAATTGTTCGTGCAAGTGCCAAATTAAACAGAAAGTAATCCTTACTTTTCTGGCTTTATTTGTCTGATAACAATACCAAGCAAGACTTTGCTTCAACAGGGTAAATGCTTTCAAAAGCGATATTGGGAGCCTCATGAAAGCTTACGATATCTAGAGGCGAAGCTTTTGCGGTATCGATAATTCGGCGCCATGGTCTTCCTGTTGGTGAAGCAGGGACTTTACATTCCGCTGGTTCATTACCCGAATTCATAGCGACAAAGAAGTCTGCATCAGTTTCTCTGCCGGTTTTTAAACCATTTAAAGCAAAAGCAAGGAATGTACTGTCGGTTGAAAAATCAGGATTTAAAGGCGTAATGCCATGCCAAATGACATCTCCAGTCTTCATAAAAGTTCGTCTCCTTAAAGCTGGATGTGCGAGCCGCAATTTGATTATCTCTTTAGTGAAGCGATGGAAGTCTGAGTTTTTTTCTAAAAAGGACCAATCGGTCCAGCTAATTTCATTATCCTGACACCAAGCGTTATTATTGCCTTTTTGCGTACGTAGAAATTCATCGCCAGATAGCATCATGGGAACACCTTGCGAAATAAACAAGGTGACATAAAAGTTTCTGACCTGTCTTTTTCTTAAACCTAGGATGTAGGGATCATTTGTTGGGCCCTCTTCCCCGCAATTCCAGCTGAAATTCTCTGAACAACCATCATTGTTTCCTTCGCCGTTTCGAAAGTTATGCTTTACATTGTAAGTTACAAGATCCCAGAGTGTGAACCCATCATGGCAGGTAATAAAATTTAAGCTGTGTCGAGGTTTTCGCCCTGAAGATTCGTATAGATCAGAACTCCCGCAAATACGAGTAGCTAGTAAAGAAGCAATCCCTGGTTCTCCACGCCAAAATCTTCGAATATCATCGCGATATTGGCCATTCCACTCGCTCCATCTTCTGCCGTAGGGGAAAAGTCCAACCTGATACAACCCTGCGGCATCCCATGGTTCAGCAATTAATTTGGTGTCAGCAAGCACGCCATCTTCTGCAATCATTTCTACGATTGGTGGTTCTACTAAAACATTTCCGAGATAATCTCTGCCTAGTATCGATGCGAGGTCGAAACGCAAGCCGTCAACATTCATGTCTGCAACCCAGAATCGCAGACTGTTTGTAATCATTTCTCGTACGACCGGATGATTGCAATTTAAGGTGTTACCGCATCCGGAAAAATTAAAGTAATTCCCATCTTTGTCTACCATGTAATAGGTGGAATTATCTAACCCTCGAAAACTGTAAGTTCTACCGCGATGATTTCCTTCCCCAGTGTGGTTGAAAACCACATCCATGATGATTTCAATTCCTGCCATATGAAATGCATGAACCATTTTTCGGAATTCAACAATGTGTTGGTTTATATTTCCGACACTTGCGTATGAAGTTTTAGGGGCATTAAATGAAATAGTGTTATAGCCCCATAAATTGCGGTGTTTTTTACCAGTAGCGGGGTCAAAAAAGGGGCAATCATTTTCATCAAATTCATGAACAGGTAAAAGTTCGATTGCTGTTATACCTAGATTTTTTAAGTATGGGATTTTTTCTATCAACGCATCAAAAGTTCCAGGATTGACAGTCATGGAAGTTGGATGGCATGTAAATCCGCGGACATGAACTTCGTAGATGATGCTGTCTTCCATGGGAGTGCATAGATGCGTGTCTTCCATTTGGGGGATTTCGTTATTTGTGAAAATACTTAGCCTAGAAGTGTAGTGGGCCATGGATTCATCATTAACCCCCCATTCCGATCCCCCAGAAATAGTTTTGCATTGAGGATCTAAAAGGAGGTGTTCAGGATCAAATCGATGTATGGGTGACTGGGGGCCATTAACTCTCCACCCATAGCAAAATGATTCGGGTAAGCCTTCAACAGCAATATGCCAATGGTCGCCTGTTCTACTTTTTCTTGGGTGTAGAACAATCTCTGCAATTGCTTCTTTGGATTCGAGTGTAAATAATGCAAGATGCACCTCTGTTCCGTGCCTGCATAGCAATGCAAAATTAATGCTATTATTTAAATGCGTGGCACCAAGAGGCAGGCATTTTCCACGGGATAGTTTTAATGGAGTCATTATTGATATTTTGCCATTGTTGTTAAAATATAAAAGAACATTGGCTATTGTGTGTCAAGAATACTGAAAAGACTAAGAAATATACTTGCATTTTTTCAAATAACTTTATAATCTAAATTAGTCAGATTTATTTTATAGTTGTTCAAGATAAACCACCTTAACTGGTTATTTAACCAAGCAGCAAAGAACAGTGGTAATTATTGAGCTAGTTTTTAAGACCTTCCAGGCTTAATAGTCTTGTTAAATCATGGATCACATTTTATTTTTTTAAAGTCCACAATGGAGGATTGATTATGTCCGTCGCACGCGGCGACGAAGGGATGGGCAACCTAGCTAGGAAAAGAGTAGTTCGCAAATCTCCAGAACAAGCTTCCCCTTCAAGCAGTATTGAATCAAGTCAACCGGCACAGCCTATAACTCCAGTTGCCAAGGTGCAAACCAGCACACGACTTGATGATTTGTATAGGCTTCCAATGCCTAAACTTTTTGCGCATGCCGAAAAAGAAGGTATAGCTGAACACACTGGGATGACCCGTGTACAGTTAATTGTGTCGGTAGTTCGCAGACAAATTGAGCGCGGTAATGCCGTTAAAGGTTCCGGAACTTTGGAAGTTCTGCCCGATGGATATGGTTTTCTTCGTAGTGCGGCGCATAATTATCTGGCTTCTCCAGAAGATATTTATGTTTCCCCAAGTCAAATACGCAGGCTTGGTTTACGCACTGGCCTTATGATTGAAGGCCCTATTCGCTTGCCGATTGAAGGGCAGGACAACTTCGCTTTGATGCAAGTTGAACTTGTGCAAGGTCGTGCTCCAGATGAGCGAGCTCGCCCTGTTGTTTTTGAAGATCTAACCCCACTTCATCCTAATAAAAGACTTTTTCTTGAAACTTCAGATGGGGACCTTTCAACCAGAGTTGTTGACTTAATTACCCCCATTGGTAAAGGTCAGCGTGGTTTGATCGTTTCTCCGCCAAGAGCTGGTAAAACTGTTCTTTTAATGCGCATTGCTCAAGCTATTAAACAGAATCACCCAGATGCTTATTTGATCGTTTTGCTTATTGATGAACGCCCTGAAGAAGTTACAGAAATGGTTCGTTCTGTTGCTAGTGCCAACGCTGAAGTTGTAGCCAGTACTTTTGATGAACCTTCTACGGATCATGTGCATGTCAGTGAAATCGCAATGGAAAAAGCAAAAAGATTAGTAGAAGACGGCAGGGATGTGATCATTCTTTTAGATTCAATCACAAGGCTTGCGCGGGCTCACAATTCGGAAGCACCATCCGGCGGTAAATTGCTCAGTGGTGGTCTTGATTCTAATGCAATGCAGAAACCTAAAAGATTTTTTGGTGCTGCGCGAAATATCGAAAATGGTGGCAGCCTTACAATTCTTGCAACGGCATTGATCGATACAGGTTCCAGGATGGACGAAGTTATCTTTGAAGAATTCAAAGGCACTGGCAATATGGAAGTTCATCTCGACCGAAAGTTGGTAGATAAACGAGTATGGCCGGCGATTGATATTAACCGGTCCGGTACTCGAAAAGAAGAATTGCTTATGCATCCCGATGAACTGGATAGAGTCCGGGCTCTTCGCAGAGTACTGGCGGATATGCACCCTGTTGATGCGATGGAATTGATGGTGTCTAGGCTTAAGAAATGCAAAACAAATGCTGAATTTCTTATGAATATGAACATGGCTTAATTTGCCAGGATTTCAGATGGATCTTGAATTAAAATACCTGAAATTAAAAGAGCATTTTAAGAATGCCCGGGTTATTGAATCTTGTGCAGAATTAATAGGCTGGGATGAAAGAACGAATATGCCCCCCGGCGGGGCAGACCTTCGTGCCCTTCAGAATTCTGCCCTTTCAAAATTGCACCACGAACTAGTTACTGATTCTTGGCTTTGCGATGCATTGATGGAACTTGCTTCGGAATCTGCTGTTTTTCCTTCAGATTCCGACATGAGTGTTAATGCAAGAGAATGGATTCGCGTATTTAACCGCGCAAATAAAATTCCCGTTTCTTTGGTTCAAGAACTCTCAAAAACATTTGTATATTCCCAACAGGCTTGGCAGGAAGCTAGATCTCAAAACAATTTTAGCTTGTTCGAACCATGGCTTGAGAAAATTATTAATCTTAAAAGGCAGGAAGCGAAGTGCCTTGCAAATGGTCAGGCAAATTATGATGCTTTGCTAGATGATTATGAACCGGGCGCAACTTCTATCGAGTTAGATTCGATTTTTTATCCGTTAAAAGATTCGATTATTAAGGTATTAAATAATTGTGCAAAAGAAAATAAGCGCAGCTTAATTTTGGGAAACTACCCTGAACAAAAACAAAAGATTTTTAGCGAAATTGTTGCAGGCTATTGTGGATTTGATTTTAATGCAGGTAGGCTTGATACAACTGCGCATCCTTTTTGCTGTGGTATCGGGCCAGGCGATTGTAGGATTACCACTCGATTTAACCCTTCAGATTTTTCATCAGGTTTATTTGGTGTTTTGCATGAGGCAGGACATGGCTTGTATGAGCAAGGTTTAGATCCGGACCATTTTGGATTACCGACTGGAACGGCTGTTTCTCTTGGTATTCATGAGTCACAATCTCGCCTTCTTGAAAATCAAATTGGAAGATCTTTGGAATTCTGGCGTTTTATTTACCCGCTTGCTATTAAGTTTTTTCCTGCACAATTAGCTCATGTATCTTTAAATGATTTTCATAAAGCAATTAATCAAGTTCAGCCAGGTTTTATCAGGGTGGATGCTGATGAAGTCACTTACAATCTTCACATCATTTTTCGTTATGAACTTGAAAAGGATTTAATTTCACAAAGCCTTTCCATCAAAGACCTTCCAGAAGCATGGAATGCTAAAATGGAAACTTATTTGGGTTTGAAGCCTAAAAACGACGCAATGGGATGCCTGCAAGACATCCATTGGAGTGCTGGTCTTTTTGGATATTTCCCTACTTATCTTTTAGGAAATCTTTATGCTGCGCAATTTGTTGCTAAAGCTAAAAAGGAAATAGCTTGGAATGAAAATGCCCTTAACGCTGATATTCTTTTTGAATTACGCCAGTGGCTAAAAAAAAATATCCATGTTCATGGTAAAAGATATCTGCCTGGAAAACTTTGCGAAAAAGTAACAGGGCTAAAACTCGATAAAGTGTTTTTTGAACAATACCTTTTACAAAAATTTAATTCTTAAATTTGTCTAATCAAATATAAATGACGTTTGCATTACTATTTCTTTTAATTCGTCATTATTAAAAGGCTTGCAAATTACCTTGTGGTTTTTCAATGCAGTATTTGTTGCGTGGTTTTTATCTGCCGTCATTAAAACAACTGCAGTAACGTTTTTTTTGAGCAACATTTCGGCTAGAGTGATCCCGTCAATGCCAGGTAATGAAATATCAATTAATGCGAGAGTTGGTGTAATCATATTGACTACGCGGATGGCTTCTTCAGCAGAAGAAACAGATAAGATTTTGCAACCCCATTTCGATATGCTTTTTTGAATTATAAGCCGTGTTGATGTGTCGTCTTCTACGAGCAAAATTGATTTTTCGGATTCAAGCATAATTGGCCTTTTCAACAGATTTGGGATTTATCTACAGAATTTAAATTTGTTAAAGAAATTAAAATATAAGTCTTTATCAATATTAATGTTTAGACAATAATAAGATAGCAATTAATAAATTTAATTAGGGGTTAACATGGGATTTAAACAATTATCCTCAATTCTTTTGATTATGCTATTTATGAAAAGTAATGTTTTTGGTGATCAAAACATGGATAAAGCTGCTAAAAGTTTTCTTGATAAACACGAATTGATAATGCGCCCATTAGAAATCGCTGCAAACCTTGCCTGGTGGAATGCAAATACCACGGGAAGTTCATCCGATTTTGATAAAAAAGAAAAGGCCCAAAATAAAATTGATGAGGCTTTAGCTAATGCTAACTTGTTTCAAGAAATTAAATCTTTGAAAGATAATAAAGCAAAAATAACCGACCCAATCCTCTCCCGCAGTGTTGATGTATTGTTTTTGATTTATCTTGAAAAACAAGTTCCTTTGGATTTGCTTAAAAAATCTTCGGCATTATCAAATAAGGTTGAACAATCTTTTAATTCTTTCAGGCCTGTAATTCAGGGAAAAGACAGTACTGAAAACAATGTTAGGGGTATATTAAAGAATTCTCTTGATTCCAATCTTCGTCAAGAAGCTTGGGAAGCTGGAAAAAAGGTTGGTAATATCCTTGAGAACGATTTGAAAGAACTTGTAGCCACTCGAAATCAAATAGCTCGTCATTTGAAATTTTCGAATTATCACGAAATGCAGCTTTTTTTAAACGAACAAAAGGCTAGTGATTTAATCAAGATTTTTGATCAACTTGATGAACTTACCCGTGAGCCTTTTCAGCAAATTAAAGACGAAATAGATTCTAAGTTGGCGTTGAATTACAAAATAAAAAAAGAACAATTGCAAGCGTGGCATTACCATGACCCTTTTTTTCAAGAAGCACCTGCAATCTTTGGTTTAGATTTGGATGGTCCGTTCAAAAAAGCCGATTTACTAGGATTATCACAGAAGTTTTATAAAGGAATTGGACTTCCTATTGATCGCGTTATTGCCAATAGCGATTTATATGAAAAAAAGGGTAAAAGCCCCCATGCATTCTGTACTGATATTGATAGATCAGGGGATGTAAGGGTTCTTGCAAATGTTAAACCAGATGATTATTGGGCATCCACTCTTTTGCATGAATTTGGTCATGCAGTTTATAGTTCGAACAATAATAATATTCCCGCTTCTTTGCCTTATCTTTTAAGGTCTGAATGTCATATTTTGACAACTGAAGGTGTGGCAATGATGTTTGAACGTTTGACAAAGAGGTCTTCGTTTTTAAAAGCTATGGGTTTAAAAGTTGAAGATTCTGAAGGGTTTGATGCCGCTGCATCGAAAAACCTTAAAAATCGTTTGTTGATTTTTTCAAGATGGTGCCAAGTGATGCTTCGTTTTGAAAAAGGGATGTATGAAGATCCAAAGCAAGATTTGAATTTGTTATGGTGGACTTTGGTCAAGAAATACCAAGGTATTTCCATGCCTGTGAATCGGAATTCTGCTGATTATGCTAGTAAGATCCACATTGTAAGTGCGCCTGTCTATTACCATAATTATATGCTTGGCGAACTATTTGCTTCGCAAGTACATCACGCCATCACCAAGGACTTATATCCGGGGAAATCGCCCTCAGAAGTTATATATGAGGGAAATTTAAAGGTGGGTGATTTTATGCGTAACAAAATTTTTTCATCAGGGAAGTCTCTGCCGTGGGATGATTTAGTTAAGTTTGCAACTGATAAACCATTGAGTGCTGAAGCGTTTTCGCTAGATTTTAAAAAGTAATACTTCGATTTAGATGTATATGGCCTTTGTTTTAAAGGGTAAATGAATGACTATTAAAAGAACAAAGTGCCAAGAGTACATTAAAAAAATAAGTCAAAAGAAAATAGAACCCCCAGCTTTGGTTGATTCTTATTCTTGTAAAAAACTTATTGATGATATTTTTCTTTCTTATAACGCCGGAAGACTTCGTGAAGCCTGTCGAATCTATTCCGATAAAATGCTTGCATCTGATTGTGTTGTTGGAGTTGCGCTTAGTGGGGCTCTTACTCCGGCGGGCTTAGGAATGTCTTGTCTTGTTCCTCTGATTGAAGCTGGCTTTATTGATTGGATTGTAAGTACGGGTGCAAATATTTATCATGACACCCATTTTGCTCTCGGAATGGAGTTGCATCAGTCCCGTCCTGGTTTGGATGATCACCAACTTAAAGCGCATCAAGTGATAAGAATTTATGATATTGTTTTCGATTATGAGAATTTACTTGGTACGGATTTGTTTTTTCGTCAGTTGAGTCGTGGTGAAGCTTTTCAAAAAACAATGGGTACTGCGGAATTTCACAATCTTGCTGGGAAGTATCTTTCTGCTCACGAAGAAAAAACAAAAAATGTAGGAAAAAGTTTTCTTGCTGCTGCATACCGTGCTGGCGTTCCAGTTTTTACTTCTTCTCCAGGTGATAGCTCTATAGGAATGAATCTTGCTGCATTACAACTTGAAGGGAATGGTTTGGCCATTAATCCGCTTTTGGATGTTAACCAATCGGCTGCAATAGTATATGAAGCCAAAACTACAGGAAAAAGCGGAGTATTAATTTTCGGGGGTGGATCCCCAAAGAATTTTATATTGCAAACGGAACCACAAATTCAGGAAGTCCTTGGTCTTGAGGAAAAAGGACATGATTACTTTATTCAATTTACTGATGCCAGACCCGATACTGGCGGGTTAAGTGGAGCAACTCCTCAAGAAGCTATGACTTGGGGTAAAGTGGATGAATCTCAGCTCCCTGATACTGTAACTGCTTATGTGGATTCAACTATAGCCATGCCTTTGCTATCCCTTTATGCACAGCAATCATGCAAGCCACGAAAATTGAGAAGGCTGATGGATAAGTTGCCAGAATTGACCGATAAAATTACAAAGATTTATTTGTCCAATAAAAAGAAGAATGGCTCTGATTAAAATTCTTGTGCAGCTCTTAAACCTTTATCAAATGAACTTATGATTTCCTCAATTGGTTCATGGCCAACCGATACGCGAAGCAGTCCCTCGGTTATTTTGAGTCCAATTTTTTGATCCGATGTTAATTGCCTGTGAGATGTACTCCAGGAGTGACTTACACTTGTTGATGAGTGGCCAAGGCTAGGGCAAAAAGGGATATTGATTGCAGCCTGTAAAAACTTGTTCACTCCCGCCCTGCCCTTTGGGATTTCAACAGCAATTAAATGTCCGGGAAAGTTACCAAATTGTTTTAACGAGATTTCAAAATCTTCGTGGTTTTGTAATCCTGGAAAGTCTACTCTTATTTCTTTATGGCTTGTTTTTAACCAGTTTGCTAATTCAAAAGCGTTTTTGCAGCTTTGATTTAATCTTAATTTCAATGTTTCTAAACTTCGTGATATCAGCCAACAATCAAAGGGGCTTGCGTGGAAACCTAGATCTTTAACAGCTTTAATTATATTTTCTTGTGTGCCTTGATTTCCGCCTACATATCCCATGGTTACATCACTATGACCACACATGATTTTTGTTAGGCTTTCAATTACAATATCTGCGCCATGATCTAAAGGTTTGCATAGTAAAGGTGTTGCAAAAGTATTATCGACAACCAAATGTGTTTTATTCTTTTTTGTAAGTAAGCTTATTTCTTTAAGATTAGGTACGCGTAAAGTTGGGTTGGTAATGGTTTCAATGAAAAGAATTGAGGCGGGCGTTGATAATGCTGATTTAAGTTCGTTTAGGTTGCATTCATCTACGATGTTGCATTGGACACCAAAACGAGCGAAATCTTTTTCTAGAATTTTTAGGGTTCGTCCGTAAAGCCTTTTTCCTGCAATGATTCTAGTGCCTGATGATAGTAAACCCATGAATACTGCAGAAATCGCACCCATTCCGCTGCCTGTAACTATTCCCCAATCGGCATTGTGTAATTTCGTAATTTCGTTGGCTGTTATCACTGCATTTGGATGGCCATCCCTTGCGTAAATAAATTCTTCGCTGGGATTTAGAATGGCTTCTTCGTATTTATCAAGATCAGCAAATTTGTAGACTGACCCAGGGTAGATGGATGGAACGAGCGTATTTGATTTTTGTAGCATTGTTACCACACTAGTTTTTTAGCGGCTTTAAATATTCCCTTACTTTGTTCCGTTTTGTTTGGGTTCATACCTAATTTTGTAATTTGGTTCATGGTTTCATTTTCAGATTTTAATGTAGTTTTCTGAAGGTATACATACCAAAATGATGCCGCAACTGAACCATCGAGATCAAATACATAGATCGGTTGTAGTGATGAATTCTGTAGTTTTGAAATTTCAATATTAAATCTTTCTGCACTTATATTTGATTCTTCCAGTAGTAATAAATTTAATTTCATTCCTCGTTTTTCAAATAAAGACGTGATTGCTTTCGTTTCTTGTGTTGAAGAGTGGATGAATAATGCGGATTTAAATTTTTCTTTAACTAGCCAATCTATGCCGTCCGGATAGGGTAATAATCCGACTGCAACTGAGTTACTCATTAATGAATACCCAGGAATATCTAAAGGCTGGTTTTTCCCGATTAGGTTTTTAGGTTCCGTTTCAGTTTTTGAAATAGGTGGCTCTTTTGATTCAGTTGGCTTTTCTTCACTTGGCTTTAAGGTTGCATGCCCTGCTGCTGATTCTGGAGGAAGAAGTTTAATCGTACCAGAATACTGAGGTGTTTTTACTTTTTGCGAAATAGTCCCATTTGGCCCCGAATTTAAAGCTGGGGATGGGTTAGGAATAGGCGCACTAGGGTTGGGGTAGTATTGTGGCAATGGATCCGTAGGTGCAGGGCCTATGCCTATTGGCGCCGGAGTAGATATCGGAAGTGCAGTGGGGGGGCTGTCGTTAAGATTCTTGGGGTTACGCAAGGTGCCGAATAGCTTGAAGCTTCCTGTGCTTGGGCGTTGGGATTGTTGATTACAACCAACCGTTAGAAGTAAACATCCAATTATCGTGATCGCATAATATTTCATAAATAGCTCCGTTTGTCTTTGAACTTCCATTAAACCAAAAAACAATAGTTTTCTTTTTTGAAATACTTGTCATAAAAGCAAATACTTTTAAAGGAATTACGGTTGTGCTAGTTTTAACGGTGTTTACTGCTATAAAACCAAACCAATTTAGATTCTAAGGTTCTTGAGACCTTATTTTGATTTAAGTTTACATTAGCGCTTAAGAGGGAGGGGAATTTTTAATAGCTATTCTTCTTAAGTCTAACATTAGCAATAGGATATATATGGCTAGTTTTAAAGAAACAATTGCTGATCTTAATGCCCAAGTAACTTTATTTGGTTCTTTTTTAAAAACTGAGCGTTCTGTTTCAAAAAACACTTATGTCAGTTATTTGCGAGACTTAAAAAAATACTTTGAGTGGTCGTTGGAGCGCAAAATAACCAAGTGCATGAATCCGTCTCTTGATGATCTTTTGAATTTTGTTGAGTTTTTGAAAGAAAAGGCGTTAGCCCATTCAAGTATAGCTAGGCATTTAATTTCATTAAAAAACTTCTTCCGTTTTCTTCGAATGGAAGAGAAAAGTACAAATCAATCTGTTGAATTGTTAGAAGCGCCTGCGCTTTGGACAAGAATACCCTTCGTTTTAAGCCCCGAGTCTGTAACAACGTTATTAGAAGCTCCGAGTTTGGAAGACCGTTATTTTTTGAGAGATCGTGCTATTTTGGAATGCCTTTATGCCACCGGTTGCAGGGTTTCTGAAGTCGTGAATATGGAACTCAAAGATCTTCACCTTGATTCCAGTTTTATTACATGCACGGGAAAAGGTCGAAAACAACGAATTGTTCCCTTGGGTAAAAAAGCGATTTTGGCAATCAGGGATTATCTTCAAAATTTAAGACCATTGCTTGTGAAGATTCAATCAAGCACAAGTATGGTTTTTGTGAGCAAAGCTGGTAAGCCACTAAATCGGATCATTATTTGGAAGCAAGTTAAAAAATATGCTTTAAAATCAGGATTAAACGGGAAAATTAGCCCTCATACCCTTAGGCATAGTTTTGCTACCCATCTTTTGTCTGGCGGGGCTGACCTTCGAGCTGTTCAAGATATGTTAGGGCATTCGAATATTCGGACAACGCAACTTTATACGCATGTTGACAGAAATAGGCTTAAATTAATCCATTCCAAATTTCATCCCCGCGGAAATAAAAAATAGAATGATTTTTACTTTGTAATTTGTTATTAA